>NZ_JBQCVO010000001.1:141311-483025 GCF_051958295.1 Neisseria sp. P0014.S002 | reverse complement strand
TATTTCGGACTGAGCAAAGTGAGTGCACAAAGCCATCTAAAGGCGATGTGTTTGAACCTTTTGAAAGCCGCCAACAGACTAAGTGCGCCTGTTGCCGCCTAAAAGGCGGCCAGGATGCCTGATTAATCAGGTATCCAAGGGGGATTAAGGGAGTATTTGAATAGAATTATTGGATATTTGAAACAAAAACAGCCGAAAACCTGTGTTTGGATTTCGGCTGTTGGAGGAAAGGCTTTTTTGCAAAGGTCTCGGCCTATCGGGAATCGGTCCGCTCGGCCAACCTGCGTGCGGCGCATGCCGCCCTGCTGGAAAATGCGCGCTTTATGGAGCAGTTCTATACGAAAAAGGGCAGCTTTAAGCTGACGTCGACGAAGTGGCCGGAGTTGCCGGTCAAGGAGGCAGGCGGTTTCTGTATCAGGATGAGCGGCCAGGCTAAGGGGATCTTGGAGGGGAAGTTTACTTTGAAGGCGGTGGCGCTGGACAGGGAGGCGGAACCGAGGGTATTGCGCTTGAATGAGTCGCTGACGGCGGTGGTGTGCGGGAAGATGAAGGGGAAGGGAAGCTGTACGGACGGTGAGGAGATATTTAGGGGTAATGATGCGGAGTGTCGGCCTTTTATGGGGTAGAAATCTGATCTAAAGGGAGGATGCGGATAAAGAAAAAGGACGTGAGACACGTCCTTAGAGGGAGAGGGGTTATTCGCTCCAACTGACCCAGCCCAGCATCCAAGTAAGGAGAATCAGACCACCAAATACAATACGGTAGTAGGCAAAAGGCACATAGTTTTTACTGGAGACAAATTTCAGTAAAGCTTTTACTGCCAATAAACCGGCGATAAATGCTGCGATAAAGCCGATGGCAATTTGTCCGACATCTTGCAAGGTAAAGAGTTTGTAGTTTTTTAAGATGTCGTAACCTGTTGCCGCAATCATCATCGGTACAGCAAGGAAGAATGAGAATTCAGTAGCTGTTTTACGTTCCAGCCCCCACAACATACCGCCCATGATCGTACTGCCTGAACGTGATGTACCAGGTATAAGAGCACAAATTTGGGCACATCCTACAACAAATGCGTCGATTGGGCGCATATCATCTACATGATTGACTTTGGGTTTGGCTGTTGCTTGGCGTTTTTCAACCCATAAAATGAAGAAACCACCCAGTACCAGCATGGTAGCAACGGTAATTGGGTTGAAAAGGTGTAATTTGATTTGTTTGCTGAACAATAGCCCCACAACCGCAGCCGGTATGAAGGCAATAAATAAATTCAGTACAAAGCGATTGGCTGTTCGTTCTTTACCCAATCCTTTTATGATATGGGTAAATCGTTGGCGGTATTCAAATACGACGGCTAATACGGCACCGAGTTGAATAGCAATTTCAAATACTTTTCCGTTGCTTTGAAAGTTCATTAAGTCGCCGAATACAATCAAATGACCGGTACTGGAAATAGGGAGAAACTCGGTTAAACCTTCGATGATACCGAGAATAAGTGCTTTAAATAAAATCAGAATGTCCATAAGTTTTCAGACGGCCTTGAGGCCGTCTTTCTTTTGTTGAATAGTTAAAGTGGTTCTGAGGATTGTTCGCGGCGGACTTTGACGATGAGCTCGTCTATGGTTTTCATACCGGCTTTCCAGTCGGTACTGTTGAAATTGACTTTGTATTTACCACCGACGATGACAGTTGGTGTGTTTTCAATTCGATAAGTTTCCGTCAATTGCTGCATTTTTGCAGCAGCCGATGCGGCAGCAGGACTATTGTAGGCTTGAAGCAGTTTTTTACTGTCAAAACCTGTCTGTTTATCCACCCATGATCGGAATACATTGGTATCGGCCAGGTTGATTTTTTGTTCGTAAACTGCTTTGAAGATGACTGGATTGGCTTGATATTTTAAACCTGAAAGATTGACGGCTGCGGCAACTTTGGCCAAACCCAACATTTCAGGCATCCAAACGACGTGCTCTGTCCGTAAGGAAACATCTTTAGCGAAGGTTTTGCTGTGTTGCAACAAAACTGGATCGAGATGGTAACAATGAACGCAGAAGTAGCCGAAAAACTCAAGTACTTCAATTTTGCCGGCTTGTTGCTGCGGAATAGGACGACTAAGAACAGTATAGTCCACGCCCTCGGTAGCAGCTTGCGCACTCAGTCCGAACAGGCTCAGGCTGAGTGCGGCAATGGTTTGTTTTATACGCTGCTTCATCAGTGATTCCATTATTTGGTAGAACGAATCAAGCTGTTGATATTATGGCCTTGCAGGTTTTTTTGCAGTTTTACAGCAGCTTCCTGCGGCATGGTGTTACTTTGAACTCGATAAATGGTTTTGTCGCCGTTTTGAGATTCAACCACTTTGGAAGAAACACCTAAAATAGCTAGTTTTGCACGTTGTGAGTCTGCGCTGGAGCGGTCTGCATATGAACCAAGTTGCAGGAATACTTTTTTACCGCTGTTGGCAGCTGCTTCGGCTTTTTCCGCTGACTGTTTACTTGCAGTGTTGCTGCTTTCTTTTGTTGCAGAGGCATTTGCTGCTTTACGTGCTTTTTCGATGCTGCCGCTGTTGAGGATTTGCTCAGGTGTCGGCTTGTTTTGTTTCTTGGCTTCGGCCGCTTTTTTCTCGGCCAGTTTGCGCTCGGCACGCTCTTTTTGTTTGGCAGTCAGCTGGTCGGCTGCTTTTTTATCTTTGGCAGCTTTATCGGCAGTTTCTTTTTCCGCTTTGGCTTTTTCTGCGCGTTTTTTCTCTAACTCGGCTTTTTTCTCGGCCAGTTTTTTCTTAGTAGCTTCTTTTTCTGCTTCAGCTTTTGCAGCTTTTTCTTTGGCTTCGCGTTCGGCTTTGTCGGCAGCAGTTTTGTCTGCTCTTTCTTTGGCTTCACGTTCGGCTTTATCGATGGCGGCGTTATCAGCTTTTTCTTTAGCTTCGCGTTCGGCCTTATCGGCAGCGACTTTCTCTGCTTTTTCTTTGGCTTCACGTTCTGCTTGTTCAGCTTTCTCCTGAGCTTCTTTTTCCGCTTGAGCTTTTTCTTCAGCTTCTTTGGTAGCTTTTTCAGCCTCTTCTTTAGCTTTGGCTTCTTTCTCGGCCGCTTCTTTTTCTGCTTTAGCTTTTTCTTCATCTGCTTGGGTAGATGAATTGTCGGTAGCTGGGCGTTTCTCTGCTTTGTCCTGAGGTTTCAGGATTTCAGGTTCTTCGCTTTGTTTAGGCTGAGTCAGCTCTTTGAAAACGTTTTGGTTGCCTTGGTTCAAAAAGAACAAAATACCGGCAATAATACCTGTTGCCAGTATTAGGCCGAAAAAGAAACCGGCCAAGCCTTTACCATATTGTGTAGATTTTTTCATGACTTACCTTGTAATAATGTGTTCAGACGGCCTGAAAGGAGACTGTCTGAGTTTGGATTCGATATTTTATCAATAACCGTTATAGACGGCAAAATCCTGATGCTTTGTTTACTCTAGTTTTACTTAAACATAAAGATTCAGGCCGTCTGAAAAGTTAAAGAGCGCGACGGAAGCCGATGGCTTTCATCACATGGGTTTTGCTGACTTCTTCGTCCCCTGCCAAATCGGCCAACGTACGGGCAACGCGCATGATACGGTGGAAACTTCGTGCGGAAAGGGACAGTTTTTCAAGCATGGTTCCCAAGGCTTCTTGCGCTTCTTTTTGGATGCGGGCTTTGCCATCGAGCTCGCCGACACTCAGTTCTGCATTGACTTTGCCTTGTCTGTTGTATTGGATTTTACGTGCGGCGGTAACGCGTTTCAATACGGTGGCACTGGATTCGCCTGCTTCTTGTTGCATCAACTCGGCAGCGGAAAGGCTGGGTACTTCGATGGTTAAATCAATACGGTCGAGTAATGGCCCTGAAATTTTGTTGCGGTAGCGGGCAACGCTTTCAGGCGTACAGCGGCAAGGTTTGGACGGATGACCGAGATAGCCGCAAGGGCAGGGGTTCATGGCGGCAACAAGTTGGAATTTGGCCGGATAAACTGCTTGGCGTGCGGCGCGGGAAATATGGATTTCTCCGTTTTCCAAAGGTTCGCGCAATACTTCTAATACTTTACGGTCAAACTCGGGCAATTCGTCTAAAAACAACACACCGTGGTGTGCCAATGAAATTTCACCCGGACGTGGATCTGAACCGCCACCGACCATGGCAGCAGAGCTGGCGCTGTGATGAGGGCTGCGGAAAGGACGGTTGCTGTCGAGTTGTTGCTGGTGGTTGGGTAGGAGCGAACGCAAAGCCCATACTTCGACCAATTCGTCTTCAGTCAAAGGCGGAAGGATGCCGGGTAAACGTTGCGAAAGCATGGATTTGCCCGTACCCGGAGGACCCATCATCAGCAGGCTGTGTCCGCCTGCAGCTGCGATTTCCAAGGCAAGGCGAGCGGTATGCTGGCCTTTAACATCGGCTAAATCAGGAATTTTACTTTGTTCAGACGGCCTTTGCGTCAGCTTGCATTCGGTTTGTGTCAACGGTTCGATACCGTTTAAATGCGCGGCCACTTCGCCTAAAGAACGTGCACCATAAACCGCGATACCGCGCATAACGGCAGCCTGTTCGGCATTTTCTTGTGGCAAAACGAACGAACGGCCGGCCTGCATTCCCTGCCATGCCATGGCCAGCGCGCCACGTACGGGACGCAGCAGGCCGGACAGTGCCAATTCGCCGGCAAACTCATATTGGGTGAGCTTTTCAGGGTTAATTTGTCCTGAAGCGGCAAGAATGCCCAAGGCAATCGGCAAATCGAAACGGCCGGATTCTTTTGGGAGGTCGGCCGGTGCGAGGTTGACGGTAATTTTCTTGGCGGGAAAGTCGAAGCCGCTTTGAATAATGGCGGCACGCACACGGTCGCGGCTTTCTTTGACTTCAGTATCGGGCAAGCCGACGATATTGAAATGTGGCAAGCCGTTGGCAAGGTGGGCTTCCACTTCGACCAACGGCGCATTCATGCCGCTTAAGGCGCGGCTGTAAACCAAAGCAAGCGACATGTTTCAGACGGCCTTATTCGACAGCTTCGGTTTGTTGTTTGATTTCGGCAACAGCTTCTTCCGCAGCGGCTTCGGCAGCTTTCAAAGCAGCTTCTTCAGGCTCTTGAGCGGCTTCGAGTTTGGCCAAACGGGCTTCCAATTCGGCCAGTTTGGTACGGGTTTTAATCAAAACCTGTTGTTGGATATCGAATTCTTCGCGGGTCACCAAATCCATGCGGTTGAACGCGCTGCCGAGCATGGCTTTAACGTTTTTCTCCATGTCTTTGGCAGGGCTGTTGGCGATGGTTTCGCTGATTTTGGAGCTGACTTCTTCAAAAAGTTGTTTGCCGAACATAATCCGTATCCTTTATTCAGAATGTATATAGAAATTCAAGTGGCTATTGTATAAGGAAAAAGGCCGTCTGAAAACGTTTTGCTTTTCAGACGGCCTAAAATGCGGAAGTTTACACGCCTGCGGCTGCTTTTAATGCGGCTGCTTTGTCGGTGCGCTCCCAAGTAAATTCAGGCTCCTCGCGGCCGAAGTGGCCGTAGGCGGCGGATTTGCTGTAAATCGGGCGCAACAGGTCGAGCATTTGGACGATGCCTTTAGGGCGCAGGTCGAAATGTTCGCGAACCAGGGCAATCAGTTTTTCTTCGCTGATTTTGCCGGTGCCGAAAGTATCGATGGAAATCGAAGTCGGTTCGGCAACGCCGATGGCGTAGGAAACTTGGATTTGACATTGGGTTGCCAAGCCTGCGGCAACGATATTTTTCGCAACATAGCGGCAGGCGTAAGCGGCGGAACGATCCACTTTGGACGGGTCTTTGCCGGAGAATGCGCCGCCGCCGTGCGGAGCTGCGCCGCCGTAGGTATCGACGATGATTTTACGGCCGGTCAAACCGCAGTCGCCTTGCGGGCCACCGATAACGAAGCGGCCGGTCGGGTTGATCAGGTATTTGGTTTCGTCGGTCAGCAGTTCAGACGGCAGAACCGGTTTGATGATGTGTTCGATCACGGCGTTTTTCAGCTCGTCGTAACCGATAGACGGGTCGTGCTGGGTGGACAGGACGACGGTGTCGATGCGTTTTACTTTGCCGGTTTCGCTGTCGTAAACCACGGTCAGTTGCGCTTTAGCATCAGGACGCAGCCAAGGCAGGCGGCCGTCTTTGCGCAATTCGCTTTGGCGCTGCATCAGGCGGTGGCTGTAATAGATGGCAAACGGCATCAGGGTAGGGGTTTCGTCGCAGGCATAGCCGAACATCAAACCTTGGTCGCCCGCGCCTTGGTTCAAGTCGATGCCTTCGCCTTCGTTCACGCCTTGGGCGATGTCCGGAGATTGTTGGTCGTAGTACACGCCGACTGCGCAGCCGTTGGCATCAAAGCCCAGCTCGGAGGAGTTGTAGCCGATGCGTTTGATGGTTTCGCGTGCGACTTTGATGTAGTCCACTTGGGCGGTGGTGGTGATTTCGCCTGCCAATACGCACAAGCCTGTGTTGACCAAGGTTTCTGCGGCGACACGCGCTTTTGGGTCTTGCGCCAAGATGGCATCCAAAATCGCATCGGATACTTGGTCGGCAACTTTATCCGGATGGCCTTCGGATACCGATTCGGAAGTAAACAGATATTCGCTCATTGCTATTCTTTCATTAAAAACAGGCTGCTGTGTTTTCAGACGGCCTTTTATTTCGGACAGCGGAAATCATAACAAAAACTCCGCTTTTTCTCTATACAAGTGAGAAACATTCGCACTTGCCTGCTGTTTCGGAATCCTGTTGCGCGTTTCTTACAGGCAAAAAAATTCCCGCATTAAGCGGGTTTGGATTGCTCTGGCGAGCCACATCGGTTTTTCAACCGTCCACCTTACCTTTCCGTTTGAAAAGCAGGTTGGCATGGAATTCCCAACTCTTAATGCAGCGCGGATAGTAGCAGAAAAGCAGGTGTGCCGCAATATATTTGCCCGAAGTCTGTTTTGTTCAGACGGCCTGTTTCGTTTACAATCTGTCCACTTCATTTTGGTAAAACCTTATGCAAACGCTTGTTACCTTTATTTTTAAATTTCTGGCCGCACTGCCTTTGGCTTGGTTGCACAAATTAGGCAATCTGCTGGGCAGTTTGGGTTTCCGCTTGCTGTCGAAAGATCGCCGGCGAGTTTTTGAAAACATGAAACTTGCCGGATTGAACCCGACGGACGAGGCGGTGAAAAAAGTTTTCCGTGAAACGGCAAAAGGCGGCTTGGAATTGCCGGTGGCGTTTTTCAGACAGCCTGAGGAAATTGAAAACCTGTTTGTCAGCGTTAACGGTTGGGAACATGTTCAGACGGCCTTGAGCGCGGGCGAAGGTTTGCTGTTTATCACGCCGCACATCGGCAGCTATGATTTGGCCGGCCGCTACATCAGCCAGCAACTGCCGTTTCCGCTGACGGCGATGTACAAGCCGCCGAAAATCAAGGCATTTGATGCGGTGATGCAGGCAGGGCGCGTGCGCGGCAAAGGTAAGACTGCGCCGACCAGTATTCAGGGCGTCAAACAAATCATTAAGGCACTGCGCGGCGGCGAAGCGACCATTGTGTTGCCGGACCATGTACCATCTCCCGAAGAAGGGGGCGACGGTGTGTGGGTGGACTTTTTCGGCAAACCTGCCTACACCATGACGTTGGCGGGCAAGCTGGCGCAAGTCAAAGGCGTGAAGGCTTTGTTTTTCTGCAGCGAGCGTTTGCCCGACGGTAAAGGCTTTGTCTTGCACATTGAGCCTTTGCGCGGCGAATTGAACGGCGATAAGGAGAACGACGCGCGCGTGATCAATGAAAATACCGAGTATTGGATACGCCGTTTCCCGGAACAATATTTGTTTATGTACAATCGCTACAAGCATCCCGAAGGCGCGCCGTTGCCGCCTGCTTGAGTGGGATAGATTAAAAACCTGCTTTGAGGGAAGCAGGTTTTTATTTTGGTTGGGAACTCAGAAGATTTTCTTTCGGCTTAAACAAAGCCGAGGTTCAAAAAGAAATACATTAAAGCCTAGCGTTTGCACTGTCCACGATATTTAAACGGCAAAGGCCGTCTGAAAAGCGGTTTCAGACGACCTTTGCCATAATCTTTTGCCTTTTATTTTTATACGCTGCTGAACCGTTTGCCCTGATGGCATTATAATGCGCGTAATTGTTTTTTCGATGGCATGTCATGTTTTATCTCTTTCAATCCGACCGTTTGGAATCGCTTGCCGAAATGTGCGCGCGTATTCATCAGGCTTCGCCCTTGGACTCTGTATTGGCGCAGGAAGAAGTGGTGGTGCAGAGCCAGGGGATGCGGCGTTATCTGAATGTGTTTTTCGCGCGCGAACTCGGCGTGGCGGCGAATTTGAAGTTCAGCCTGCCTGCCGGTTTGGCTTGGCAGCTGATGCGCAAATTGGTTCCCGATGTGCCGCCGCTCAGTCCGTTTTCGCCTGAAGTCATGCGTTGGCGCTTGCTGGATTTGTTCCGCAGCGAAATGTTTCAGACGGCCCCGGAATACGAAAATGTGCGCTTGAAGCTGGAAAGTTATTTGCACAGCTCGGCATCGGCGGATTATCAGCTTGCCGGACAGATGGCGGATATTTTCGACCAATATTTGGTGTACCGGCCGGATTGGATTGATGCGTGGCAGGCTGGGAAACTACTGGGTTTGGGCGATGATGAGGATTGGCAGGCGCGGCTGTGGCGTTATTTGGACGATGGCAGCCAATCTGCGCCGCACCGCGTGGCCTTGTGGGAAAAGCTGTTGGCGCAGTTGGATAAATCGGTCTTGCCGCAAAGGTTGTTCGTATTCGGCATTTCGACAATGGCGCCGATGTATCTGCAACTCTTGCACCAAATTTCCAAGCATTGCGATGTGTTTGTGTTTGCGCTCAACCCGAGCAGCCAATATTGGGGAGAGGTCATCGATGAGGTGCAGATTTTGAAAAGGGGCGATGAGGCGGATTTGTCGCAGGCAGGACATCCGCTGTTGGCTTCTTTGGGCAAGCAGGGACGTGATTTCTTTGATTTTCTGTCGGAAGTGGAAACCGAGCAGGATATTCAGGTTTATGAAAAGGGAAAAGACGATACTTTGTTGCATTGCCTGCAAAACGATATCCAAAACTTAATCATGCCGTCTGAACGCTTATATCAACAGGAAGAAAGCGAAGCAGGTGGGCAACAGGCTTTGGTTCAGGTCCACGGTGCGGACGGCAATCCAGTGTGTGTCGAGCCGGATAAGCTGCTGAATGACGGCTCCGTCAAAATCGTCGCAGCACACAGCCCTTTACGCGAATTGCAGATTTTGAAAGAAGAGTTGTCGCTGGTGTTGCAAAAAAATCCCGACTGGCAGCCGCACGATATTGCCGTTTTGACGCCAAACATCGAGCCGTACAGCCCGTTTATCGAAGCCGTTTTTGGGCAGGAGCATGCAGGCAGCCAGGCTTTGCCGTATTCGATTTCGGATGTGAAACTCAGCCGCCGCCAGCCGTTGCTGTATGCTTTGGCGCAAGCTTTGGACTTGCTGGAGAGCCGGTTTGAAGTGGACAAGGTTTTGCCTTTGCTGGAAAGCCGGTTGGTGTTGCAACGCTTCGGTTTGAGCGAGGAAGATGTGCCGCTGCTGCATGAGACTGTTGCCGGATTGAATGTGCATTGGGGTTTGGACCAAACCATGCGCGAGGGCAAAGACAACCTCTTTACTTGGCAGCAGGCGGTAGAGCGTTTGGCCTTGGGCTGGATGCTGCCCGAAGGCGGCAACGGCATGTGGCAGGGCGTGAGCGCGTGGCATAGCAACGTCAACCAGTTGGACGTGTTCAGCGGTTTTGCCGAATTTATCCGTACTTTGGCCGATATGGCGGCGCAATGGCAAGAGCCTGCCGATGTGGAAGGCTGGGTGCAGCGTTGCCGCGATTTGCTGGAGAAACTGTTTGCTCCGGATACGGACGACCAATACGCCAAGCAACAGTTTGAGCAGTCTTTGGCGAAATGGCAGGAAGAAGCGCAGTTGGCCGAATTTGACGGATTGTTGCCGTGTAAAACCGTTATCCGCCATATCCGCCGCTTTTTGGACAGCGAAAGCCAAGCCGGATTTTTGAGCGGCGGCATTACTTTTTGCAGTATGGTGCCGATGCGCAGCCTGCCGTTTAAAATGGTTTGCCTGTTGGGTTTGAATGACGGCGATTTTCCGCGCAATACCAAAGCGGCGGTGTTCGATTTGATTGCCAAACATCCGAAAAAAGGCGACCGCGCCCGCCGCGACGACGACCGTTATCTCTTCCTCGAAGCCTTAATCAGTGCGCGCGAAATGCTGTATTTGTCTTATATTGGCCGCGATATACGCAATGATGCCGAGTTTGCGCCGTCTTCGTTAATCAGCGAGCTGCTGGATACCATTGCCGCCATGACAGGGAAAAGCGGGCGCGAGTTGTCGGAGAAATGGGTGAAACATCATCCTTTGCAGGCGTTCTCACGCCGTTATTTCCAAAAGGACGCGCTTTCAGACGGCCTCTTCAGTACGCGCCAAGATTATGCCGATGCGTTGAGCCAGCCGCAAGCGGAAGCGCAGCCGTTTTTCCTTGAGGCTTTAAGTCAGGAAGAGCCGGGCAAAACCATTCAGCAGGGCGAGCTCATCAGTTTTTGGCGCAACCCTGTCAAAGTTTGGCTGAAGAGAAATTTAAGCTGGGATCAGCCGTATCTGGACGGCGCATGGGAATCTGCCGAACCGTTTGAGCCGCAACATGAAGGCCGGATTGCCGATGCCTATTTGGATGCGCGGCGCAAAGGGGAAGATTTTGAAGATACGGCCATTCGGCTGAATGCAGAAAGCCTGATGCCGGTAGGCGAGTTGGGCGGCTTGTGGCAGAAGCAGTATCAGATATCTGCGAAAAACGTAGATGCCGAGCTGATACGCAGTAACAAAAGGCCGTCTGAACCTTATGAAGAATCCTTTGACGACTTGGTTTTACAAGGCACCGTCAGCAATCTTTACGAATGCGGCCGTATTGTGTTCCTAAATCAAAAAGACAATGCACCCAACCGCATTGCCCGTTTATTGGAGCATTTGATTTTTTGCGCCGTCGCCCCTAAATCCGTTGAAAATCGACAAACCTATATTGTCAGCTTGGGGCAGGCCGAAACCTATGCTGCCATCGAGCAACAAACAGCAAAAGAACTTTTGAAAGAATGGTTGGTATATTTCCGAATCGGACAAAATACCCCCTTGCCGTTTTTCGCTAAAACCAGTCTTGCCGCTGCGGAGGAGTACAACAAGAAAGAGGATTGGGATGCTGCCTTGAGAAAAGCCCATGAGGTTTTTAACGGCAATAAAATGAGCAAAGGGCAGAAAGAATATACCGAAGTGAAGCTGGTGTTCGGTCATTCGGACGAGTCGCCTCTTGATGAGCCGCTATTTGAAAACCTCGTCGTCAATCTGCTTGCGCCACTTTTGACCGGCGTGGCAGGGAAAATCGATACAACAGAACAGGAGTAAAGCATGGCTACTTATGCAGAATATTTGGATTTTGATACCGAAGAAGACAAATTGAAACAGCAGCAACTCTATCAGGCGACCGAGCTGTCGGCGCAAACGGTAGCGGCGATTGAAAAGATCAGCCGTCCACAAAACTGGCTGCTTGCCGCTGCGCCATATTGCCCAGATTGCCGCGTGTTTGTACCGTTTATTCAAAAAATAGCGGAGTTGAACCCCAATATCCGCGTCAACTATATTGCCCGCAACGATTTTGACGACAGCAGCCGTTTTAATAATCCGCGCCAACAGGAAATTGTCCGCGCCAATCAAAAAATTCCTGCGCTGTTTTTGATGGGTCATGAAGAGGCCGGGCCTGTGTTTAACGAGTTTCCACAAGTGGTGTTAAACCAAATTGCGGCAGATGAAACCCGTCGCGCAGAATTGCGCGATGCGTACCGTACCGGCGAATTTAATGCCGATATTGAGGCGCAGATTGTAGCGGCGTTGGCATGGGCAGAGCAGCGTTGTTGAGCAAATATTGCTGGTGTGTAAGGCTGTGTTTTGAACCGCTTTGATATTTTGCTTCGTAATAAAAAGGCCGTCTGAAAAGATTTCAGACGGCCTTTTTTTAATGCTTAACGCTTTATCAAATCTCGATTTTATTCGGCGTAAAGGTTTGCCATTTATTGCAGGCTGGGCAGTGCCAGAAGAAGACTTGGGATTTGAAGTGGCAGTTGCGGCAGCGGTACATAACGCTTTTTTGCAGCTGGCGGCCGATAATGGAACGAATCATATCGGTATCGGCTTTCCACTCCGGATTCATACTGCTGAGTTTCAAGCCAAGCAGGCGGTACACGCCATTGAGGTCGGGTTTTTGGCGGACGAGTTCGACAGCGATTTGCGCCGCTTCGGTTTCGCCTTTGAGCAGCAGAGCCTTTTCGTAGATGACGTTGATCAGGTCAAGATCGGGAAAGGTTTGCATATAGCCGATGAGGCGATTGAGGCCTTCTTCCTGTTTGCCTTGCGCGGCATAGGCTTCATAGAGTTTCTCGCCGACCATGCTCAAATAGGCGTGGTTTTGCTGCTCGATGGCGGAATACGCTTCTACTGCGGCAGGGAAATTGCCCTGACGGTATTCGATATCGCCAAGGATGATGTTGGCGCGCGTACATTTTTTGTTGGCTTCGAGTGCTTTGCCGATATTGTAGCGGGCGGCGTCGAAGTTGGATTTGAACAGCGCGGCTTGGGCGATTTCGCAATAGAACTGGGCGATTTCAAACTGGTAGGTCTGTTCGTCATGGCTCAAGAGCTGCGCCATTTCGATGGCTTTTTCCCAGTCGCGGTCTTGCTGGTAGATGCTCAAAAGGTGTTGGCGGGCTTCGCGTGCCATATCGCCTTCCTGCAAACCGAGGAAGATTTGTTCGGCACGGTCCACCAAGCCTGCGCTTTGGTAGTTTTGCGCCAATTCAAAAAGCACGCGCGCGCGTTTTTCGTTGACGGTGTCGGGCGAATCGAGCAGGGCGCGGTGCATATTGATGGCTTTGTCGTTTTCGCCGCGTTGGCGGTAGAGCTTGCCTAAGGTCAGGTTCAAATCGTATGACTGCGGCTGCTGGTCGATGACTTCCGCCAATTCGCGCGCGGCGCGGCCGCTGTTGCGGTCAACGAGGGCGTCAAGGCTTTTGTAAAAGCCGGCCGGTATGCTTTTGGCCTGTTTCAGGACGGTCTTCATATCGATGCGCGCGGCAAACCAGCCCATAGCGAAGAAAACGGGGAGGAGGACGATGGGCAGTAAGATGACCCACAATTCGTTGTCCATGGTATTCCTTTATTGATTGGTGGCGTTACGCTTTGGGAGTGGCTTCGGAAGTCGTTGCCGGTGTTTCGGTTTTGACTGGGGTCAGGTCTTTTTCGGAAAGGTGGGCGTATTTTTTCACTTCGGCACGCAGGCGGTTGTTTTCGCTGCGCAGGGTCAGCAGACGGCCGAAGAGGGCAAACATACCGAACACGATACCGATAATAAATGCACCGAAAAGCACGACAATCAGCGGCAGATTGACGTTTTGGCCGGGCAGGTAGAAGAAGGATACGGTGTGGGTATTGGTGATGGCCAGCAGGAGGAAAACAAGAAGAATCAGGATTTTGATGATGGTATAGATGAGTTTCATGGGTTACTCCGGGTTGGCTGCGGTTGGGGCAGGCCGTCTGAAAAATGGTATCAGTTTAAACGATTTGCCGGATTTCGGATAGGACGGCATGTTTCAGACGGCATGGAAAGGGTATCTTTAATGCTGACGGGTACTTGTCAAACCCATATTGAAAGGCGTATTGTTCAGTCTCTAATTAATTAATTTATTTTGCACATCAGAATAAGAAAGGCAATCATCATGAGCAGACCAGTCCCAGCCGTATTCGGCAGCGTTTTCCACGCTGAAATGCCCGTTATCGCTTATCGTGAAGGTAAATGGCAACCGGTAGAATGGCAATCTTCCAAAGACCTGACACTCGCCCCCGGCGCACATGCTTTGCATTACGGCAGCGAATGTTTTGAGGGTTTGAAGGCATTCCGTCAGGCAAACGGCAAAATCGTGATGTTCCGCCCGACCGCCAATATCGCGCGCATGCAGCAAAGTGCGGATATTCTACATCTGCCGCGCCCTGAGACTGAGGCTTATTTGGATGCTTTGATTGAATTGGTCAAACGCTCTGCCGAGGAAATCCCTGATGCGCCTGCCGCTTTGTACCTGCGTCCGACTTTGATCGGTACCGACCCTGTGATCGGCAAAGCTGGTTCTCCTTCCGAAACAGCCTTGCTGTACATTCTGGCTTCTCCTGTCGGCGACTATTTCAAAGCCGGTTCGCCTGTTAAAATCTTAGTTGAAACCGAACATATCCGCTGCGCCCCCCATATGGGTCGTGTGAAATGCGGCGGCAACTACGCTTCCGCCATGCCTTGGGTGTTGAAAGCCAAAGCCGAATATGGTGCAAACCAAGTGCTGTTCTGTCCGAATGGCGACGTTCAGGAAACCGGCGCGTCTAACTTTATCCTGATTAACGGCGATGAAATCATTACCAAACCGTTGACCGACGAATTCTTGCACGGCGTTACCCGCGATTCTGTATTGACTGTTGCCAAAGATTTGGGCTACACCGTTACCGAGCGCAACTTTACTGTCGATGAGCTGAAAACTGCGATTGAGAATGGTGCGGAAGCGATTCTGACCGGTACGGCTGCGGTTATTTCTCCGGTAACTTCTTTCGTGATTGACGGCAAAGAAATCGAAGTGAAGAGCCAAGAGCGCGGTTATGCAATCCGTAAGGCAATTACGGACATTCAATACGGTTTGACAGAAGACAAACACGGCTGGTTGGTCGAAGTTTGTTAAGTAGAACGCAGTGAATATAAAAGGCCGTCTGAAATATTTTTTCAGACGGCCTTTTTTTATTGGATTTTAGATGGGGGAAACAATAATAAAATACTAAATTTTGCAAATAAGCGGTAGTATTTTAAGATAATCGGTATATAATGCGCAATTATGTTGTAAAAATTCACATTGAAAATATCGAATTTTATTGATTTTTCAATGAAGTTAAAAACATTTATAGATATTTATTTTGTATATTTTGTAAATTTATTTAAATGGGGAATGCTAAAAACATATTGTGTTAGAATTCCCCTCCTTTTTGGCTTCGCGGGATTAACTCTGTCACGCCAAAAAGGAAAACAATACAAGATAAAACCATTTTTATTTTGCTATAAAAATCAAAAATAACTTAACTTTGGATGAACTAATCAATTAAAAAGGGACTCTGATACATTTCCGTCAAAAATAACCGGATACATGGTACGCGGACAGATTGCCTATAAAAGTCATCCAAGGGTTCTGTCCATACACCATTACCGTTTCCAATCAGAAAATCGGCAGAAGGGGAAACGCTGCCGAGTTTCTCAAAGTGGCCGGCTTCAGTTTGGCCTTTATACAGGCAATTGCTGTTACGACAGAATCCGTCTTACCTCTTTATTCAATCGAACTTTTTTGTTGCACGCTTGTGCGGTGGGAAAGGACGATATTTGATACAAGGAAATACGCTGATTATGTCACATAAACTTGCTCCTCTTGGCCGTACCCATATTCTTCACGGCTCCTCAACTCCTGAAACCACTTCCGAATCATCTTCTCCGCTAAAAGAATGGATACACACTCAAAATTGGGGGGATAGTCCGTCGGTTTTTCCAGAACCCAAGCAATTAAGCGGTAAAAACACTGTAACGAGAGAGACAGTTCATGTAGCTGAGGCAGTAAGATTGGGCGGCACTTCATCATCTTCAGACGGCCTTGTGACAAAAATGCATGTCGCACGGGCCAGCGTTGCTTCTGCAAGCAGCGTTTCCAGTAAAAACACCATTGCGCCTAAAGCAACAAATAAACCTGCCGCTACCGATCAAGCAACGGCAGCCAAACCAGTCAATAAATCGATGGAAAAAGTCCTGGCTGAAAGGCAAAGAATTTACGAAGAGGCTAAAGCAAAAAAAATAGCCGAAGTCGCTGCAGCCAAAGCGCAGGCGGTTGAACGCGCAAAAGAAGCGCATAAAGCAGCAGTCGAAAAAGCGATTGCAGAGCGTAAAGCCAAACAAGAAGCTGCCCGCAAAGAGAAAGAGGCGGAAGACAGAATTGCTGAAGGAAAAGAAACAGTCGAAATTACCCATAAAAAGAATTTGAACGATTCAGACGGCCATAACAAAATCACGAGTGTTTCTTCCGGCAAAAAAACAGCCATGAGTCACGATAGCCACCTCAGCTCAGGCAAAGAAAACAAAATTAACGATCATGCCGAAAGTAGGGCCGGTGTATCTGGAAAATACCGCGTGTATCAATCTAAAGATTACGGTAATTATGTTCGTGTGAATGATTTTGGTGCCGATGCGCAGGGTAAAAAAGACAGCCTTCAGGCATTTAAAGCGGCTTTAGAAGCGGCTCATAAAGAAAAAGCCATGGTCTTCTTGGATGGTACCTACTATATTTCCAACCAGATTGTGATGGATAAAACCGTTTCCGGCGCGCGCGGTTTTTTTGGCTCGGGGATGGGCAAAACCAAAATAACGTTTGATAAGGCGCAGACGGGCGTATTCAATCCGGACACCAACCATGACGATATCCGCGAATTTGCCGGTATTTTGGTTGATGGACAAAACAATAAAACCATTGCCGACTTGTCGGTTCAATATACCAACCCTGATTTTTACCGCAAAGGCTTAAGCTATTTTGGCAAGGTAAACGGCATTTTGGTGAACGATGCGGACAATACTTTAATCAGCAAAGTAGAGGTTTCCGGTGCTAATCGTGCTGGTGTGATGTTTACGTCGACCGCTTCTTTGGAAACGGAAAACGGTCAAAAGCTGACCTTTAAAGCGCGCGTACAAAGCGGCGAAATTGATGAAAAATATGAAGCGCTGCCTTTGGGTGAAAACAACCGTATTGTTGATTCATATCTGCACCACAACCGCGTTGCCGGTGCGCTGATCGGTTTCCAACAAAACTTTATCGGCGAGGGCAACCGTTTGGATTGGAATGGCCACGAAGCGGACGGCGGTACCGGCTACGGTATGGCTGTGGCTGCGGGTAGCTACAATTACGGCATCACATACCGTAAAAACACAACCGACCACAACTACCGCAAAGGCTTGGATGTGCATGATGGTACAGGCATTGTCATTGAAGACAATGTGTTAACGGGTGACCGGCTGTATGGCATCGTTGCCTACAACCGCCAGTTTTCTATGGATAAAGTCAAAATTACCGGCAATACCATTATCCAAGACCCGAGCTTCCGTTTGAATGTTGATGATGACTTAGGCAAGTACTACCACATGTATTCAGGGATTCAGGTGCAAACCAATACCCAATACAAAGATTTGCACTCGGCTGATAAAGGTTATTTCGATATTAGCGATAATGTCATTAAAAATCTGACGGTTTATCAAAACAATATTCAGACCTACGCGATTGAGTTCCGTAACCATGAAAGCAAAATGGATTACACGCTCAATATGGCAAACAACAAGATCAGCGGTGAATCCACCAAATATCTGATTGCCGTCATCAACGATACCTACGACCGCGTTTTATCTAAAAACGGCATTGGCAGCGGTACCATTACCATCAGCGGCAACGATGCCGATATTGGCAAGATTATGAAAGGCGCGGTACCGGTTTATGTGGAAGAACACCATGGCAATGTCGCGATGCATGGTGCGGTGACGATTCACGACAACAAAATTTCCGTACGTGAAAAATCGGACGGCTATGTCGAATTTGCTTATTTGAAAAGCAATGCCAAAGAGTACAACATCACCAATAACACATTGAAACTTGGTGGTACCCTGAATGATGCTTTGGTAGACGTACACAGCACCAACCCTAAGGGCAAGGCATCTTTAAATGTAGCCAACAATAAAATCATGACGGACATCAAAGGCGAACTGTATGGTTCATGGCTGCGCTTTGAAAACGACATCAAAACGTATTCAGAAGGCAATAGCCATAACGGCGAAGCACTGAAAAAGGTGAATACGACCGGCAGTAAAGTTGCATTGAGCGATATTTTGTCAGAAGCCAACCATATTGTTGAAACGACTAAAGAGACTGTATATCACCATACTAAAAATGTGTATACATCAGGAGTGGAAGAACATCATACAACGACAGGGATTTTGTAAGCTGTTGAAGCCTTAATCTTTATGGTTTAAATATCGATAAATAAAAAAAGGCCGTCTGAAAATTTTCAGACGGCCTTTTCATCTAACTCACATTATTTAGCCAGTTCGGCACGCAGTTTGTGGGTTACGTTCATCATCACTTGGAGTTGTTCCAGAGTTTCTTTCCAGCCGCGTGTTTTCAGGCCGCAGTCTGGGTTAACCCACAGGCGTTCAACCGGTACAACCTCGATGGCTTTGCGCAACAGGTGCTCAACTTCAGCTTCAGTCGGTACGCGTGGGCTGTGGATGTCGTAAACACCTGGGCCGATGTCGTTCGGATATTTGAACTCGCCGAACGCAGTCAAGAGCTCCATGTCGGAACGTGAAGTTTCGATGGTGATGACGTCAGCATCCATAGCGGCGATGGCTGGCAGGATGTCGTTGAACTCGGAGTAGCACATATGAGTGTGGATTTGGGTGCTGTCTTCGCAACCGGTAGAGGACAGGCGGAAAGATTCGCCGGCCCAGTTCAGGTAGGCATCCCAATCGGCACGTTTCAAAGGCAGACCTTCGCGGATGGCAGGTTCGTCAATTTGGATGACTTTGATGCCGGCTTTTTCCAGATCCAATACTTCATCGTTCAGAGCCAGTGCGATTTGTTTGCACACGGTAGAGCGAGGAATATCGTTGCGGACGAAAGACCATTGCAGAATGGTTACAGGGCCGGTCAACATACCTTTCATCGGGCGTTTGGTCAGGCTTTGTGCGTAAGTAGACCAAGCAACAGTCATGGCTTCAGGACGGCTTACGTCACCGAAGATGATAGGTGGTTTAACGCAGCGTGAGCCGTAGCTTTGTACCCAGCCGTATTGGGTGAATGCAAAACCGCTCAACAGTTCGCCGAAGTATTCAACCATGTCGTTACGCTCGGCTTCGCCGTGTACCAGTACGTCCAAGTCCAGTTTTTCTTGCTCTTCAACCACCAAGGCGATTTCTTTTTTCATCGCGGCTTCGTAATCGGCGGCAGACAGTTCGCCTTTTTTGAAGGCTGCACGTGCTTGGCGGATTTCGGTAGTTTGTGGGAAAGAACCGATGTTGGTAGTCGGCAGCAGAGGCAGGTTCAACCATGCTTGTTGCGCTTTGATACGGTCGGCAAATGGAGATTTGCGTTGGTCTGCGTTGGCAGGCAAATCGGCCAAGCGTTTGGCAACGTCTGCACGGTGGATTTCGCTGCTGTTGGCACGGGAGTCGGCAGCAGCTTGGCTGGCGGCCAGTTCTTCGGCAACAGAATCACGACCTTCGTTCAATGCGGCTTTTAGAACGCGCAATTCTTGGGTTTTTTGCAGGGTGAATGCCAACCAAGAGTACAGGTCAGGTTTGTTGGCTTTCAGTTTTTCTTCAACTGACAAGTCAAATGGAGTGTGCAGCAGAGAGCAAGAGCTGGAGATCCACAAACGGTCGCCCAGTTTGGCTTGCAGAGGCTCGACAGTTTCCAAAACTTTGTTCAGGTTGGCACGCCAAATATTGCGACCGTCGATAACGCCGGCAGACAGAACTTTGTCGTAGTCGGCAAATGCGTCCAGTTGCTCAGGCGCGCGTACCAAGTCGATGTGCAGGCCGTCAACAGGCAGTGCTTTCAACAACGCGGCGTGTTCGGCAACAGAACCGAAGTAAGTGCTCAGCAGGATTTTGGCGTTTACTTTGCTCAAAGTAGCGTAAACGTCTTTGTATGCTTCTACCCATTCTTTAGGCAGGTCAACAGTCAAAGCAGGCTCGTCGATTTGAATCCACTCGGCACCTGCTTCAACCAAAGCAGTCAGGATTTCAACGTAAACAGGCAACAGTTTAGGCAACAGGCTCAGACGGTCGAATTCAACAGTGCCTTTTTCTTTACCAACCCACAGGAAAGTCAACGGACCAACAACGGTCGGTTTGGCTTTCAGACCCAAAGCTTGGGCTTCTTTCAGTTGTTGAACGTAGTGTTTGGCGTTGGCTTTGAATTCGGTATCGGCGTGGAATTCAGGCACCAAGTAGTGGTAGTTGGTGTCGAACCATTTGGTCATTTCGATAGCGAATTGGTCTTTGTTACCACGGGCCAGTTGGAAGAATTGTTCCAAAGACAGGTTTTGGCTGTCGAAGCCGAAACGGGCAGGGATGGCACCGGTAGCAACTTGCAGGTCGAGGATGTGGTCGTAGAAAGTGAAATCGCCTACGGCAACGTAATCAGCGTTGGCCGCAGCTTGGTGTTTCCAGTTTTTCTCGCGCAAGTCTTTAGCAACAGCCAGCAATTCTTGCTCGCTGATTTCTTTGCGCCAGTATTTTTCTTGTGCGAATTTCAATTCGCGGAAGGCACCGACGCGTGGGAAGCCTGAAAAATGCAATGTTGTCATGTTAACTCTCCTAGTTGGAATTTTTAATCAGGCCGGTATGGCCTGAATGTTCGATATTGTAAATCAGAATGGGGAGGCCGTCTGTTTTATTAACGGGGGCGCACACCCAAAATATGGCAGATGGCGTAAGTCAGTTCGCTGCGGTTGAGGGTGTAGAAGTGGAAGTCTTTGACACCTTCGCGCGAGAGGACTTTGACCATGTCGATGGCGATGCTGGCGGCAACAAGGTTGCGCGTGCCTTGGTCGTTATCCAAACCTTCGTACATTTTAGACAGCCAGCTTGGGATTTTGACGTTGGTCACTTGGGCCATTTTGGTCAATTGTTTGAAATTGGTTACAGGCAGGATGCCGGGAACGATTTCAACATCGATGCCCATCATCACGCAACGGTCGCGGAAGCGCAGATAGCTTTCCACGTCAAAGAAGAATTGGGTGATAACGTGGTTTGCACCCGCATCGATTTTGCGTTTCAGATTGATCAAGTCGGCTTGTGCGGATTTGGCTTCCGGGTGCACCTCTGGATAGGCCGCTACGGAAATGTCAAAGTCGGCAACGGAGCGCAACAGTTTGACCAAATCTTCGGCATAGAAAGGTTTTTTCTCGTAGCCGGGCGGCTCGTCGCCACGCAGGGCGACAATGCGGCGGATACCGCTGTCCCAATAATCTTTGGCGATTTGGCGCAACTCGTCAGGGCTGGCGTCGATACCGGTCAGGTGGGGGGCGGCGTCAAGGCCGGTTTCTTGTTTGATGCGTTTAACGATGCTGTGAGTGCGGTCGCGTTCGCCGGAGTTTGCACCGTAGGTTACGGAAACGAATTTCGGATGCAAAGTTTGCAGGCGATGGATGGAATCCCACAGCATGGTTTCCATTTGTTCGTTTTTAGGAGGGAAAAATTCGAACGAAACATTGATGTCGCCTTTCAAATCAGAAAGGCTGTTGTTTAAAGCGGCGATTTCTCGAGCGTGATTCATGGTTATGCACCTTCTGCATATCTTTTATTTGTTGTCAGGTTGCATAATAAATTTGAGGTTAACATGAGTCAATTTCGAAATTTTCCGAAATTGTATGAATAGATTTAATAAAGACCTCAGGCCGTCTGAAAAAACAGCCTGAGGTCTTGTTTGATGTAATGGAAGAAAGCTTATTCTGCTTCGTCTATCCATGCTTGTTGCACGGCTTCGAGAATGCGCTCGCCGCAACGCGTCGGGTCATCGTCAAATTCAGGTAAAGCCATAATCAGATCACGCAGTTGGGTAAAGCGTACGGTTTTCGGATCGATGCTGTCGCCGTGTAAGTCGTAGAGTTCTTCAGCGATGCGTTGGGTATCTGTCCATTTCATGATGTGTTCCTTTATTGGGTTTGGGCTATTAGTAATTATTTTAATCAAGAAGAAGTCGGACTGCCAGATTGTTTTACGGAAGATTGGCAGATAAATGATGGCGCTATTTTTTAACAAAATAGCATAGTTGCGTTAAAATACAGCAAGACACTTAAAATTCACGGCATATTCTCTTTGAATCTACCGTTTTATACTTTCTATTCCGTTTTGAATGATTTGGTTTTCATGCAAAATTTACACTTTGTTATGCAACCAAATTTTTTGGAATGGCTCTTAAGACAATCCATCGCTTAAAAATAAAAGGAAAAAAGATGAATAACGCACTCAACGCCAAGCTGTCCAAACTGATTTACGCGCTTGCTTCCGATGATCTGGAGTATCTGTCTAAAGCAGGCGCATTTGACCGTTTGCTGTTGTTGGTTCGCGAATTTTATCGGATGCTGGACGAAACAGAAGGTTTGAAGCAGCTGGTGTTCCGTCTGTATTACGGCAAGCATTATGGTTTGATTAAACTGGATGCCGCTTCACCCAATGACGATGCAGGCGCGTTGAGGTTGAAACGTTGGATGGTTTATTCGCGTATCGCAGAGCGTATCGAAAATTGCGGCAAGCATTTGTCGGTCGTGCTTGAAGATGCAGTGTTGGAAAATGGCGCGGACAAATCTCATTATATAGATGAAGCCAATGCCATTATCGAGCGTTTCGGTTTGGTAAGAGATGAGGCTGCACTTTCGGCCATTGAGGCGGAGGAAGCGTTGAAGGCAGAGGCTGAGCTGCCGACCGTAAACAAATCTCAGAATGCTGCTCCCCGTTATAACGGCAATGTGCATCAAATCAGAATGCAAGAAAAAATTGAAAATTACTCCGCTACGCAGAAAGTGGCCTCCATGCAGATTTCGCGTATGCGTTTTATTTTCCCTCATATCAAATAATTTGCTGCATAACCAAAAGGCCGTCTGAAAACCATGAATTTATGGTTTCAGACGGCCTTTTCATTAAACCTTGTTTTAATGGTCTTCACGCGCGTGGTTGATCGTATATTTAGGAATTTCTACGACCAAATCTTCATCGGCAACGACTGCCTGACAGCTCAAGCGTGAATCGGCTTCCAAGCCCCATGCTTGGTCGAGCAGGTCTTCTTCCAATTCGGTTGGTTCTTCCAAGCTGTCAAAACCTTTGCGGATAATCACGTGGCAGGTTGTGCAGGCACAGGATTTTTCACAGGCGTGATCGACTTCGATGTCGTGGTCGAGCAGTACGTCAAGGACGGTTTGGCCTTCCGGTGCATCTTCGATAACCGCGCCTTCAGGGCATAATGTCGCGTGTGGGAGTACGGTAATTTTTGGCATTTTTATTGTCTCGGTTGTTTAAGAGTGGTTGTGGTTAAAGTGGTTTCAGACGGCCTTGGATATTCAATATTCAGGCCGTCTGAAAAATGGGTTTATAACATGATGCCTTTACTTTTTAAATTTTCCAGGCATTCGTCTAAGTAGGCATCATCGTGTTCGACATAAATCGGCGAAGTAGCTGTTTCAGCAGCGTGTGCGTGGTATGGGGCAACGGCTTTACCGCGATACAACGGGTCTTTCCATAAAACGTCAGGCTTGTAGCCGCGCTTTTCCATCTCTTCCATAATCAGTGCGTGATACAGATAGAGCTTGTAAGGCGAATGGGTGAAGACATAATTCACCGTCGCATGCGGCCTGCCCCAACCCGCTCCGCGAAGCGCGGCGCATTCGCGATGCTGCCCTAAAAGTTGGGCGCGGGGGAGTAGCGGGATAAGGGTTTGATGCCAGAGTCTCATTGTGATTCAAATAAATTTGAATATTCTGCGTAAGCTTTCTCTAAATTTTCTTTTGAATAGGTAGTATAAATATGAAGACCTTCTTCAATTTCAGTGGTTAGCTTTGATCCACTTGTCCCAAAGTATTCGTCTTTATATAAACGGACTTTGGAATTTTTGGGTTTATATGCATTTTCTGAAGAGATGAGATTTCTTAATATGGAAGGATTTTGTTGGTGCTTTTCCTTAATAAAGGAGATAAATGCACTTCTGTTTACTTCAAAGATTTTTTCTTGATGATGTTCTTTGACAGTTTTTTCAAAACCTAACTCTGCTATTTCATTTTTAGGAAATACAATTTCGCCTCTTAATGAGAGAAAAAGCCTTTTCACAAGATTTTCATCAATTGCAAAAAGCTCAGTTTCTCCTATTTGGCTTTTGCCGAAAATTTCATGAAGTAAGGTTTCTTTTTCTTTATAGTTGTCGGTTTTAATGGCTAGAATGCGCTCTAATCCAGCAACGTTTGCGTAGCCGTTGTTTTCCAAATGGCGCATTCTAATTTCAAAATTATTTTCGTCAGTAATACCAATTTTATATACACCTTTGATGACGGTTTTCATCAGGTAGACAATGCCTGCTTTTTCCATTGTTGTCCTTTATTTTTGTAAGAGGATATCTTTTCAGACGACCTTTTTATCAAAGGTCGTCTGAAACCATCCACCATCAAATATTATCAACGCTTTGCCCTGTCAGTGCGCGTTGGATATTGCGGTTCATGCGTTTGGCGGCGAAGTTGTCGGTACTATGGCTGAGTTTGGCAACGGCGGCACGGATGTCTTCGGCTTTGCCGTCTTTCAGACGGCCTTGCAAGTCGGCAATGTCTTGTTGAATCTGTTGCAATTCTTCGGCTTCCAATAAATCGCTATCCAATTCAAGAGCAGCGTTGACGGCGTCGGTCAGGCTTTCGGCTTCGACTACGGCTTCGGCGCGTGCGCGTGCGGCCATGTCTTCTGCGGCGTTGCTCATGCTGTCTTTGAGCATTTGGGTGATGGTGCTGTCGTCCAAACCGTAGGAAGGTTTGACTTCGATTTGCGCCTGTACGCCGGTGCTTTGTTCTTGTGCAGAAACGGACAGCAAACCGTCGGCGTCCACTTGGAAGGTCACGCGGATACGCGCAGCGCCTGCTGCCATCGGCGGAATGCCGCGCAGGGTAAATTTGGCAAGGCTGCGGCAGTCGGAAACGAGTTCGCGCTCGCCTTGTACGACGTGTATCGTCATGGCGGTTTGACCGTCTTTGAAAGTGGTGAAGTCCTGCGCGCGTGCGGTAGGAATGGTGGAGTTGCGCGGGATGATTTTCTCGGCAAGACCACCGTAGGTTTCCAGGCCGAGTGATAAAGGCGTAACGTCCAGCAACAGCCATTCGCCGTCGGTTTTGTTGCCGGCAAGGACGTTTGCCTGTATGGCGGCACCGAGTGCAACCACTTCGTCGGGGTTGAGGTTGTTCAGCGGGGTTTGTCCGAAGAAGGTGGCGACCGCTTGTTGAACGTGCAGCATACGGGTTGAGCCGCCGACCATAATCACGCCTTGGATGTCGGCTTTCGTCACGCCTGCGTCTTTCAGGGCTTGTTTGACCGGCTCTATGGTTTTTTGCACCAGATTTTGCGTCAGGTGGTGAAACTCTTGGCGGGTAATGACGGTATGAACTTTATGGCCGTCTGAAAGTGTGGTTTCGATGACGGCTTCGGTTTGAGTGGTCAGTTTTTCTTTGGCGCTACGGACAAGGGAAAGCAGAAGCTGGCTGTCTTGTTCGTTGAGTTTGGAAAGGTCGTTTTGTTCGAGCAGGTAGCAGAATAAACGATGGTCGAAATCGTCGCCACCCAATGCGCTGTTGCCGCCGGTGGCTTTAACTTCAAACAGGCCTTTGGTCAGTTGCAATACGGATACGTCGAATGTGCCGCCGCCCAAGTCATAAACGACAAACGTGCCTTCTGAGGCGTTGTCCAGTCCGTAGGCGATTGCGGCGGCAGTTGGTTCGTTGAGGAGGCGCAATACATTCAAGCCTGCCAAGCGCGCGGCATCTTTGGTGGCTTGACGTTGGGCATCGTCAAAATAAGCAGGTACGGTAATGACGGCGCCGACCAAATCTCCGCCTAATGTTTCTTCGGCACGCGATTTGAGGGCTTTGAGGATTTCTGCCGATACTTCGATAGGTGTTTTCGCACCTTGACGGGTGTTTAACTCGACCACGCGCTCATTGGGTGTAAATCGATAGGGCAGGTATTGCGCCTCTTGTGTGAGGTCGGTAAGGGTGCGGCCGATCAGGCGTTTGGCGGAGCTGATTGTATTTAGCGGATCGGTTTTTTGGGCAGAAAGGGCGTTTTTGCCGACTTCAACTTCGCCATCTAAATAACGGACAACCGAAGGCAGGGTGGCGCGGCCGTCTGAATCGGGCAGGCAGACTGCGCTGCCGCTGCGGACGGTGGCAACCAAGCTGTTGGTTGTACCTAAATCAATGCCTACGGCGAGGCGGTGTTGATGGGGGGCGGCGGACATGCCGGGTTCTGAAATCTGCAAAAGAGCCATGATTGTGTGCCTTCTGATGCTGTATTTATTAGGATGGGCAGATTTTAGCAGATTTTTGGCAGATAGTTGAGTGGTTTGCTAGGAAATAACCATAAGGCCGAATGTTGTTTTTTGATTGAAAAGAAAGTAGATTTTGAATTCAGACTTGTATTTTTTAAGAAATGCGGATAAAATTCAGCCTCTTTGCCTTGCCTTTTACTTCGCATGGTGAAAGGCTGTTTTTAATCATCCATAAGGAGATAACATGCGTCATTACGAGATCGTGTTTATCGTTCATCCTGATCAAAGCGAGCAAGTGCCTGCTATGGTTGAACGTTACAAAACCATGATTACTGAAGCCAGCGGTAAAATCCACCGTTTGGAAGACTGGGGCCGTCGTCAATTGGCTTACCCAATCAATAAAATCCACAAAGCACACTATGTTTTGATGAATATCGAAACTACTCCTGAAGTGGTTGAAGAGTTGGAAACTGCTTTCCGCTTCAATGATGCCGTACTGCGTCACCTGACCATCAAAACAAAACACGCTGTAACTGAAGCTTCCCCAATGCTGGGCGGCGAAAAAGCAAAAAACTTGCTGAACGGTGCAGCTGAAGAAGTTGCAGCAGCCGAATAAGATTGAACAATCTGATTAAGCTTACCGCCCGTATCTTGCAGGTTCAGCCTTTGAGATATACGCCGGCAGGAATTCCTGTTTTAGATGTTGTGTTGCAGCATGAGTCTTGGCAGGAAGAAAACGGACAGAAATGTCTGGTTAAATTTGAAATCCCCGCACGGATTTTAGGTAAGCAGGCTGAAGAATGGCAGTATCGGCAAGATGCTATCATCGAGTCGGAAGGTTTTTTGGCGCAACGCAGCCAACGCTTCCCCAAGCCGGTACTACGCATACAGAACATTAAAGAATATAAAGGTTAAACGACAATGGCTCGTCAATCATTCAAACGTAGAAAATTCTGCCGCTTTACGGCTGAAAAAATCCAAGAAGTTGATTACAAACAAGTTGATTTGTTGAAAGACTTCATCTCTGAAAACGGCAAAATCATCCCTGCCCGCATTACTGGTACTAAAGCACACTACCAACGTCAGTTGGCTACTGCTGTGAAACGTGCCCGTTTCCTGGCTCTGTTGCCTTACACCGATCAACACAAATAATTTTGGAGTTTAAATCATGCAAATTATTCTGTTAGAAAAAATCGGCGGTCTGGGTAACTTGGGTGACATCGTTACCGTTAAAAACGGTTACGCACGCAACTTCCTGATCCCTGCCGGTAAAGCAAAACGTGCAACCGAAGCCAACATGAAAGAATTCGAAGCACGCCGCGCTGAATTGGAAGCCAAACAAGCTGAAATCTTGGCTGATGCTAAAGCACGTCAAGAAAAACTGGAAGGCCAAACCATTACTGTTGCTCAAAAAGCCGGTGTTGATGGTCGTCTGTTCGGTTCTGTTACCAATGCTGACATCGCTGAAGCGATTGTTGCTGCCGGTATCCAAGCTGCTAAAGCAAACGTACGTCTGCCTAACGGTCCTTTGAAAGCTGTTGGTGAATACGAAGTTGAAGTGGCTCTGCACACTGACGCTGTTGCTAAAATTACCGTTGCTGTTGTTGCAGCCGCTGAGTAATTGATTCATTCAAGGCCGTCTGAAAATCAAGGGTTTCCTTGGATTTCAGACGGCCTTGTTTATGTGCTTGAGCCGAAGCAAATCAGTGCCGAGTTGTTTATATTTTTGGCTGATTAAAAAGTATGGCGGTTGGCATAGAGAGATAATGTGTTGGACGAATATTCTTTCGTATTCGGATTTATCATAGTATTTTAATAAAGAGATTATTTATGAATAAAATCAAAATCTTTGGGATGGGTCTGGCTGCTTTGGCTCTGGCTTCATGTAGTACCCCGCAAAAGCCTGCGGTTGATACGGCAAAACCGGTTGAACCTGTTTCCTCTGCAAAACGCCCTGTATTTGATGCTGCGGCTGAATCTGTTGCCAGCAGCGGTTTCAATGAGAACGTCAACGTTCAGCAGTTTATCCAATATGAAGTGAAAAACCGCCGTTTCAGTGCGGAAGAATTGCGCAATTTCTTTAATGGCGTGGTGTATAAAGGCAACATTATTACCATTATGTACCGCCCAAGCACTTCGCGTCCTTGGTATGAATTCCGCACGGGTAACTCTGGTGCGGCCAAATTTAATGGCGGTAGACAATTCTATGAGGCAAACCGTGCCGTAATCGATGATGTGGCACGCAAATACGGCGTACCTGCCGAATTGATTGTGGCAATTCTCGGTATCGAAACCAATTACGGCAAAAATACGGGCAGCTTCCGTGTTGCCGATGCCTTGAGTACATTGGCCTTTGATTATCCTCGCCGTGCCGAGTTTTTCCAAAACGAGTTGAGCGAACTTCTGCAGATGGCAAAAGAAGAAAAAGAAAATGTCTTTGACTTCAAAGGCAGCTATGCCGGTGCAATGGGTATGCCGCAATTTATGCCTTCAAGCTACCGTAAATGGGCGGTAGACTATGATGGGGATGGTCATCGCGATATTTGGAATAATGTCGGCGATGTGGCGGCTTCTGTCGCCAATTATATGAAGCAGCATGGCTGGCAGACAGGCGGTAAGATGGTTGTGCCGGTAAGTCTGACGATTACTCCGCACTTGCAGGCGATTATCGATGAGAAGACTGCCTTGACGCGCACTGTCGCAGATTTCAAAGCTTTGGGTGTGGTGCCTCAAGCTGCTGTTGCGGATAATGAAAAGGCTGTGTTGTATGCTTTGGAAACGAGTCCAGGCGTATTTGAATACTATTTGGGCCTGAATAACTTCTACACTGTATGGCAATACAATCACAGCCGTATGTATGTAACAGCGGTACGCGATATTGCGAATGCAATCAATAACAATGGCCTGTGAGGCATAAGAAAACCACCCTTTGGGGTGGTTTTTAAGTATTTGGTTTTTTTACAGAACATTTTAAGCTGTCAGTCTGATTTTCATGGCGTAACGTTTTTTGCTGTGCCCTGAAACAAACTGTCCGCCTCGTGCAGGGGATAAAAACGCATTGCCTTCTGCGGTTGGCTCTGCACAAGTATATTGGCCGTTTCGATCGCTCCAGAGGGCATACACAGGCAGATTGTGGGTGCGGATATCCAGTTTCAAGCCGTCAAATGCAACGTGTGCATCCTGGTCGGAGGAAACAAATTTGGTATGGGAGATATAGTCGGCATCGTATGGGGCGCCGTTGAAATCAAATTGTGTACCGACGGCGGTAAAGTAGGGGTGGAATCCCGGGGATGTGCGGACGGGCGATTCGCCGTAATTGCAGACGGTTAGGATGGCGATGGCTTCATTTTCGTTAGGCAGGCTGTAATCAAGCAACCATTCGACGTGTTCATAGCCTTTTTCTGTGCTGATTAATTTCAAGCCGATATCCGATTCATTTTGATGGCGGATTTTCCAGTCTGAAGTTCTGCCGAAACCATGTTGGGCCAGATGATTTTTACTGTCCGGTCCGAATTGGGGTAAGCAGACGTGCATGCCGCCGCGTAATTTTGTGTCATCGCCCACGTGGACGCTGGTTTTCGGAAATAAGACTTCCCGTCCTTTTAGAATCAGGGAGTCAATATATCCGCCCATTGTATTGACTTGCATAGTGGCTGATTGGTTGCGTAGTATGATTTCAGGCATAATGATTTGAGCTTCAAATTGTTTATCATTTGTGTAGCATTCTAACATTGCGATGACATGCTGTCGCTGTAGGCTCGATAGAAAATCCTTAATAAAAATCAAAAAAATGCTAGAATATATGCCATTTTCTGAGGCCGTCTGAAGAGCGGATAATTCTTTTCAGACGGCCTTCCGATTTATTTCCCGTAGAGAAACAACATGGCTTATCAAGTTCTTGCACGAAAATGGCGTCCGAAAACCTTTGCCGATTTGGTCGGTCAGGAACACGTCGTCAAAGCCCTGCGCAACGCGCTGGACGAAGGCCGTCTGCACCATGCCTATCTGCTGACAGGGACGCGCGGTGTGGGTAAGACCACGATTGCCAGGATTTTGGCCAAGAGTTTGAACTGCGAAAATGCCGTGCATGGCGAGCCATGCGGTCAGTGTGAAAGCTGTACGCAAATCGACAGCGGCCGTTATGTGGATTTATTGGAAATCGACGCGGCATCGAATACAGGTATCGACAATATCCGCGAAGTGTTGGAAAACGCCCAATATGCGCCGACTGCGGGTAAATACAAAGTCTATATCATCGACGAAGTGCATATGCTTTCCAAAAGCGCGTTCAATGCCATGCTGAAGACTTTGGAAGAGCCGCCTGAACACGTTAAATTCATTTTGGCGACCACCGATCCGCACAAAGTTCCCATTACCGTATTGAGCCGCTGTTTGCAGTTTGTGTTGCGCAACATGACAACCCAACAGGTTGCCGAGCATTTGGCACATGTCCTGGATCGTGAAAATGTACCTTATCAGCCGCAGGCTTTGCAGCTTTTAGGACGTGCCGCCGCCGGCTCGATGCGCGATGCGTTGAGTCTTTTGGATCAGGCGATTGCCATGGGTTCGGGTAAAGTGGCCGAACAAGATGTCCGCCAAATGATCGGAGCGGTCGATAAACAATACTTGTTTGAGTTGCTTGAAGGAATCATCAATCAAAACGGTGAGGCTTTGCTGGAAAAAGCTCAGGAAATGTCTGCCAGAGCGATTGGTTTTGACAGCGCATTGGCAGAATTGGCCATGCTGTTGCAACGTTTGGCTTTGATTCAAACCATTCCTTCCGCCTTAGCGAATGATGACCCTGAACGTGAAACTTTGCTGCGATTAAGTCAGGCTTTGAGTGGCGAGCAGATTCAGCTTTATTATCAATGTGCTATTCATGGAAAACAGGATTTGCCGCTGGCTCCGGACGAGTATGCCGGTTTTGTCATGACACTTTTGCGCATGCTTGCATTTGCGCCATTAGCCGCTTCGGGTTGCGATACGCAAAGTCAAATTGAACACACGGATTTGCATTCCGATCATCAGAAAGCTGAGGCCGAAAAAAAGCCTTTTCAGCTGCCGAAATCTGAGCCGATAGCAGCACCGGCGGTTGAGAAAGAAGCTGTTCCGAGCAAACAGGATACCCTTGAAAGGCCGTCTGAAGAAACTATTCAGTCTGCTCAACAACAGGCGGATGTACCGCCTTGGGAGGAAATGCCGAGCCAAGTATCGGCTGAGCCGCCTCAAACTCAAACGGCGCAAATGCAAGAAACTGCGGAGCCATTGCCTGTTGCAAAAGTTCAGACGGCCCCTGAGCCGGAAGAATATCCGCACATAGATGAGGAAATTCCACCTCCGTATTTTGATGAAGCATATACATATGAAGATTCACACCGTGCTGATGTGATGGAAGTACCGCAGCCGGTTGCGTCTGCTGAGCCTGAAGAAGAGGAGGGAGATGAAGAAGAGCTTCAGTTTGCTCCTTTGCCTGAGTTTAAAACAGAGAATTGGCACAGCATCATCGAACGCTTCGCCCGTAAGTTAGGCGCGGCGCAGATGTTGGCGCAAAATGCGGCATGGACGAGTTATGCTGCGGAAGCAGGATTAATCATGCTGTCGTTGACGGATGAGGCCAAAGCCACTGCCAATAAAGAGCGACTGGATAAAATCTGCCAGACGTTGAGCGAGGCCTACCATCTTGGCAATTTAAGGCTGCAAACCGAGCCTTGGCAGGATGATAAAGGCTGGGAAACGCCGGTTATGCGTCGCAAACGTATTCAAGAAGAAGGGCGGCAGCAGGCACAAGATTTGCTGGAAGCAGATACAACGGCGCAGAAAATCTTACAAACCTTTGAAGCACAATGGCTGCCGGATTCTTTAGAATTGGCAGGGCATTCTTAAAATACCGATATACAAGGCCGTCTGAAAGGCAAGAGCGTTTTTCAGACGGCATGACTGAAACCCATTTATTCAAACCCATAGGAGTAAAACATGTTCGGAAAAGCCGGATTAGGCGGCCTGATGAAACAGGCGCAACAAATGCAGGAAAACATGAAAAAAGCACAAGCCAAGCTGGCTGAAACTGAAGTTGAAGGCGAAGCAGGCAATGGTTTGGTAAAAGTGGTGATGACGTGTTCACACGTTGTCCGCAAACTTGAAATCAGCCCTGATTTGATTCAAGAAGCCGCTGACGACAAAGAAATGCTGGAAGATTTGGTATTGGCCGCCATCAATGCCGCTTCTGAAAAAGCCGAAGAAACGACCAATAAAACCATGGGTGCGTTTACCCAAGGCCTACCTGCCGGTATGGGCGACTTCTTCCGCTAAACCCGCGCTGCAAAGCAAACAAAGGTCGTCTGAAACGCTGAAAAAGCAGTTTTCAGACGGCCTTTGGATTATCTGTTCTGCAGATTGAAATCAACATATTGGCAGTTATTCTGCCGCAGGCATATTGAGTGTTTATTGCATTCAAATCCGCTCAATCAATATTAAAAACCAACCGATACACCAAACAAAATGAAACCGTCTCTTCCTATCCGCTCACTTCTTTTAAGCTGTATTTTCGCCGCAGCAAGCGCAAACAGCTTTGCCGCCGAAACCGTCATTATTTCTCCGGATAAACAGTTCAGCGTTAAAAAAGTCTGCAACCACAAAACCAAAGAATGCTCTTTCTTTGCAGGCAAAAAAGCCATCGAGAAAAATCTTCCCGAAGACAGGACTAGCCATGAGTGGCTTGGCAATACCTTCGTATTAAGGACTAGCTTAGGATCGTATGATTCCTACACCACCTTCGCCGACCGTACCCACAAGCCCCATACGCTTTCCTCAGTCATCGCCACCGACAGCAAAACGCAATGCGCCGTGACCGCAGATAATAAAGGCGTGTCGTTCTACTCGCTATTTCGCGACAAACCCGTCAAATTCATTGCTGCAAATGACAAAAAATTCAGTTTTCCCCAAGATGTTGTCTCGTTGGAATCCGTCATCGAAGCAGAATTCAAAGGCAAGAAAGTCCACATGACGTATATGAACAAAGCCGAACGCCATGTCTCGGTCGTTTTAGACAATCCGTGTGTGAAATGATGTGCCAAGTTTGATGGACAAGGCCGTCTGAAAAGATGCCGTTTATTCCAAAACGAAACAGCCCGAAACCTGACTGAAAAAGGTTTCGGGTTGTTTGCACCTGTTCGCCAGACGAAGTGAGTAGGGCGCAAGGCGTGCCAGTTTGGTGGATAGAGACCTTGGCAAAGGTCTTATGAGGATTCAGGGCTTTCTTTGGGAAAGAACAATCGTTCCTGATTGATGTAAAAAAGCCTGAACAGAAGTTCAGGCTTTTAAAATTTGGCTCCCCGACCTGGGCTCGAACCAGGGACCTGCGGATTAACAGTCCGTCGCTCTACCGACTGAGCTATCGGGGAATGGGGCGTATTATAATGGCTGGAAAAAATGTGTCAATCAATATTTTTAAGAAAATGGTGCAAAATATTTCAAATGTTTGAATGTTAAAAATATTTTGTAATCAAGTTTCACATGCTTTCCAGCCGTTTCAGACGGCCTTTAGTATTTGGCGTTAACCAATTTGCCGTTTTGGAACACTTGCTGCTGCATCACGGTGCCGTTGTAGGCGTAAGTGGTTAACGAGCCGTTGCTTGGCGTGGCGCGGAACTGCATCAGCTGGTTGCGGCTGAGGACGTAGGGGTCCGTGCGTTTTTGGTTGTTGTCGCTGTAAAAGTCTTGGACGACATATTCGTTGTTGCGTTTGCTGATCAATTGGCGATGGAAGCCGCCTTTGACTGCGCTGTTGCTGGGTGTACCGTGCGCATCAAAATAGGTCACGATTTGTTCTTCTGAGATACGGATGCCGTCTGAATCTGTGTCTTTGGTGGTTTTGGTTTTGTCCAAGCCGACAGGGATGTTGATGGATGTACCCAAGCCAACATGGCGGCCGATGCTGGTGCCGACGCCCAAGCCGACGGAAACGCCGGGTGTGCCGACTGTACATGCGCTGAGTGAAGCGGCCAAAAGGGCAGGTAAGAGAACTTTTTTCATAATGTGTATCCTTGTAATAAGAAATGTTTGTAATGTTGGAAGTATAGTATTTTTGTAGGGTGGCTGGTGTTAGTATTGGTAAAAGGGCTCAATGCCGTCTGAAAAACAAGATAGGAACGAATATATCATTCTGGTGTAGAATGTGCCGAAATAATGATTTAATAAGAATGTGAATGAATAATGAAAACTTTGAAATTTACGAAGATGCACGGTTTGGGCAATGATTTTATGGTGGTCAATGCCATCAATCAGGACTTTGATCCGTTGGCTGCACCGCTTGCCCAATGGGCAGACCGCTATCGCGGCGTGGGTTTTGATCAGTTTTTGGTAGTGGAGAAGCCTTCTTCTGATGCGGTCGATTTTCGGTACCGCATTTTCAATGCCGATGGCCGGGAAGTAGAGCAGTGCGGCAATGGTGCGCGTTGTTTTGCGCGTTTTGTCACGGATAAGGGTTTGACGGATAAAACGGAAATCTTGGTCGAAACGGCCAAAGGGATTATTGTACCGAAGCTGTTGGATAACGGTTTGGTTACCGTCAATATGGGTAAACCGCGTTTCATGCCGTCTGAAATTCCGTTTGTGCCTGCACATGGTGAAAATAAAGATGCGCTGACACATATTGTCTTGGTCGGTTTGGAATCTGTACCGGTAAGCTGCGTGAATATGGGTAATCCGCATGCGGTGATTTTGGTTGATGATGTTGAGACTGCGCCGGTGGAGTATTGGGGCAGCGCTATTGAATCGCACGAGCAGTTCCCTGAACGGGTCAATGTCGGTTTTTTACAGGTTGAAGATGAATTGTCAGTCCGCCTGCGCGTGTTTGAACGCGGGGTGGGGGAAACTCAGGCTTGCGGCACTGGAGCGTGTGCGGCCGTGGTGGCCGGCGTGCGCAATGGCTTGCTGAAAGCGGGTGCGCCTGTGCGTGTTACTCTGCCTGGCGGCGAATTGTTTATCAGTTGGGAAGAAGGTGGCGATGTGCAAATGACCGGCCCTGCTGAAACCGTTTTTGAAGGCGAGTTGCAGTATTCATGATGGTTTCTTTGGATTTTTGGTTTGCCATCGCGTATGCTGCGGTATCGTTGGCATTTATTTTTCGCGCGCAGCGGTTTCAATGGCTTTGGGCTGCGGTGTTGTTGTGGCTGGGGATTTCGGCACTGGGCGCGCGCTTGCTACCCGGAATGTGGGGCTTTACGCATACAGGCCCTTTGTTCATCCCTCATTTTTATCTGACAATCGCCAGTATTTTCTTCTTTATCGATGACTGCAGTAAAACGGAAGACAAAAAGTTTTGGTCGGCAGGTGAATATGCCGGTTTAACCTTATTTGCCGTTTCCAATGTTGTCATGACTTTGGCTTTTGTTTTCTTGGCAGGCGTGGTTTATTTCATCTTGCCATTGGCAGGCGCGGTTTTCGCATGGGCGGCCTTGCTGAAAATTTATGCCTTGAAACCGATTTATTGGTTTGTTTTGCAGGGAGTGTTGATGCTGGTGTTTTATCTGCACCGCGTGGTCGTGTGCAGGCAGTCGGCGGCTTTGTTTAGTGCCACTCAGCTGCAAATGGGTTGGTTGGTTGCGGTTGTCATGCAGGCTGTGGTTGCCATGGCTTTGATTTTTGAACGGGGCGGATATTAATTTATCCAAACTAAAAGTTATAATGAAAGAAATATTCGATATTGGTTTTTCAGACGGCCTGAGTTTAATATGCAGGCTATATCACATCTAAATCTGGAGCAGGAAATGAAAATTGCAAATAATATTACCGAGCTGATCGGCAACACCCCTTTGGTGAAATTGAATCGTTTGACCGAGGGTTTGAAAGCGCAAATCGCCGTTAAACTTGAATTTTTCAATCCGGGCAGCAGCGTGAAAGACCGTATTGCCGAAGCCATGATTGAAGCGGCGGAGCAGGCCGGTAAAATCAATAAAGATACCGTTATCGTTGAGGCGACCAGCGGCAATACCGGTATCGGTTTGGCAATGGTGTGTGCGGCCCGCGGTTATAAATTGGCGATTACTATGCCTGAAAGCATGAGTAAAGAACGTAAAATGCTGCTGCGTGCATTCGGTGCAGAGCTGATTTTGACACCGGCTGCCGAAGGTATGGCAGGCGCTATCGCTAAAGCCCAGTCTTTGGTTGACGAACATCCAGATACTTACTTTATGCCGCGCCAATTTGATAACGAGGCTAATCCTGAAGTTCACCGCAAAACTACTGCCGAAGAAATTTGGCGTGATACAGACGGCCAAGTTGATATTTTCGTGGCCGGCGTGGGTACAGGTGGTACGATTACCGGCGTGGGCGAAGTATTGAAAAAACACAAACCCGAAGTTCAAATCGTGGCCGTCGAGCCTGAAGCTTCTCCAGTATTGAGTGGTGGTGAAAAAGGCCCGCATCCGATTCAAGGTTTGGGCGCAGGCTTTATCCCCAGTGTTTTGAATACGGCTATTTACGACAGCATTGTCAAAGTACCTAACGAAGCAGCATTTGAAACTGCGCGCGCTATGGCTGAAAAAGAAGGCATTTTGGTAGGTATTTCTTCCGGTGCTGCGGTATGGAGCGCATTGCAACTGGCTAAAAAACCTGAAAACGAAGGCAAGCTGATTGTTGTCTTGTTGCCATCGTATGGCGAACGCTATCTTTCTACGCCTCTGTTTGCAGATTTGGCATAATATAGGATTGTTGTTAAAAGGCCGTTTTCAGACGGCCTTTTTTGCGTATGAGCTTGAGATATCGTATGAAATCTGTTGTAATTCAGTTAATGAGCTTTGAATACCGTTATTCAAAAGCTGGTTTCTTCAACGAATCATGCTTATAATGCGCATTATGAAAAAATACATTCTTCCTATCCTTGCTGTGGCGGCACTTGCCGGTTGTGAATCGATTTATGTTCCAACATTGAAAGAAGTGCCAGTTCGACCAACCAACGTCAAGAAACCTAAGGCTGATTCACAAGTTTCAGCTACCGGTTATCATTTGGCTCCTTCGCATTGGGCAGATGTTTCCAAGATTCATGATGAAGCACGTCGCTTGAGTACCCAAGTGAGCCAAGGTAGTCTGACCAAAGTCCAGGCTGCCCAATATTTGAACCGCTTCCGTATCCAACAAGTAGGACGCAACTCCGTCGATGACAGTATGTACGAAGTTTATCTGCGTTCTGCCGTTGACAGTCAACGTGGTGAAATTACTACCGAGCAATCCAAACAGTACATCCAAGGTGCTTTGCGCGGTTGGCAGCAACGTTGGAAAAACATGGATACCAAGCCAAGCAATCCTGCGTTTACCAACTTCCTGATGGAAGTTATGGGTATGCAACCTTTGAAATAAAAAAGTCATAAACCGAGAAGGCCGTCTGAATATTCAGACGGCCTTCTTCTTATATTTATATATGTGTAGTCGAACTTTATCCAATTAAGAACCAAACAGCTTGTCAGCCGCTTGACGGGCTTTCTCTTGAATATCTTCGGTCAGATAGTTTTTCATTTGAGAATAAACCAACGCAATGACGGCAATGTCATCGCTGAAGCCAAATGGAATCAGAAGGTCGGGAATGCTGTCGATAGGGCTGAGGAAATAAACCAGTGCGCCGACAATAATCATTTTGGCCCGTTTGGGCGTGTGTTCGGATTCCCAAAGGTAATAAAGTGCATAAAGTTGACGGACGACAGGTTTGCCCAGACGGCCCGCAAAGCGTCCGAGTTTTTTCATAAAACCGGATGTGTCCAAGTTTCGGCGACGGAAGGAGGGGATGTAGTCTTCCGGATTGGGTGTGTTTTGATGAGGGGAGTGTGTCATGATACAGCCTCCTTATAAGGTATGGAAACATTATTGGTATTGCACTGTATTTTAGTCCATCTAGGAATGAATGAAATGTCTTTGAATGTATAACTATGTAAGAGTAGTGGTGATAATGCAATGGTAATAAGTTAAGAATGGTTTATGACTTTGTAAAGATTAGGTATCAAGAGTGAGAATTTATCTCATAATAGATACAATTCTCAAATCATAATGATGTTATCGTAAGTGCTTTGATGGGGGAGATGGCTTAATTGCAGGAAAGTAACAAAAAAGGCGAATCACACAAAAAAAAATCTAAGAATGATTATTTGATTTTATTGGCCTTTTGGTAAAAATCATTAGAGCATTCATAAATTGCACTGTTCAAAATGAGATAAAACAGGTAAATTATGGTTTATGTAGCTTATTGTAGTGCTGAGCTATAGGTTTTGAGCTGATAATAAATCTAGAGGAACTGACCATGTCCGCCAAATCACGCCCGGTATTTTTGGAAATTCCGAATATCCGATTGCCCATACCGGGGATTGTATCTATTCTTCACCGTATCAGCGGCGTCGGCTTATTTGTGATGCTGCCTGTTCTCTTGTATTTCTTCTCCGGAACGCTGGATCGCGAAGCGTCGTTTGAAGCATATCGTTCTGCTATCTCCAATCCGTTTGTGAAGCTGATTCTTATCGGTCTGTTGTGGGCATATATGCACCACTTTTTGGCCGGTATCCGCTTTCTGTTTTTGGATGTGCATAAAGGCTTGGAATTAAATACTGCCCGTGCTACTGCTAAAGTTGTATTTGCTTCCGCTTTGATTCTGACCGTCGTTTTGGGAGCTTTGTTATGGTAGAGCGTAAATTGACAGGTGCGCATTACGGTTTGCGCGATTGGGCAATGCAACGTGCAACTGCGGTCATCATGCTGGTGTATACCGTGGTTCTTTTGGTTGTTTTGTTTACGTTGCCTAAAGAATATTCGGCATGGCAGGCATTTTTTGATCAGACCTGGGTGAAAATATTTACCCAAGTGAGCTTCTTGGCTGTATTCCTGCATGCATGGGTAGGTATCCGCGATTTGTGGATGGACTACATTAAGCCTTTCGGCGTACGTTTGTTTTTACAAGTTGCCACCATCGTCTGGTTAGTAGGCTGCTTGGTGTATTCAGTTAAAGTAATTTGGGGGTAAATATGGGTTTTCCTGTTCGCAAGTTTGATGCCGTGATTGTTGGCGGTGGTGGTGCAGGTTTACGTGCAGCCCTCCAATTGTCTAAATCCGGTCTGAATTGTGCTGTTTTGTCTAAAGTGTTCCCAACCCGTTCTCATACTGTAGCGGCTCAAGGCGGTATTTCTGCTTCATTGGGTAATGTGCAGGAAGACCGTTGGGATTGGCACATGTACGATACTGTGAAAGGTTCCGACTGGTTGGGCGACCAAGATGCGATTGAGTTTATGTGTCGCGCAGCGCCTGAAGCCGTAATTGAGTTGGAACACATGGGTATGCCTTTCGACCGTGTGGAAAGTGGCAAAATCTACCAACGTCCTTTCGGCGGCCATACTGCCGAACACGGTAAACGCGCAGTAGAACGTGCATGTGCGGTTGCCGACCGTACCGGTCATGCGATGTTGCATACTTTGTACCAACAAAACGTCCGTGCCAATACACAATTCTTTGTAGAATGGACGGCGCAAGATTTGATTCGTGATGAAAACGGCGACGTAGTCGGTGTAACTGCCATGGAAATGGAAACCGGCGAAGTTTATATTTTCCACGCTAAAGCTGTGATGTTTGCTACCGGTGGCGGCGGTCGTATTTATGCTTCTTCTACCAATGCTTATATGAATACTGGTGACGGTTTGGGTATTTGTGCCCGTGCAGGTATTCCGTTGGAAGACATGGAGTTCTGGCAATTCCACCCGACCGGTGTGGCCGGTGCAGGTGTATTGATTACCGAGGGTGTGCGCGGTGAGGGCGGTATTCTGCTGAATGCCGATGGCGAACGCTTTATGGAACGTTACGCTCCAACCGTAAAAGACTTGGCTTCCCGTGACGTGGTTTCCCGTGCGATGGCGATGGAAATCTACGAAGGTCGCGGTTGCGGTAAAAACAAAGACCACGTATTGCTGAAAATCGACCATATCGGTGCAGAAAAAATTATGGAAAAACTGCCGGGTATTCGCGAGATTTCCATTCAGTTTGCCGGTATCGACCCGATTAAAGACCCGATTCCTGTTGTGCCGACTACCCACTACATGATGGGCGGTATTCCGACCAACTATCATGGCGAAGTTGTTGTTCCGCAAGGTGAAGATTACGAAGTACCTGTAAAAGGTCTGTATGCGGCAGGTGAGTGCGCTTGTGCTTCTGTACACGGTGCGAACCGCTTGGGTACTAACTCCCTGTTGGACTTGGTGGTATTTGGTAAAGCTGCCGGCGACAGCATGATTAAATTCATCAAAGAGCAAAGCGACTGGAAACCTCTGCCTGCTAATGCCGGTGAATTGACCCGCCAACGTATCGAGCGTTTGGACAACCAAACCGATGGTGAAAACGTTGATGCATTGCGTCGCGAACTGCAACGCTCCGTACAACTGCACGCTGGTGTGTTCCGTACCGATGAGATTCTGAGCAAAGGCGTTCGAGAAATCATGGCGATTGCCGAGCGCGTGAAACGTACTGAAATCAAAGACAAGAGCAAAGTGTGGAATACCGCGCGTATCGAAGCTTTGGAATTGGATAATCTGATTGAAGTAGCGAAAGCGACTTTGGTGTCCGCCGAAGCGCGTAAAGAATCACGCGGCGCGCACGCGTCAGACGACCATCCTGAGCGCGATGACGAAAACTGGATGAAACATACCCTGTATCATTCAGATACTAATACTTTGTCTTACAAACCGGTACATACCAAGCCTTTGAGCGTGGAATACATCAAACCGGCTAAACGCGTTTATTGATGAGTTTTCAGACGGCCTTTATCTTAAAGGCCGTCTGAAACCTAACCATACCCACATTGAACTGCTTGAATTCATAATACAAAATCATTGGGCAGTTTATGAGAAAAGGAACACTTCTCATGGAAAAAATGAGTTTTGAAATTTACCGTTACAACCCGGACGTTGATGCCAAGCCTTATATGCAACGTTACGAGTTGGAGTTGGAACCAACCGACGTTAAACTTTTGGACGCTTTGGTGCGCCTGAAAGCACAAGACGATACATTGTCTTTCCGCCGTTCTTGCCGCGAAGGTATTTGCGGTTCCGACGGTATGAACATCAACGGTAAAAACGGCTTGGCATGTCTGACCGATCTGCGCAGCCTGAAACAGCCGGTTAAAATCCGTCCTCTGCCAGGCCTACCTGTTATCCGTGACCTGATTGTGGATATGACCCAATTTTTCAAACAATATCACTCCATCAAACCTTACGTTGTCAACGATAACCCTATCGATGCGGACAAAGAGCGTCTGCAAACTCAGGAAGAGCGTAAAGAGTTGGACGGTTTGTACGAATGTATTTTGTGCGCCTGCTGTTCGACTGCCTGCCCGTCATTCTGGTGGAACCCTGATAAATTCGTTGGCCCGTCCGGTTTGCTGAATGCTTACCGTTTCATTGCAGATAGCCGTGATACCATCACTAACGAGCGTTTGGATAATCTGAACGACCCATACCGTTTGTTCCGTTGCCACACCATTATGAACTGCGTAGACGTATGTCCTAAACACTTGAATCCGACCCGAGCCATCGGTAAGATTAAAGAGATTATGTTGAAACGAGCCGTTTAAGAAATGATGGTTTTTGACGATATTGCCAAACGGAAAATCCGTTTTCAAACCCGCCGAGGATTGTTGGAATTAGACTTAATCTTCGGCAGGTTTATGGAAAAAGAATTCGAGCACCTGAGTGATCAGGAGTTGTCCGAATTTTCCGAAATCCTCGAATTTCAAGACCAAGAGTTGCTTGCCTTGATTAACGGACATTCGGCGACGGACAAGAAACACCTGATTCCCATGCTTGAAAAAATCAGACAGGCATGACGTATTATAGAGCTTGTTTGCGATGCCAATCCGAACAAGCTCTTTCCATACTGAGGCCGTCTGAAAAAAAGGACCGTGCCGCTTGGGCGGCAACGAAAGCCCCAACTTACAAAGGAGTTTAAGAATGTCTAAATCAGTCAAGCTCACCACCCCAAATCAAGAGACCTTGGAACTGCCAGTATTGGAAGCAAGTATCGGCCATGATGTGGTTGATATCCGTGCGTTGACAAAAAATACAGGTCTGTTTTCCTTCGACCCCGGGTTTGTGTCAACTGCAAGTTGCGAATCCAAAATCACTTATATTGATGGCGATGAAGGTCTGTTGTATTACCGTGGTTATCCTATTGAGCAGCTGGCCGAAAAATCCGATTACTTGGAAGTTTGCTATCTGTTGATTTATGGCGAACTGCCAACCCCTGAACAGAAAAAAGAATTTGATGCCACAGTCAGCCGCCATACTATGCTGCATGAGCAGTTGACTTGGTTCTTCCGCGGTTTCCGTCGCGATGCGCACCCGATGGCGATGATGGTTGGCGTGGTTGGCGCTTTGTCTGCTTTCTACCAAGACAGCTTGGATATTGCCAATCCGGAACACCGCAAAATTGCGATTTACCGCTTAATCTCCAAAATCCCGACAATTGCGGCAATGTGTTACCGTTATTCCAACGGTCTGCCGTTCAATTATCCAAAAAATAACCTTTCCTATGCTGAAAACTTCTTACACATGATGTTTGCGACACCATGTGAGGAATACAAACCTAATCCAGTATTGGCTCGCGCGCTCGACCGCATCTTTATTTTGCATGCCGACCACGAGCAAAACGCTTCTACTTCGACTGTACGTTTGGCCGGCTCTTCTGGTGCGAACCCATTTGCCTGTATCGCTGCCGGTATCGCCTGCCTGTGGGGTGCCTCACACGGCGGTGCAAACGAAGCTGTGTTGAAGATGCTGGACGAAATCGGTGATGTATCTAATGTTGCCGCATACATGGAAGGTGTGAAACAACGTAAATACCGTCTGATGGGCTTCGGTCACCGCGTATACCGCAATATGGACCCACGAGCCAACATCATGCGCGAAACCTGTTATGAAGTCTTGAAAGAATTAGGCTTGGAAGACAGTCCTAAATTCAAGCTGGCTATGGAATTGGAACAAATTGCACTGAAAGATCCGTTCTTTGTTGAACGCAAGCTGTATCCAAACGTCGATTTCTACTCTGGTATCGTCTTGTCCGCATTGGGCATTCCAACTGAAATGTTTACCGTTATCTTTGCATTGTCGCGCAGTGTAGGTTGGATTTCTCATTGGCATGAAATGATTAGCGATCCGGCACTGAAAATCGGTCGCCCACGTCAACTGTATACCGGTGCAGAACGTCGCGATTACGTTCCGGTAGATAAACGCTAATAGACAATACATTAATATATTGTTGAAAAGTCGTTTGAAAAAATCGAATTGCCGTTTTCAATGAGGTTGGTCGTAATTAATTAAGTTGATAGCAGGTAATTTGATTTGAAATAGGGTAGAATAAAGTGTCATTTCAGACGGCCTGAATTCCGTTCGGAGAACACGGGATTCTACCCTTTGTTTATATTTTAAAGAAAAGAGCTCACGCCATGATGGACGAAAAACTCAATTTCTCTTATCTGTTTGGTTCTAATGCGCCATACATCGAGGAGTTGTATGAAAAGTTTCTGGATAATCCGGAATCTGTCGATGAAAAATGGAAACAGTACTTTACCGATTTGAGTAAACAGCCGGGCGCAGTCGCTGTCGATGTTGCCCATACACCGATTCGTGAATCATTTGCCACTTTGGCTAAAAAGAAAATTGCCGCAGCCGTCGCAGGCGGTGTGGATGAGGCAATGATGAAAAAGCAGGTCAGCGTTTTGCGACTGATTTCTGCCTATCGTATCCAAGGCGTGGGTGCAGCCCAACTTGATCCGCTCAAACGTATTCCTCCTCAAAATATTGAAGCTCTCGATCCTAAATTCCACGGTCTGTCAGATGCCGACATGGCGCTTCAGTTCAATATGGGCGAGGGCGATTTTTCCGGTCAGAGCAAACTGCCTCTGTCCCAAATCATCAGCAACCTCAAGCAAACCTACTGTGGCCATATCGCGGTAGAGTATATCTACATTCCAAATACCGAAGAGCGCCGCTGGGTTCGCAATTATTTTGAAAGCGTACTGTCTACTCCAAGCTACAACGTTGAACAAAAACGCCGTATCTTGAAAGAAATGACTGCTGCCGAAACTCTGGAACGCTACCTGCATACCAAATATGTCGGCCAAAAACGCTTTGGTGTAGAAGGCGGCGAAAGCGCGATTGCCGGTTTGAACTACCTGATTCAAAACGCCGGTAAAGACGGCGTGGAAGAAGTCATCATCGGTATGGCACACCGTGGCCGTCTGAATGTTTTAGTGAATATTTTGGGCAAAAAACCCAGCGATTTGTTCGCTGAGTTTGAAGGCCGTGCCGAAATCAAATTGCCTAGCGGCGACGTGAAATACCACATGGGCTTCAGCTCCGACATCGCTACGCCACACGGCCCGATGCACGTTTCTTTGGCATTTAACCCGTCACACTTGGAAATTGTTAACCCGGTAGTGGAAGGTTCTGCGCGCGCCAAACAAAAACGTTTGGGCGAAAACGGTCGCGATAAAGTCTTGCCGGTATTGATTCACGGTGACTCCGCATTTATCGGTTTGGGTGTTAACCAAGCAACATTCAACCTGTCTAAAACACGCGGTTATACCACCGGCGGTACTGTTCACATCGTGATCAACAACCAAATCGGCTTTACGACTTCCGATACCCGCGATACCCGTTCTACCGTACACTGTACCGATATCGCGAAAATGGTTTCTGCTCCGGTTATCCATGTGAACGGCGATGATCCTGAACGCGTTTGCTTTGCCATCCAAGCTGCCTTGGATTATCGCAAAAAATTCCATAAAGACATCGTGGTTGACGTTGTCTGTTACCGTAAATGGGGCCACAACGAGGGCGATGATCCGACCTTGACCCAACCGATGATGTACAAAAAAGTATCGCAACACCCAGGTGCGCGTGCTTTGTACACCGAACAACTGATTGCCGAAGGCGTGGTAACTCAAGCTGAGGCTGACGGTTACATCCAAGCTTACCGTGATGCTTTGGACAAAGGCGAACATGTTGAACAAACAACTTTGAGCAACTTCCAACGTACGCAAATCGATTGGAGCAAATACCAAGGCAAAGATTGGCGCGAACACATCGAAACCGGTTTGCCTGCCGCCGATATTGAGCGTCTTACCGAGAAGTTTACCGCCGTACCGGAAGGCTTTGCCCTGCATCCGACTGCAAAACGTGTGATTGAAGCGCGTAAAGCAATGGCATCAGGCAAACAAGCCATCGACTGGGGTATGGCCGAAACCTTGGCATACGCAAGCCTGCTGACTAAAGGTCATGGTGTGCGTATCTCTGGTGAGGACTCCGGCCGCGGTACATTCTCACACCGTCATGCAGTATTGCACGATCAAAACCGTGAAAAATGGGACGACGGTACTTATGTTCCTCTGCGTCATATGGGCGAAGGCATGGGCGAGTTCCTGGTTATCGACTCCATTTTGAACGAAGAAGCCGTGATGGCGTTCGAGTACGGCTTTGCCTGCTCCGCTCCTGACAAGCTGACCATTTGGGAAGCTCAATTCGGTGACTTCGCCAACGGCGCACAAGTGACTATTGACCAATTCCTGTCTTCAGGCGAAACCAAATGGGGTCGTTTGTGCGGTCTGACCACCATCCTGCCGCACGGCTACGACGGTCAAGGTCCTGAACACTCTTCTGCACGTGTAGAACGTTGGTTGCAACTGTGTTCTGAGAACAATATGCAAGTCATCATGCCGTCTGAAGCGTCGCAAATGTTCCACATCTTGCAACGTCAAGTCTTGGGTTCATACCGTAAACCTCTGGTGATTTTCATGTCCAAACGCCTGTTGCGCTTCAAAGGTGCAATGAGCCCGCTGGAAAACTTCACCGAAGGTTCGACTTTTCGTCCGGTTATCGGCGATACCGCAGAACGTGCAAGCAACGACAGCGTGAAACGCGTGGTATTGTGTGCCGGTCAGGTTTACTATGACTTGGAAGCTGGCCGTGCTGAGCGTAAACTGGAAGATGATGTTGCTATCGTCCGCGTTGAGCAGCTGTATCCGTTCCCATACGACGAGGTTAAAGCTGAACTGGCGAAATATCCGAACGCAAAATCTGTGGTTTGGGCACAAGAAGAGCCGAAAAACCAAGGTGCGTTCTACCAAATCCGCCACCGCATCGAAGACGTTATCAGCGAAGAGCAAAAACTGTCTTATGCCGGTCGTCCAAGCAGCGCTTCGCCTGCAGTGGGCTACTCAAGCAAACACATTGCTCAATTGAAACAATTGGTTGAAGACGCTTTAGCGTTGTAAGCCAAGCAGCATTCCGTCTGAGGCTGCTCAGGCGGAATGCCCATATGCAGAATTAAAAACACACAACAGGCCGTCTGAAAGGGCCATTGGAGACACAAAATGATTATTGATGTAAAAGTACCTATGCTGTCTGAAAGCGTATCTGAAGGCACGCTCTTGGAATGGAAGAAAAAAGTTGGCGAAGCAGTTGCCCGTGACGAAATCCTGATCGATATCGAAACTGACAAAGTGGTTTTGGAAGTACCTTCTCCACAAGCCGGCGTATTGGTTGAAATCGTAGCGCAAGACGGTGAAACCGTTGTTGCCGACCAAGTTTTGGCTCGTATCGATACAGCTGCTACTGCCGCTGCTGAAGCCCCAGCCGCCGCGCCTGCCGAAGCTGCCCCAGCCGCCGCTCCTGCTGCCGCACAAAACAACGCCGCTATGCCTGCCGCTGCCAAACTGGCTGCCGAGACCGGTGTTGACGTAAACGCATTGCAAGGCTCCGGCCGTGACGGTCGCGTCTTGAAAGAAGACGTACAAAATGCCGCTGCCAAACCTGCCGCAGCTGCTGCTCCTGCTGTTACACTTCCTGCCGGCGCACGTCCTGAAGAACGCGTACCAATGAGCCGCCTGCGTGCCCGTGTTGCAGAACGCCTCTTGGCTTCTCAACAAGAAAACGCTATTCTGACTACATTCAACGAAGTCAACATGAAACCAATCATGGACTTGCGTGCGAAGTACAAAGAAAAATTCGAGAAAGAACACGGCGTAAAACTGGGCTTTATGTCCTTCTTCGTTAAAGCCGCGGTTGCCGCCCTGAAAAAATACCCGGTTGTGAATGCTTCTGTTGACGGCAAAGACATCGTGTACCATGGCTACTTCGACATCGGTATCGCGATTGGCAGCCCACGCGGTTTGGTTGTGCCTATCTTGCGCGATGCCGACCAAATGAGCATTGCCGACATCGAACAAGCAATTGTTGATTATGCGAAAAAAGCCAAAGACGGCAAAATCGCTATCGAAGATCTGACCGGCGGTACATTCAGTATTACCAACGGCGGTACTTTCGGTTCTATGATGTCTACCCCGATCATCAACCCGCCTCAATCTGCGATTTTGGGTATGCACGCCACTAAAGAGCGCGCTGTGGTTGAAAACGGCCAAGTTGTTGTCCGTCCAATGATGTATCTGGCTCTGTCTTACGACCACCGTATCATTGACGGCCGCGAAGCTGTATTGACCTTGGTAGCCATTAAAGACGCGTTGGAAGACCCAGCCCGCCTGTTGTTGGATCTGTAATCGTTTCAGACGGCCTTTTATTTATTAATGAAAAGGCCGTCTGAATTTTTATTTAGATGTAGCGTAATGTAGTATCGTGCTACAATAGGCTCAACGAACGATTGAGGCCGTCTGAAACATTTGATTCGAATGAATCGACAGATATGGACTTTCAGACGGCCTTTTCTTAAAACCATCAAAACGCAGTCATTCAAAATAAAAAAGAAACACAAAGTATCGTTTTTATTTTGAGATACTGCCAAAAGCAAAGGATGACACGATGTCTCAATATGATGTAGTAGTGATTGGTGCAGGCCCGGGCGGATACGTTGCCGCCATCCGTGCTGCACAACTGGGTTTCAAAACCGCTTGCGTCGATGCAGGCGTCAACAAAGCTGGCGATGCCCCTGCCTTGGGCGGTACTTGCTTGAATGTAGGCTGTATCCCTTCCAAAGCCCTGTTGCAATCGAGCGAACATTTCCACGCTGCGCAACACGATTTTGCAGAACACGGTATCACTGTCGGCGACATAAAATTCGATGCGGCCAAAATGATTGAGCGCAAAGATGCCATCGTGACCAAGCTGACCGGCGGCGTAAAATTCCTGTTCCAAAAAAACAAAGTAACCAGCTTGTTTGGTACTGCTTCCTTTGCCGGTAAAAATGGCGATGCTTACCAAATCGAAGTTGATAACAAAGGCGAGAAAACCGTTATCGAAGCCAAACACGTCATCGTAGCGACCGGTTCCGTACCGCGTCCGCTGCCACAAGTTGCTATCGACAACGTGAACGTATTGGACAACGAAGGCGCATTGAACCTGACCGAAGTGCCTGCCAAACTCGGCGTGATCGGTTCCGGCGTGATTGGTCTGGAAATGGGTTCCGTATGGAACCGCGTGGGCGCAGAAGTTACCATTCTTGAAGCTGCGCCGACCTTCCTGGCTGCCACCGACCAACAAATCGCCAAAGAAGCCTTCAAATACTTCACCAAAGAACAAGGCTTGAACATTGAATTGGGCGTGAAAATCGGCGATATCAAATCTGAAGGCAAAGGCGTTTCCGTTGCTTACGAAACTGCCGCCGGTGAAGCCAAAACCGAAGTATTTGACAAACTGATCGTTGCCATCGGCCGTATTCCAAACACCAAAGGCCTGAACGCCGAAGCCGTAGGCTTGGAAAAAGACGAACGCGGCTTTATCAAAGTAGATGGCGAATGCCGTACCAACCTGCCTAACGTATGGGCAATCGGCGACGTGGTTCGCGGCCCGATGTTGGCACACAAAGCCAGCGACGAAGGCGTTGCCGTTGCCGAGCGCATTGCCGGTCAAAAACCGCATATCGACTTCAACAACGTACCGTTTGTTATTTACACTGACCCTGAAATCGCTTGGGTGGGTAAAACCGAAGAGCAGCTCAAAGCCGAAGGCGTGGAGTACAAAAAAGGTACTTCAGGTTTCGGTGCAAACGGTCGCGCATTGGCAATGGGCAAAGCCAAAGGTACGGTTAAAGTGTTGGCAGATGCCAAAACCGACCGCATCTTGGGCGTACACATGATCGGCCCGGTTGTCAGCGAATTGGTTACCGAAGGCGTGACTGCGCTCGAATTCTTCGCCAGCAGCGAAGACATCGCCCGCATTATCCATGCCCACCCAACCTTGTCCGAAGTGGTTCACGAAGCTGCATTGGCGGCCGACAAACGCGCTTTGCACGGTTGATAGATATTAAGGCCGTCTGAAATTTTTCAGACGGCCTTAAGGCCTTCGACAAATTGAATGTTCCGAGAGCTCCGTTTTCTGATTTATAATTCCGTCAGACAAACAAACAGCATTTACATTCATTATGAACAAAGAAATAGTCGGTATTTTCTTTATACCGATGGGCATTATCAGCATGTGTATGGCCGCATTGTGGCAGATGTATGTGATGATGACCGAAACTTATACGCTCAACCGTTTCAAAGATAAAGAATTGGTTTGGCGCGTGGCATTGTTGTTTATCAGTTTCAGCCTTGCCGTTTATCTGCTCTGCCCGAATTCGCGTAAAAAAGGCATCGTCTTTTTTATTCTCGGTGGAGGCGGTGCAGCCATGTATCTGCTGGCGCGGATGTGGTTGCCCTTCAGTAAATAGTAGGGCCGTCTGAAAATATGGGATTGGCCGCAGGGCGATTCCTAAAACCCACTCACCTTAAGGAGAAATCCATGAATTTACACGAGTATCAGGCTAAAGAACTGCTGGCTAGCTACGGTTTGCCCGTACAAGGCGGTATTTTGGCACACAACGGCGAAGAAGCCGCTGCAGCTTACGACAAATTGGGCGGCAAATTCGCTGTTGTCAAAGCACAAGTACACGCCGGCGGCCGCGGTAAAGCGGGCGGCGTAAAAGTCGTTAAAAGCCGCGAAGAAGCTAAAGAAGTGGCTGAAAGCCTGATTGGCACCAACTTGGTAACTTACCAAACCGATGCCAACGGCCAACCTGTCAACAGCGTTTTGGTTTGCGAAGACATGTATCCTGTTCAAACCGAGCTGTACTTGGGCGCAGTGGTTGACCGTTCTACCCGCCGCATTACATTCATGGCCTCTACCGAAGGCGGCGTGGAAATCGAAAAAGTTGCTGCCGAAACTCCTGAAAAAATCTTCAAAGTAACCGTTGATCCGCTGGTCGGCCTGCAACCTTGCCAAGCTCGCGAAGTTGCGTTCAAACTGGGCTTGAAAGACAAGCAAATCAACGAGTTCGTCAAACTGATGACCGGCGCGTACAAAGCGTTTGTCGAAAACGACTTCGCCCTGTTTGAAGTAAACCCACTGGCAGTTCGCGAAAACGGCGCACTGGCTTGCGTGGACGGTAAAATCGGTATCGACAGCAACGCGCTCTACCGCCTGCCAAAAATTGCTGAATTGCGCGACAAATCCCAAGAAAACGAACGTGAGCTGAAAGCTTCCGAATTCGACCTGAACTATGTTGCCCTGGAAGGCAACATCGGCTGTATGGTGAACGGTGCAGGTTTGGCGATGGCCACTATGGACATCATCAAACTCAAAGGCGGCCAACCTGCCAACTTCTTGGACGTTGGTGGTGGCGCAACCAAAGACCGCGTGGTTGAAGCGTTCAAACTGATTTTGGAAGACAAATCCGTTAAAGGCGTATTGATCAACATCTTCGGCGGTATCGTACGTTGTGACATGATTGCGGAAGCTATTGTGGCAGCCGTTAAAGAAATCAACGTCAACGTTCCTGTCGTTGTTCGTTTGGAAGGTAACAACGCCGAACTCGGCGCGAAAATCCTGAACGAATCAGGTCTGAAACTGACTTCTGCAGACGGCCTGAATGACGCAGCCGAAAAAATTGTTGCAGCCGTAAACGCCTAAGGAGAAAAGAATGAGCGTATTGATTAATAAAGACACCAAAGTATTGGTTCAAGGTTTCACCGGTAAAAACGGTACTTTCCACTCCGAACAAGCTCTGGCTTACGGCACTAAAGTTGTTGGCGGCGTTACCCCAGGCAAAGGCGGTCAAACCCACCTGAACCTGCCCGTGTTCAACACCATGAAAGAAGCCGTTAAAGAAACCGGCGCGGACGCATCTGTAATTTACGTTCCAGCTCCGTTTGTTTTGGACTCAATCGTTGAAGCCGTTGATTCAGGCGTAGGCTTGGTCGTTGTGATTACCGAAGGCGTGCCTACTTTGGACATGCTCAAAGCCAAACGTTACTTGGAAACCAACGGCAACGGTACCCGCTTGGTCGGCCCTAACTGCCCAGGCGTGATTACTCCAGGCGAGTGCAAAATCGGCATTATGCCGGGCCACATCCACACTCCAGGTCGCATCGGTATTATTTCCCGTTCCGGTACATTGACTTACGAAGCCGTGGCACAAACCACTAAACTGGGCTTGGGTCAATCAACCTGTATCGGTATCGGCGGCGACCCGATTCCTGGTATGAACCAAATCGACGCACTGAAACTCTTCCAAGAAGACCCAGATACCGACGCCATCATCATGATCGGTGAAATCGGCGGTACTGCGGAAGAAGAAGCAGCCGAATACATCCAATCCAACGTAACCAAACCTGTCGTAGGTTACATCGCTGGTGTTACCGCTCCTAAAGGCAAACGTATGGGCCACGCCGGTGCGATTATTTCTGGTGGTAAAGGTACTGCCGAAGAAAAATTCGCCGCTTTCGAAAAAGCCGGTATCGCTTACACCCGCAGCCCTGCCGAGTTGGGTACTACCATGCTGGAAGTGTTGAAAGCAAAAGGTTTGGCATAAAATTTAAGTCTTTAAGCTGAATTGAAAAGGCCGTCTGAAGTTTTCAGACGGCCTTTTTTAAATTCCATTGGATTGTTTTCAGAATAAGCACTTAATTTAATTTAAATTAACGTTTATTTTGGAATAAACGGTTATAATTTATTAACAGATAAATAGTCTGTAACCATATCAACCTATATCAAGGAGAAAAGCATGAAAAAACACGATTTTGAAGCACGTCGCGAGGCTTTGCTGAAAGACATCCGAGAAGTGATGGATGATGTGGAAGAATTGTACCGCAATGGTGTTGAAGCCGGTTCGGAAGAGGGTAGCAAAGCCCGAGCCAAATTGGAGGAAAAATTGGCTGTGGCCAAAGAGCGTTTGAGCCGTTTTGAAGAAGAAGCCGGCGAGCGTTTGCGCCATCATGCCGAGCGTGCGCGTGAAAAATACGAGCAGTTTGAAGAGGCGGCTCAGGAGCATTTGAAAGAAGGTAAAGAGCGTTTTGCCGAATTTGAAGCCGATGCAGGTGCGCGCTTGAAACGCGGTGCCAAACACGCTGATGAAGTGGTACATGAAAAACCATACTATGCGATGGGTTTTGCCGCATTGGCCGGTTTGGTTGTCGGTGTGTTGTTGAACCGCCGTTAATGCGAATATGTTAAGGCCGTCTGAACAGGCGTGCACATGAAATCATGGATTTCATTGCGCCGTGCAGACGGCCTTAGCCTTATGTTTCCTAAGAAAAAAGGATAATCGAGATGGGAATTCGCCAGCGTTTTGAACATGGCAAGGCTTTGTTGAATCAGGGCGCGGATTTGCTGTTGCTGCGTTTGCAGGTATTGAGCTTGGATTTGACGCGTCAGGCGGAGAATGTGTTCCGTTTGGCGATTTGGTTGGTATTGTCCGGCGCGCTGTTGATGGTGGGCTTGGTCGGTTTGCTGTTCGGATTGAACCGCGTGCTGTCGGATGTGGCCGCTTTGTGGGTGTTTTTCGGCATTTTCTTCGTGAGCCTGCTGATTATTGCCGTATTGTTCCGCAAAGTATCGGCAGATTATCGGGAGCAGGGAAGTCGCGTGGCTGAGACCTTGCAGGATATTCGATCGGATATTGCGTATTTGCGCGGTGAGATAGACAAGGATGCGGATGATGAAGCAACAGGAGTATGAAGAAGCGCGCGAGCTGCTGCTTTTGGAAGCCAAGCTGGTGCGGCTGCGGATTGAAGCAGAAAATTTGAAACTGCGTAAAGCGGAAGAAAGTAATGCCCGGCAGACTAATCGCTTGGTAATGTTGGCCGATGTGGCGTATCAGTTGAGCCAAACGCGTTTGCTGTCTCAACGCGCTTTGTTTTCTACATCGCGCCGTCGGCATTGGATTTGGCTGGTATTGGCAATCATACTGGGTTTGTCGAGATAACCGAGGGCGGAGGTTTGGTCAAAATGATATTTGCAGCGAGTTGTTGGAGCGTGTGAGCGCTTGTTGAGGATGCTGCGTCATTGTGTTGTCGAAACTGAAACTTTATTTATGTTGAGTATTTTTTACAAAAGACACCGGCCGTCTGAACATTTCAGACGGCCTCAATGTTTGGAGTTTCAGATATAATGGTGGCAATTTTGAAATTATTAAATGAAGGATAAGTGATGAACCGTTTGTATCCCCACCCGATTATCGCCCGTGAAGGCTGGCCGATTATCGGCGGCGGTTTGGCTTTGAGCCTGCTGGTGTCGATGTGTTGCGGCTGGTGGTCTTTGCCGTTTTGGGTGTTTACCGTATTTGCTTTGCAGTTTTTCCGCGACCCTGCGCGTGAGATTCCGCAAAATCCTGAAGCGGTGTTGAGCCCGGTTGACGGCCGTATCGTGGTGGTTGAGCGCGCACGCGATCCGTATCGTGATGTCGATGCTTTGAAAATCAGTATTTTTATGAACGTGTTCAACGTGCATTCGCAAAAATCGCCTGCCGATTGTACGGTAACAAAAGTGGTCTATAACAAAGGCAAATTCGTGAATGCGGATTTGGACAAAGCCAGCACGGAAAATGAACGCAACGCGGTTTTGGCGACTACGGCTTCTGGTCGTGAAATTACTTTTGTTCAAGTGGCCGGTTTGGTGGCGCGCCGTATTTTGTGCTACACCCAAGCAGGTGCGAAACTGTCTCGCGGCGAACGCTATGGCTTTATCCGCTTTGGTTCGCGCGTGGATATGTATCTGCCTGTCGATGCGCAGGCGCAAGTGGCGATTGGTGATAAAGTTACCGGCGTCAGCACTGTATTGGCGCGTTTGTCGCTGACTGTGCCGCAAACTGAATCTGAGCCTAAAGCCGCAGCTCCACAAGCGACTCCGGCTTCACAAGCGGCTCCGATTGAGACAGTGGCAAACCAATCTTCCGAACAGCAGCAAATCGAAGCAGCGGCGGCTAAGATTCAAGCGGCTGTGCGTGATGTGTTGAAAGATTAATTGCCGGTTTTAAAATTGGTTTAAAGTAAGAAAAAGGTTTTCAGACGGCCGTCTGAAAACCTTTTTTGTTTGCCTGTCCGATTTTAAAACTTCACGTTTACACTGCCGGTAAAGCTGCGGCCCATTTGCGGCGTATCAGAGAGGAAGCTGCTGTGGGCGTAAACGGATTGATTGAGCAGGTTGTCGGCTTTGACGTACCAATTCCACTCGCCATAGCGCGTATTGCGGCGGTAGTTTGCGCCGAGGTTGAGCATATGGTGTCCGGGCGTGCGCGTTTCGTAACGGGCGAGTTTGTTTTGGGCGAACACGCGGTAGTAGTCCAAATTGGCATCGATACGGTCGGTCAGCGAGGCTTTCAGGTGGACACCGAGGCGCGCAGCCGGAACGCGAGGGGCGTTTTGGTTATCCTGTGCGATGAAAGGACGGTTGCCGTAGGCATCTTCCCTACCCGGCAGGGACGGCAGGTTTTTCAGACGGCCTCGTACATAGTCGCCGGAAACGCCGAGGCGGTAGCGCGGTGTCGGTTTGAAGTAGATTTCACCTTCCGCGCCGTAGAAGTCGGCGCCGGATTGGTTGTAGCGCACGAGCTTCATTTCGCTGTCGTCTTCGATGGATTTGGGGCCGCGTCCGTCGTTTAAGGTTTGGGCGTAGATGTAGTTGCCGAAGCGGTTGCGGTAGAGTGCCAGATTGTATTGCCAGCGGTCGCCTTCGTAGTCCAGCGCGAGTTCGATGTTGTTGGAACGCTCTTTGTTGAGGTGTTTGTTGCCGACTTCAAAGGTGTTGGTGGCGACGTGTTTGCCGTGCGCGTACAGCTCTTGCGTTGACGGCAGGCGTTCCTGATGGGAGGCAGTCAGGCTGAGTTTGTGTTGTGGCGTGAAATACCAGTTGCCCGAAAGTGCGAACGATCGGGCGGTTTGGCGGTGCGTGCCGAGGTCGGGCAGGGGCTGGTTGTAGTAGTTTTCCCGATCAATCAATGCTTTGTCGTACTGGATGGAGGCTTTTTGTTTTTCCACGCGTACGCCGCCTTCAAGCGCGAAGTTGTCCCAGTTTGCCTGTTCTACACCGAAAAAGCTGTAATGGCGCACATTATTGTCAATCAGCATCGGTTGTTGGACGGTTTCAGGAATGGCGGAAAGCGCGCTGGATTTTTGTCCCAAATATTGCACGCCCCAGCTGCCTTTCAGACGGCCTATGGGTTGATGGCGCAACTCGATACGGGCGTTGTGTGTTTTGTTGTTGAAGAAGTTTTCTACTGCATCGCCTGCTTTTTCGTCGTGGTGGTAGTCGTTGCGGTTTAGGTGTACGCGTAGGGCTTCAAAACCGGGGAATGGCTGCTTCCATTCGGCGCGGAGTTCGTAGCGTTTGTTGCGCAGGTCTATCCACGGTTTGCCGTTGTGGGCATGGGCGTGTGCATTATCGTCGTCGTGAAAGCCGCAGCTCAAGCCCGGATTGTCGTAATCAACGTCTTCTTCGGTCAATAAGTGCGGATAAAGCTGCAAATAGCGTTTGTTGATCAAGCTCTTTTGCCAGATGATGTCGGCGTGGCAGTCGTCGTAGAGATGGCTGTGGGCAGGCAGGCCATAGCGGTCGCGACGGTCGCTGTACGCCACGCCGAGGAAACCTTTATCCCCAACCCAAGACAGGCCGATGCTGCCGGTTTTTGAATCGGCATGGCTGTCGGGCAGTCGTTTCAGACGGCCTTCTTCTTTTTGATAGCGCGGTACGGCGTAATCACCCGATTTGCGGTACAAGCCTTCGGTATGCAGCACGAAGTTGTTGCCCAAACCGATATTGATGCCTACGGATGTCAGTTTTTCCAAATTGTCGCTGCTCAAACGCAATCCGGCTTCGCCCGATACGCCGTTTTCAGGCATTTTTTCGGGGATTTTTCCATCGGCAACATCGACCAAACCGGCCACATTGCCCGAGCTGTACAAGAGCGTAACCGGGCCGCGCAGGATTTCGACCTGTTGAGACAAGGCGCTGTCCACCATCAAGGCATGGTCGGGCGAGAAGTCCGCCATGTCACCGGTTTCGCCGTGATGGTTCAACACTTTAATCCGTCTGCCTGTTTGACCGCGAATAACAGGAGCGGACGCGCCGCCACCGTATTGCGAGGCATGAATGCCCGGTACGCCGTCTAAAGCATCGCCTAGGTTGACGGCTTTCTGGCGCAAGGTATCGCCGGAGATGATTTTGTCGGAGGCGGTCGAAGTGTGTAAAAGCCCCGACGTGGTGCGCGGACGGCTTTTGCCGACGACGGTAACCTCTTCCAGTTCAACAGACTGCTCGGTTTCATGCGCTTGGGAGAGGATAGGGGTGCTGATTAAAAGAATAGATAAAACAATGGGCTTGAGTGTGGTTTGTGTCATTTTAGTTTCTCATCATATTTCGAAAGGCTGTTATTATATAACATTGCGCCATTTATATGATAAGACTTTTGAGAAAAAAAGGCCGTCTGAAAACGAAGCGTGGTTTTCAGACGGCCTTTAGCTTGTATGTAGGTTTAAATGAAAATGGAACAATCTCTCTGTTGCCTGGTTTGGGTAAGGCAGAAAGTCATGGCAGATGGTTTGCTTTCATTGAAAGCATTACTTGGTTTCGGCGGCTTTAGCGCCAGCGGTCTCTGCAATCAGATCAAGGAATACCAACGGCTTTTTGCCGATATTTTTGAGCGCATGGGACTGGCCGGGGCGGGCGATGGTAATGTCGCCGGCGCCGACTTCGGTTTGTTTGCCTTCGCTATCGGTAAACAGGCCTTTGCCGGATACGATGATGTAAACGTCTTCATTGCCGGTATGTTTGTGTTGGCCGATGGAAGCGCCAGGTGGAAGAGTGAGCCAGCCGATTTCTTTGAATGCGTCTTGGTCGGCGGTTTGATGGCGCGTGAAGGCAAAGCTGCCGAGCAAGGGGCCTTGGCCTCCGGCTGCGTTTTCGCGGTTCCATTCTGCTAAGTCGGCTTTTTTGTACACTTGGATGTTGCGGTCTGTGGGGGTAGTTTGTTCGGCAGCTTGAACGCTGATGGATGTGCCGAGCAGAAGGGCGACAGATAATGCGGCAAATAGTGGTTTCATGGTGATTTTCCGTTTGTCAGGTTGAGTCAGATAATGCGGATTCCGTTTTCAGACGGCCTGCGGGGTTGAAACGATTAACCCCGCAGGCTTCCCCCCAAGATTTATTTCACATTGCGCAGATAGTTCAACAATAAAGGAACAGGGCGGCCGGTCGCGCCTTTTTCACCGCCGGATTTCCATGCGGTACCTGCGATGTCGAGGTGTGCCCATGGATAGTCTTCGGTGAAGTAAGACAAGAATGTTGCGGCGGTAATCGTGCCTGCACCCGGCGTGCCGATGTTTGGAATGTCGGCGAAATTGGATTTGAGTTGGTCTTTGTAGGTCTCAAAGAGCGGCAGTTGCCATGCTTTATCGTCCACGTTGCGGGAGGCGGCGAGCAGGCTGTCGACCAAATCTTGATTGTTGCCCATCACGCCGCTGACGTCATGGCCCAAGGCGATGATGCACGCGCCGGTCAGGGTGGCGACGTCGATGACGGCTTTAGGTTTGAATTGTTCGGCGTAAGTGAGCGCGTCACACAAAATCAGACGGCCTTCGGCATCGGTGTTCAACACTTCGATGGTCAAGCCTTTCATGCTTTTTACGACATCGCCCGGTTTGTTGGCCGCGCCGGAAGGCATGTTTTCACAAGTGGCGACGACGGCGATGAGGTTGATCGGCAGTTGCAGTTTGACGGCGGCGCAGAAGGTGCTGATAACGGTTGCCGCGCCGCACATGTCGAACTTCATTTCGTCCATGTTTAGGCCGGGTTTGAGGGAAATGCCGCCGGTGTCGAAGGTAATGCCTTTGCCGACCAATACCACAGGCGCGGCTTCTTTGTCGGCTGCGCCGAAATAGCTCAGTTCGACCAAATATGGGTCTTCGACGCTGCCTTTGGCGACAGACCAGAACGAACCCATGTTTTCTTTGATGTAGTCTTTTTCAATGATTTTAGCGTGTGCGCCCAATTTTTCGGCTTCGGCTTTGGCGGTACGCGCGAGGAATTCAGGCGTACATTCGTTGGGTGCGGCATTGCCCAAGTCGCGGCAGAGGCTTTGTCCGTAAACCTGCGCTTCGGCAACGCGCAGGGCTTCTTTGACGGCGGCTTCGTGTGCGCTGTGGAACACAGCTTCTGCAAATTTGGCCGGTTTGGCTTCTTTTTTGTAGCGGTCGAAACGGTAGGCGGCATTGCCGAACGCTATCGCAAACGCTTCGGCAACGGCTGCTGCTTGCGCTTCATCGAAAGCATGAACGTCCACATTGACCGTTTCTTGATTTTGCGCCCATTTGGCGGCTTCGGCTGCGGCTTTGTTCAGCGCGGCGCGGTCGGTTTTTTCGAGGCGGGCAACGGCAATGGCTTGCAAACCGTTGTCCGTCGGGATTTTGGTGTCGGCGAAATTTTGACCTTCTTCAAGGGAAGCGAAGAGGGCGAGGGCAGTCGGGTTGCTCAGTTGCGATGCTTCGGCGCAGACAAATAATTGCGCACCTGCCTGTTGAGCCTGCAAAGTTTCGGCTTTTGTGCTAAATTTCACGTTTATTCTCCTGATTGGAACGGTTGTCGGTTGTTCAGACGGCATGTTGACCAACCGTCCGAACAGATGAAAATCATTGTACTCCATTTGTGTCATGCCGTCTGAAGCCTTATTAATAAATATAGGTTTCCCATAAACCGTATACCACGCTCAATCTTATGATTTACCAAAGAAACTTTATTAAAGAACTTTCCTTTACTGCCGTCGGCATCTTTGTCGTCCTCTTGGCGGTATTGGTGTCTACGCAGGCCATCAACCTGCTTGGCCGCGCAGCCGACGGGCGTGTCGCCATCGATGCCGTGTTGGCCTTAGTCGGCTTCTGGGTAATCGGCATGACCCCGCTTTTGCTGGTGTTGACCGCATTTATCAGTACGTTGACCGTATTGACCCGCTACTGGCGCGATAGCGAGATGTCGGTCTGGCTTTCTTGCGGATTGGCATTGAAACAATGGATACGCCCGGTCATGCAGTTTGCCGTGCCGTTTGCCATTTTGATTGCCGTCATGCAGCTTTGGGTGATGCCGTGGGCAGAGTTGCGCAGCCGCGAATATGCTGAAATTTTGAAGCAGAAGCAGGAATTGTCTTTGGTGGAAGCCGGCGAGTTCAATAACTTGGGCAAGCGCAACGGCAGGGTTTATTTTGTCGAAACCTTCGATACCGAATCCGGCATCATGAAAAACCTCTTCCTGCGCGAGCAGGACAAAAACGGCAACGACAACATTGTTTTTGCCAAAGAGGGCAATTTTTCGTTGACCGACAACAAACGCACGCTTGAATTGCGTGACGGCTACCGTTACAGCGGTATGCCCGGCAAAGCCGATTACAACCGCGTTTCTTTCCAACACCTCAGCCTGATTATCAGCACCACGCCCAAACTCATCGACCCTGTTTCACACCGCCGCACCATTCCGACTGCCCAACTGATTGGCAGCAGCAATCCCCAACACCAAGCGGAATTGATGTGGCGTATTTCCTTGACCGTCAGCGTTTTGTTGTTGTGCCTGCTTGCCGTGCCGCTTTCCTATTTCAATCCGCGCAGCGGCCATACCTACAATATCCTGATTGCCATCGGTTTATTTTTGGTTTACCAAAACGGGCTGACTTTCCTGCGCAATGCTGTGGAAGACGGCAAAATCCATTTTTGGCTCGGACTGCTGCCTATGCACATCATCATGTTTGTGATTGCCGTCGTCCTGCTGCGCGTGCGCAGTATGCCCAGCCAACCCTTCTGGCAGGCGGTTGCCAAAAGTCTGACATTGAAAGGCGGAAAATGAACCTGATTTCACGTTACATCATCCGTCAAATGGCGGTTATGGCGGTTTACGCCCTCCTTGCCTTCCTCGCTTTGTACAGCTTTTTTGAAATCATCAACGAAGTCGGCGATCTTGGAAAAGGCAGCTATAACGGCGCAAAATTGGGGCAGTATGTTTTAATGCAGATGCCTGCGCGCGCATATGAACTGATGCCGCTTGCCGTTTTGATCGGCGGCCTGATTTCCCTCAGCCAACTGGCTTCCGGCAGCGAGCTGACCGTTATCAAAGCCAGCGGCATGAGCACCAAAAAGCTGCTGTTGATTCTGTCGCAGTTCGGTTTGATTTTCGCCATTGCCACCGTTGCGCTCGGCGAATGGGTTGCCCCCGCGCTGAGCCAAAAAGCCGAAAACATCAAAGCCGCCGCCATCAACGGCAAAATCAGTACCGGCAATACCGGCCTTTGGCTGAAAGAAAAAAACAGTATTATCAACGTGCGCGAAATGTTGCCCGACCATACGCTTTTGGGCATCAAAATTTGGCAGCGCAACGATAAAAACGAACTGACCCAAGCGGCAGAAGCCGAATCCGCCGTTTTGAATCCTGACGGCAGCTGGCAGCTGAAAAATATACGCCGCAGCATATTGGGCGAAGATAAAGTCGAGGTTTCTACTGCTGCCGAAGAAAACTGGCCGATTTCCGTCAAACGCAACCTGATGGATGTATTGCTCGTCAAGCCCGACCAAATGTCTGTCGGCGAATTGACCACTTATATCGACCATCTGGAAAAAAACAACCAAAATACCCAAGTCTATGCCATCGCATGGTGGCGCAAGCTGGTGTATCCCGTTGCCGCATGGGTGATGGCGCTTGTTGCCTTTGCCTTTACCCCGCAAACCACGCGCCACGGCAATATGGGCTTGAAACTCTTCGGCGGTATCTGCCTTGGTTTGCTGTTCCACTTTGCCGGACGGCTCTTCGGCTTTACCAGTCAGTTGTACGGCGTGCCGCCGTTTTTGGCGGGCGCATTGCCGACGGTTTTGTTTGCGCTGTTGGCGGTGTATCTGATACGTCGTCAGGAAAAAAGATAAGGCAAAATAAACTTCAGGCCGTCTGAAAGGCAATCTTCAGACGGCCTGAGTATTTTGTGTGCAAAAAACAAAATGCTAAAGTAAAATAATACCTTTCCAAACCAATGCGGCTATTGAAAATGTCCCAAACCATCTGCTTGAATATGATTGTCAAAAACGAAGCGGCAATCATCGAAGAAACACTGGCCAACATCACCGACCACATCAAACTTGACTACTATGTCATCAGCGACACCGGTTCGACCGATGATACCGCCGGCGTGATCCGCCGCTTTTTCGATGCAAAGGGCATCGCAGGCGAGATTCATCATGATGGTTGGCAAAATTTTGCATACAACCGCAATCAGGCTTTGAAACACGCAAAAGACAAAACCGATTATGTGTTGATTTTTGATGCGGACGACCGCTTTGAAGGCAAATTGGAATTGCCCGAGCTGACCGCCGACCGCTACCGCCTCCGCATGAGAAATGCCATGGGCAGCGTGGTTTATTACCGTCCGCTGTTGTTGCGCAATGACGGTACATTCTACTGGCGCGGCGTATTGCATGAGTTTATCGAAACCGACAAACAAGATACCAGCGAAGCCACGCTTCATGGCGACTATACGGTTCTCAGCGGCCGTTTCGGCGCGCGCAGCAATATGGCGAATAAATACCTGCTTGATGCGGTTTCTTTGGAAAAAGCGTTTTACAGCCCTGAAGATGAAGACCTGAAACCGCGTTACGCCTTTTATGCGGCGCGTTCTTATTGGGATTCTGATATGCCCGAACGTGCGAGCGAATGGTTTAAAAAACGCATCGAGTTGGGCGGTTGGATCGAGGAAGTGACGGTTTCTTACCAACAGCTTGGCGAGTGCTACAAATTAATGGGCAAACGCGATGAAGCCTTGGCGACTTGGTTGGCAGGCTACGATTACAATCCGCGCCGTGCCGAGTGTCTCTACCTTGCGCAAACCATGCTGCGTCAGGAAGGAAAATACCGTATTTCCCATGCGATCGGCCTGATGGCGAAACGTATCCCGTTCCCGAAAGACGATATTCTTTTTGTCCAAAGCAATGTTTATCAGTTGGACATCGACTATGAATTGTCGGTTACCGCCTATGCGGCCGGCGATTTGCGCCAAGGCTATGAGTCTTGCCGACACTTGCTCTTGCTTAATGTACGCGAGGCATTGACCACAGTGACCATGCAAAATATGTGGCTCTACCGCGAACACGCGCAAACCGAAACGCGCGAAGTGTTGGAGCAGCTGGTGGCGGTAATGCAGCCTTATGCCGAGCAGGGCGGACGTTTGGCAGAAGTGACCGAATATTTTGCCGATATTTTGAAAAACCGTTAATCAGGTCTTTGACCCAGCCGTCAGGCCGTCTGAAAGGAAATTTTTTGAGCAAGCGCAATCTGTTTTCCGTCGATAAATCTTTGGATCAGCCCGAACGCGTCCTCTTGGTCGGCGTGATGCTGACGGCGGACTATTCCGGCGCAAACGAAACGCGCGAGCGCGGCTTTCAGACGGCCTTGACCGAAGCGGCAGAATTGGTGAGCGCGGCCGGCGGCGATTTGGTTTCTATCGAAACGTCACGCCGTGACAAACCGCATCCGGCTTTGTTTGTCGGTACGGGCAAGGTGGAAGAGTTGGCGGCAGTGGTCAAGCAGCATGATGTCGGGTTGGTTGTGTTCAACCACGAACTCACGCCGACACAAGAGCGTAATCTGGAAAAAGAGCTTCAATGCCGCGTACTCGACAGAGTGGGTTTGATTTTGGCGATTTTTGCCAAACGCGCCCAATCGCAGGAAGGTAAGTTGCAGGTGGAGCTGGCTCAGCTGAATCATTTGAGCGGACGGCTGGTGCGCGGTTATGGACATTTGCAAAGTCAGAAGGGCGGTATTGGCTTGAAAGGGCCGGGCGAAACCCAGTTGGAAACCGACCGCCGTTTAATCGGACAAAAAATCACGGCATTGAGAAAACAGCTTGCCGATGTCCGCAAACAACGCGCCACGCGCCGCAAATCGCGCATGAGCGGCCGTCTGAAAACCTTTGCCATTGTCGGCTATACCAATGCCGGAAAATCCAGCCTGTTCAACCGCCTGACCAAAGCGGACGTATTGGCGAAAGACCAGTTGTTCGCCACTTTGGATACCACTGCGCGTCGGCTTTTCCTATCGTACGAGGCGAGCGTGATTTTGACCGATACCGTCGGCTTCGTCCGCGATTTGCCGCACAAGCTGGTGTCGGCGTTTTCCGCTACTTTGGAAGAGACGGCGATGGCGGATGTGCTACTGCACGTCGTTGATGCCTCCAATCCCGATTTTGAACGGCAGATGGACGATGTCAACGAAGTCTTGGAAGAAATCGGCGCGCATGAAATTCCGCAATTGGTGGTGTACAACAAAGTTGATTTGCTGCCGTCAGGTATGCGTGAAGCAGGCATTTTGCGCGACAACTCCGGGCATGCCGTCGGTGTGAATGTTTCCGTTGCCGCAAGTTTGGGCTTGGACGGTTTGCGCGAAGCGATGATTGAATTGGCGGTACAGCCAAATGCTTGATAGTATGGAATGAAACAAGGCCGTCTGAATGTTCAGACGGCCTTACCGTAAAATTCTAAATCCGAGGATTATGCCGACAGAGGGCTTTTCTTTTTGAACACGCTTTCGTAAAGCATCCAAGCGGCGAGGCTCAGGTATACGGTGCTGGACAAAATGCCGATAACGGCAAAGATAGGCATAAGGCGATCAATCATGGTGAGGTTTCCCAATAAGTTAGTTTTATAAGTAAATGTGTGTTTTTTTATTTCCGTCTTCGCGGAATGGCTAAAGTATGCTGCTTAAATGGATTGAGGTCAATAAAAAATGTATTGGGATTTTTAAAAAAGTTCCATTTTTACATTAAAATAATTGGAAGTTTTTAAAGATAAACGGTATTTATATGTTACCGTTCATCATCTGATAAACGGTCAATACTTTGTTTTCCATGTTTTTTATAAAATTCGACAGTCTATTAATTCAAAAGTAAATGAAATGAGGCGGAAAAACGCTTTTTGCTAAAATGTAACACCCTGAGATGATTGTTTCAGGCCGTCTGAAAAATAAATCGAACACATTATGACATCTTCCACACATCCCCAAAAAAACTGCTTCCATTGCGGACTTGAAGTCCCGGAGCATCTGCATCTGACGGTTCGTTTTGAAGACGAAGAACACGAAACCTGCTGCGCCGGCTGCCAAGCGGTGGCGCAGAGTATTATTGATGCAGGTTTGGGCAATTATTACAAACAGCGTACTGCAGACGCGGAAAAATCCGAATTGCCGCCACCGGAAGTGTTGTCGCAATTAAAACTATATGACTTGCCCGAAGTGCAGGCTGATTTTGTTGAGGTTGGTGCAGGGGATGAGCGCGAGGCGGTGTTGATGCTGGGCGGCATTACCTGCGCCGCGTGTGTGTGGCTGATTGAGCAGCAGTTGTTGCGCATGAAGGGCGTGGTGCGCGTGGATTTGAATTACAGCACCCACCGTTGCCGCGTGGTGTGGGACAGTGCCCACATCGAATTGTCGGACATTCTGCTTAAAATCCGCCAAACCGGTTATACCGCCGCGCCTTATGATGCGCAAAAAATCGAGGCGCAGGCGCAGAAGGAACGCAAACAGTTTATCGTCAGATTGGCCGTGGCCGGTCTGGGTATGATGCAGACGATGATGTTTGCCCTGCCGACTTATTTTTACGGTGGCGACATCGAGCCGCTTTATTTGGAAATCCTGCATTGGGGCGGCTTTTTGATGGTGTTGCCCGTTGTGTTTTACAGCGCGTTGCCGTTTTACCGCGGCGCATGGCGTGACTGGAAAAACCGCCGTGTCGGCATGGATACGCCGATTGCCATTGCCATTGTGATGACCTTTATCGCCGGTATTTACAGCTTGGCTACCAACGCAGGGCAAGGCATGTATTTTGAATCCATCGCCATGTTGCTGTTTTTCCTGTTGGGCGGGCGTTTTATGGAACAGATTGCCCGACGCAAAGCAGGCGATGCGGCGGAGCGGTTGGTCAAACTGGTTCCGGCATTCTGCCACCGTTTGCCGTCTTATCCGGAAAGTGATGACATCGAGGAAGCCGCAGTCGTCCGCCTCAATATCGGCGATACGATTGTTGTGAAGCCCGGCGAAGTCATTCCGGTGGACGGTACGGTTTTATCCGGTGAGAGCGAAGTTAACGAAGCCATGTTGACCGGCGAAAGCCTGCCCATTGTGAAAAGGCCGTCTGAAAAAGTAACCGCCGGCACGCTCAACACCAGCAGCCCTTTAATCATCCGCACTGACCATACCGGCGGCAACACGCGCCTGTCCCATATCGTCAAACTGCTCGACCGTGCGCTGGCGCAAAAACCGCGTGCCGCCGAGTTGGCCGAAAAATACGCGTCCAGTTTTGTGTTTGGCGAACTCTTGCTTGCGATTCCCGTTTTTATCGGCTGGGCTTGGTATGCCGACGCGCACACTGCCTTGTGGATTACTGTTGCCCTGCTGGTCATTACCTGCCCGTGTGCCTTGTCGCTCGCTACCCCGACCGCGCTTGCTGCTTCTACCGGTGCGCTGGCCAAAGACGGCATTCTCATCAGCGGCAAACAAAGCCTGGAAACACTTGCCCAAATTGACGATGTCGTGTTCGATAAAACCGGTACGCTGACCAAAGGGCAGCTCTCAGTCAGCCGTATGTTGTCCGCAGGCCGTTTGAACGAAGTCCAAGCCCTTGCTATCGCCCAAGCATTGGAACAGCAATCCGAACACCCCATCGCCCGTGCCATTTTGAACCATATGCTTTCAGATGGCCCTGTATCCGCGCTTGATGTGAAAGTGCAACAACGGGTCAACCGTATTGGGCATGGCGTCAGCGCGCAAATCGAATTTGATGGCGAAACCCAAGTTTGGGCTTTGGGTAAAGCGGCGTTTGTTTCGGAAATTGCCGGTCATCTGCCCGAAGCCTTTACCCATATCGACCACACTGGCGGCATTATTTTCTTGGGCAATCAAAGCGGTTTTCAGACGGCCTTTTTACTGGAAGACCAAATCAAAGACAGCGCTGCTGAAATGTTGCAAACCCTGAAACAACACGGCATCTGTCTGCACCTTTTAAGCGGCGACCGTCAGGCTGCCGTAGCCCAAGTCGCGCAAGAGCTGGGTTTAGATGCCTATCGTGCCGAAGCCACGCCTGAAGACAAGCTGGCTTATGTAGAAAATCTGCAAAAACAAGGGCGTAAAGTCATGATGATCGGCGACGGTATCAACGATGCCCCCGTCCTTGCCCAAGCCGACGTGTCGGCTGCCGTGGCCACGAGTGCCGATGTGGCACGAGACGGTGCCGATGTGGTTTTGCTCAATGATGATTTGAACGTTTTGCCCGTGATGATGGAACAGGCACGCCGCACTCATCAAATCATCCGCCAAAACCTGACTTGGGCGAGTGCATACAATCTGGTTGCCGTTCCGCTGGCCGTGTTTGGTTACGTTACCCCGTGGATCGCCGCGCTCGGCATGAGTTTCAGCTCACTGCTGGTGTTGGGCAATGCCTTGAGATTGTTGAAAACCAAAAAGGCCGTCTGAAAACGGCAAATCCATTGCTCAAACGAAAGAATACGCCATGCCTAAAGCCACTTTTTATACACACGTCGCCCAGCCGGCTGCCTTTGCCTGCCGCCTGATTGCGCGCGCCATACGCGATGGCGGGCAGATTTTGGTGTGGTCGGATTCTGCTGCGGCAGTACAGCAACTAGACGTTGATTTATGGCAGCAGATTCCCGAAAGCTTTATTCCGCATGAAGTCTGGCTGCCTACCGACCCCATGTCGTCTGAAACGCCGGTATTGCTTGTGTTTGGAAACGCATTACCGAATATTCCGCAAGATTGCACGGTTTTAAACCTGTCTGCCGATTTTTGGAGCCAAGCACCGGCCATTCCAAACCGTATCCTTGAAATTGTGGGCAACAGCTTGGAAGATTTGGCCGAAGCCCGAGACCGTTTTCGAGCTTATCGTCAGAGCGGATTTGAGATTGAGCATTTTTCGAGAGAAGGGAAGGATTGAGTGTTGAAAATATTCAAGGCCGTCTGAATATAAACAAAGGGACATTTTGATGATGTCCCTTTATTTTTTAGATTGATTATCGGAAGGCTTCGCGCCATATGCCATAAAATATGAGGCAACAGCAGAAAGAGTAGAAATAGTGGAAAAAGCGTTCAAAAAGGGAGGTATTGGCAAGATACCATTGAACAGACTGATGGTGGTGTTGGGGATTTTTGAGGATTAAGTTGGGGAAACGGACAATCGAAGGTACGGCAAGCAAGTCAAACAGATTGAAGAAAACTGTAACCAATAATGAAAAACCGATTGTCTCATGAAATACGTCGAATGGCTGCAATGACAGGGTGTGTGTAAATAGGGAGGTCAGGGCAGATTTGTTGGACATCCATAAATAAAACAGCCCCCCGATAGACAGGTAAAGCGCCAATCAGGCCCATATGGATAGTTTGCGTGGCAAATAGAGGATAAAGAATAAGTTGAGCAGGATAAAGAAAATAGGGAAGACTGATTTCATGGGTTTGTTTGCTTACAGTTTGGTATTTAAAGCTGCTAAGGGAAACTTATTATTGATTGTATGAAGGGCTGCCTTAGGAAAAGACAGTCTGAAAAGGCCATTCTATTTTAGGCCGTCTGAAAAAGATTTGCGTAAGAGCAAGCAAGGGTTTCAGACGGCCTTAAGTCTTTTTGAAGTCAAAATCCGATGGTTCAGGGTTCGGTTTTTGAGGCCGAGTTGGCGAAATAGCGGTTGGATACCGGATTGAAGATGAGGAGCAGCAAAACAGGGTGGAGAATGGATTGAATAATGATTTGTTGAAAGCTATAGCTCGCCATATCGCTATACACCATGATCAGCGAAGCGGCCGCTAGCACAACAGCCAGCCAACGGGCAGCACGGTTGCCTGAAAGCAGACCGACGGCAATAAATACCGGCAAGGAAAGGAGGATGAAGTATAGAGGCATAGACAGCCACCAAGGCAGGAAAGGGAATGCTAAAGCTGCAACTTCTATCAGTAAATCGCCCGAATAAATCGCAAGAGCAACAGTGGTAAAGCAAGTAAGGGCAGTTAGGATGAAATAGAGAACTACGGCGACGGTAACAGGGACTGGACGTTTCATATAATAAAATCCTTGGAGGGGATATCGGGGATAAGGATTGAAATCGGCATCGGCCAAACCTTGTTATTGAAGGCGATAGCCGTCTGAAAGCAGGCTATTCGTCTTTCTCAAATGAAGAAAGCTTGATAATGGCAGGCTGGAAGACTGCAACCAAATAGATCATGATAGGAAGGATGAGATACGTAAAAGGAATATCTGCGCGAAATAGTGCAATCAGAAAGGCAAGGTATAAGGTCAGCAGGGCGATGAAAATAACGCTCTTTTTCCATGTCGCCTGGCGGATTTCTTTTGCAGTCGGTTGCTTATAGCGGACTTTTTTGTGGCAGGTCGGACATTCTTTAATGCTCTTCAATCCTTTGAATGCACTACCTCGAATCGGATTGGAACAATGCGGACAAGAGAATGGGGACGGTTTCATTATTTTTTACTGAGCTGTAGGTATTGCCCATCCGGGAAAATGGGTTGGATGGGCAATGTATATGTTTATTCGTCTTTTTCAAAAGATGAAAGTTTGTTTTGAATCGGGATAATGTAGTAGACGAGAAAGCCTATAACTAATGCCGTACTGATATATGGGGGAAATGTACCAAACAGGCTGATCAGTATTGCCGCTACGATGCAGACGACTACTACAAAAATAGCGAAAGGCTTTAGTAAAGCTTTGAAATATTCGCCAACAGGCGGTTTTTTGAATTTGACTTTTTTATGGCAGGAAGGGCATTCTTTAACTGCAGCTAATCCTTTAACCAATCCGCCTTGGATCGGGGCATGGCAGTGTGGGCAGGGGAGTGAAGGATTAAGATTGTTCATTGTATTCAACCTGACTTATGGTTTGGAAAGGTGGGGTGGTATCGATGTTGCCGATACCACCGCTATTTATCGGAAACAATAGGCTTATTGGGAGTATTTTTTGCCTAAAGCTTCGGCAGCTTTTTGTATTTCTTGATTGGCTGCACGCAGGGTTTCTTGCAGTTTTTGAGATTTTTCTTGGAAATCTTTGGCAAATTTGAGCGAATCTTTATCTTTGCCGTTGATAGTCAGCTCAGAAGCATGTTTGCCTGCATAAATCATCATGTTGTTGGCAGCACTGCTGACTTGTAATGTACGATCCAGAACTGCTTTGATTTCAGGATCTTTGATGTCGAGGGCAGCTGCGCTCTGATGGAATTGTTCCAGTGCGGCAGTCAGTTTGTTCATCTGCTCCAAAGCTTCTTTTTCTTTATTTTGGTTAGCCAAGTTTTGCAATTCTAGGCCTAGCTGAGTAATTTTTTGAGCTTCTTCACCAGTGGTGAAGTGAATGAATTTTTGCAATTCAGCAAGACCGTCTGGAGATTTTTTATCGGAAATAACAATAGGTTCGGCCAGTTTAGGATCTGCTTCCGGGAATTCGCTCAGGGCTTTTTCGTATTTGTTGGCCGGGCTCGATTCGCTTTGGGCAACTTGTTCTGCCGGTTTGTCGCTGCTGCCTTTATTGCCGGAGTCGCCGCAAGCTGCCAGCAGGGAAGCGGTCAAGATTAGCATACCGAATTTGTTTAATACGTTCATATTAGGATTCCTTCTTAAGTTAGTGGGAAAATTGGGGGAAATTTGTTTTTATTGATGAGCGTAGATAATTATTTATACTTTTGTTCTATTTTATTACAAATTTGTTTATTTTTCTCAAATTAGGTTAAGTGATATGTTTTTGGAATTAAACGGCGAAGATGGATGGTTGTAAAATATTGAACATATGATGAAATTAACAAGGGTAATAATAAGGTAGGCTATGCTGTTTTAAGCTAAAGTAGATTTTTTCATTAAGATGTTTTTGGTTGATGTAATGGAAATAAAAAGGCCGTCTGAAACAATAAAGTTTCAGACGGCCTTTTTGACTGGCTGGAATTAGTTGCCCAAGTCGAATGCTTTATGTAGAACGCGGGTGGCCAGTTCCATGTATTTTTCGTCAATCAGGACGGATACTTTGATTTCGGAAGTTGAAATCATTTGGATGTTGATGCCTTCTTCTGCAAGGGTGCGGAAGATTTTGGCAGCTACGCCGACGTGTGAACGCATGCCCAAGCCGACTGCGGAGACTTTGCATACGGTGTCGTCGCCGTCGATGTAAGCGGCGCCGATGCTGTCTTGGCGTTGTTGCAGCAGTTCGATGGTTTGTTTGTAGTCGCCGCGTGGAACGGTGAAGGAGAAGTCGGTTGTGCCTTCGCTGCCGACATTTTGGATGATCATGTCGACTTCGATGTTGGCATCGGCAACTGCGCCGAGGATTTGGTAGGCAACGCCGGGTTTATCAGGTACGCCGCGTACGTTGATGCGTGCTTGGTTTTTGTCGAATGCGATACCGGTTACGGCTGCTCTTTCCATGTTGTCGTCCTCTTCAAAGGTAATCAGGGTGCCGTTGCCGCCATCTTGCAGGCTGCTGAGTACGCGCAGGCGCACTTTGTATTTTCCGGCGAATTCTACGGAGCGGATTTGTAAAACTTTTGAGCCGAGGCTGGCCAATTCGATCATTTCTTCGAATGTGATCGTGTCCATGCGGCGTGCTTCGGGTACGACGCGCGGGTCGGTGGTGTAAACGCCGTCCACGTCGGTGTAAATTTGGCATTCGTCGGCTTTGAGGGCTGCGGCGATGGCAACGGCGGAGGTGTCCGAACCGCCACGGCCGAGGGTTGAGATATTGCCTTCGCTGCTGATGCCTTGGAAACCGGCTACGATAACGACTTTACCGGCGGCCAAATCGGCACGCATTCTTTCGTCGTCGATGTTTTCGATGCGGGCTTTGGTGTGGGAAGTGTCGGTTTGGAGGGCGACTTGCCAACCGGTGTAGCTCTTGGCGTCAACGCCGATGTCTTTCAGGGCCATGGCCAGCAGGCCGATGGTTACTTGTTCGCCGGTAGCGAGAACGACGTCGAGTTCGCGCGGATCGGGATGCTCTTGCATTTCGTGCGCCAGTGCGACCAGTCGGTTGGTTTCGCCGCTCATGGCGGATACGACGACTACGATGTCGTGTCCTTCGGCGCGGGCTTTGGCGACACGTTTGGCTACGTTTTTAATGCGTTCTGGCGAGCCTACTGATGTGCCGCCGTATTTATGTACGATTAACGCCATGTTTCGTGCTTTCTTGTGGGGTTTGTCGGGCAGCTTGGTTTGCTGGAAAAAGGGTTATTATTACTATTTTTTACATGAAATTCAAGGATGGGAGGCGCTTTTTTGAGTAAATACGCATAAAGGGGTTTGGTTACAAAAGGCCGTCTGAAAGTTTTCAGACGGCCTTGCTGATTATCGGGCTAAAAGGGCAGCCTGCTGGTGTTGAACCAATTCGGCAATGCCTTTGTGTGCGAGGGCAATGAGTTTGCCCAATTCTTCGATGCTGAACGGAGCACCTTCGGCCGTACCTTGAATTTCGATGATTTTGCCGGATGCGGTCATGATGATGTTAACGTCGCTGTCGCAGCCTGAATCTTCGGGATAGTCCAAGTCCAAAAGCGGTACGCCGCCCACCACGCCGGCGGAAACGGCGGCAACGGCTTCTCGGATGGGGTTTTCGCTGATAAGGCCGTCTGAAAGGAGTTTGTCCACGGCGATTTGCAGGGCAACGTAGGCGCCGGTAATGGAGGCGGTACGCGTACCGCCGTCGGCTTGGATAACGTCGCAGTCAATCAGGATTTGGCGTTCGCCGAGTTTTTCCATATCGACGACGGCGCGTAGCGAGCGGCCGATCAGGCGTTGGATTTCTTGAGTGCGGCCGGACTGTTTGCCCGCGGCAGCCTCGCGGCGCATACGGGAGGCGGTGGAAGCCGGCAACATACCGTATTCGGCCGTTACCCAGCCTTGTTCTTTACCGCGCAGGAATGGTGGGACATTTTCGTCGATGGAGGCAGTGCAAATGACTTTGGTGTTACCGCATTCGATAAGGCAGGAGCCGTCGGCGTGGGGGAGGAAATTGGGGGTGATTTTGATATTGCGCAGGCTGTCGGCGGCGCGGCCGGTGCGGGTGTAGTCGCTCATGATGGTCCTTTGAGGGAATAAAAAACAGGTTGCCTTGAATTATAGAGGAATTTGGTACCAAAGGCCGTCTGAAAATCGTCGGTCGGGTGTGTTATAGTGTCCATACTTTCACTCGTATTTGGAAACGGAGTAAAACCATGGCTACAAGACGAACTATTCAAATCCACAGCATGACCGGCTTTGCCAATGCCGCAGGCGAATGCGGCGGTAAGCGGATTAATTTGGAAATCCGCGCGGTCAACCATCGTTATTTGGATGTCCAATTCCGTATGCCGGAAGAGTTGCGCTATTTGGAAGGCGCATTGCGCGAACAGATTGCCGCAGCTGTGGCGCGCGGTAAATTGGAGTGCCGCATCCAGCTGCAAGATGCGGCCTCTGGCGGACAGACTTTGGAGGTCAATCAGGATTTGGTCGCACAGCTGGCGCATTTAAACAAAGAATGGCGTAAGGAACACAATTTCGGCAAGCTGAGCGTGGCCGACGTTTTGCGTTTCCCCGGCGTTTTGGCAGGGCAGGGCGAAGACTCTGAGGCCTTGGCGAAAGGTGTTAAAGATTTATTGACCGGCGCGTTGAAAGAGTTTACCGCCGCCCGCAAACGCGAAGGCAAAAAGCTGGGCGAACATTTGCTGCAACGTCTGACCGCTATGGAAGAGATTGTGGACGCTTTGAATGAATTGTTCCCAAGCCTGCTGCAGGCGCATATGGACAAAGTCAAAGCCCGTTTGGCAGAAGCTGTCGGCAATATCGACAACGACCGCTTGCAACAAGAATTTGCTTTGTTTATTCAAAAATCCGATGTGGATGAAGAATTCAGCCGTTTACGCACCCATATCGCCGAAGTGCGCCGCATTGTTACCGAAGGCAAGGGCAGCGCAGGCAAACGTCTGGATTTCTTGATGCAAGAGTTGAACCGTGAAGCCAATACCTTGGGCAGCAAAGCCATCGCCGCCGAATGTACGCAAGCATCGGTTGAACTGAAAGTCTTGATCGAGCAAATGCGCGAACAGGTTCAAAATATCGAATAAATCGATAACGAACAGATAAAACAAGGCCGTCTGAAAAGTTTCAGACGGCCTTTGTGTTGATATTGGGTGGAATCGGAGTGGTTTGTTTTTAAACATTATTGGATGGCGGATTTCCTGTTTCGTTACTGTAATTGCGCACAACAGTTAACATGTGTTAAATTATGGCAATTATTGTCATGATAAAAACATACAAAGGAGTAAAAACATGAACTTTCTGACCGCTGTCAGCCGACAAATGACCCGCTTCACCGCCCTGATTATCGTCCTTGCCTCCATCATCGCCTTTATCGAACCTGCCACTTTTTCGTGGGTGAAAGGCGATACGCAAGTCGTTGTACTCGGCATCATCATGCTCGGTATGGGCATGACTTTGGGCAAAGAAGATTATCAAATTTTGGCACAACGTCCACTCGATATTTTTATCGGCGCCATCGCCCAATACACGATTATGCCGCTGCTTGCCATCGGTATTGCCAGAGCCTTTGACCTTTCGCCCGGATTGACGCTGGGTTTGGTTTTGGTCGGTACTTGTCCGGGCGGCGTTTCGTCCAATATCATGAGTTTTTTGGCTAAAGGCGATGTTGCCTTTTCGGTTGGCATGACGACTGTTTCCACCGTCCTCGCGCCTGTGATGACGCCGCTGTGGATGACTTATTTGGTCGGACAAACCGTCGAAATGGACGGCTGGGGTATGTTCAAATTTATGCTGCTCGTTACCCTGTTGCCTGTCGTTATCGGCTCTGTCGCCAATATCTTGCTGCATAAAAAACACTGGTTTGAAGACGTGCGCGCGATTATGCCGGCTGTTGCCGTTGTCGCGTTTGCCTGCATCGTCGGCGGCGTTGCTGCCGTTCATGGCCATCGTTTCGCCGAATCCGCCTTCGTGATGGTACTCGCCATCGCTGCCCACAACATCGGCGGCTATATTCTTGGCTATTACAGCGGCGCGCTGACCGGCATGAATACCGCCAAAAAACGTACCCTTGCCATAGAAGTCGGTGTACAAAACGCCGGACTTGCCACCGGTTTGAGTGCTAAATTCTTCCCCGGTAATGCCGAGTCTGCAGTTGCCGCCGCCGTTGCTTGCGTTTGGCACTCTGTATCGGGAACGGTTTTGGGCAATTTGTTTGCATGGTGGGACAAGCGTAAGCAATAAGCCGGTAAATATTTCCAGATAACAAAAGGCCGTCTGAAAACAGAATAAGGTTTCTTGTTTTCAGACGGCCTTGTAGGTTGTCAGGACAGGCAAACACGCGCAAAATCGCTTTGCTTTTTAGAGATGGATATGATGCTTGCAGATTCGTTTTTTTATTATCTGGTATGGGTCGGTTTTTCCGCCGGGCTAATGGATGCGGCCGTTGGCGGAGGCGGGCTGTTGCAGATTCCCGGATTGTTCAACCTATTGCCAAACGCTACGCCTGTGGCCTCGGTGATGGGTGTCAATAAATTTGCTTCCTGCTGCGGCACGTTGACCGCGACGGGGCAATATCTGCGCCGAATCCCCGTGCCGTGGAAAATGCTGCTGCCTGCCGCGGCGTTGGCATTTGCCGCTTCATATTTGGGCGCGAAAACGGTAGTGTATTTCCCCGTGCAATATATGAAACCGGCGATGCTGGTCATCATGATTGCCATGTGCCTGTACACTTTTTTGAAAAAAGACTTGGGGCAGACGGTGCGCACTGAAAAGATGACACGCCGCGAAACTTTATGGGGCTTATTTTTCGGCGCGTTAATCGGGTTTTACGACGGCGTGTTCGGGCCGGGAACGGGCAGCCTGCTGGCTTTTGTGTTCGTCCGCTTTTACGGCTACGATTTTTTAGCGGCGAACGCCTCGGCAAAGGTCATCAATTCGACTACCAATCTTGCCGCGCTGATGTTTTTTATCCCGCAAGGCCATGTCGTGTGGGCATGGGCGATACCGTTGGCGGTGGCAAATTTATGCGGCGGTGTGGTTGGTGCGCGCTTGGCAATACGCGGCGGAACCAAGCTGCTGCGTTACGGATTTATGTTGCTGCTGTGCCTGACTATTGGGAAGTTTGCTTGGGATTTATTGGGTTGATATCGAATGAAAAAAGGCCGTCTGAAAGTTTCAGACGGCCTTTGTGTTTTACAGTTTAACCGAATGCTCGCGTGTTTCGTGGAACACGATGTCCGGCCAGCGTTCTTGTGTCAGATTCAGGTTGACGCGGTTAGGTGCGAGATAGGCGAGGTTGCCGCCTGCGTCTATCGACAGATTGCCTGCATTGGCTTTTTCAAACTCCGCCAGCTTTTTCTTGTCTTCGCACGATACCCAGCGCGCCGACCAGATGGATGCGCTGTCGAACACGGCTTCTACGCCGTATTCGTTGGCGAGGCGCGAGGTAACGACTTCAAACTGCAACACGCCGACCGCGCCCAAAATCAAATCTGCGCCGCTCATCGGTTTGAAAACCTGTACCGCGCCTTCTTCGCCAAGCTGTTGCAAACCTTTTTGCAGTTGCTTGATTTTCAGCGGGTTTTTAATGCGTACGCTGCGGAACAGTTCGGGCGCGAAGAAGGGGATGCCGGTGAACGCCAGTTGTTCGCCTTCGGAGAAGCTGTCGCCGATTTGGATGTTGCCGTGGTTCGGGATGCCGATGATGTCGCCGGCGTAGGCTTCTTCCACCAGCTCACGATCGTGCGACATGAAGGTCACCACGCTGGAGGCGGCGATTTCGCGGTTGATACGCAGGTGTTTCATCTTCATGCCGCGCTCGAATTTACCGGAGCAGACGCGCAAGAAGGCGATGCGGTCGCGGTGTTTCGGGTCCATATTGGCTTGGATTTTGAAGATAAATCCGGAAAATTTCGGCTCGTCCGGCTCGACCATGCGCGCGGTCGCGTCGCGCGGTTTCGGCGCAGGCGCCCATTCAATCAATGAATTGAGGATTTCCTGAATACCGAAGTTGTTAATCGCCGAGCCGAAGAACACGGGCGTGAGTTCGCCGGCGAGGAATTCGTCAAGATTAAATTCATTGGAGGCAGCCTGCACCAATTCGATTTCGTCGCGCAGCTGCTGGATTTCCAACGGGAAGCGTTGTTCCAATTCGGGATTGTCGATACCTTTGATGATGTCGAACTCGTGCGGCAGACGTTCGCCGCCGGCTTCAAAGAGATAGATTTCATCGTTCAGGATGTGGTACACGCCTTTGAAGTTTTTGCCCATGCCGATCGGCCAGGTTACGGGCGCGCAGCGGATTTGCAGGATGTTTTCCACTTCGTCCAGCAACTCCAAAGAATCGCGCACTTCGCGGTCGTATTTGTTCATGAACGTGACAATCGGCGTATTGCGCAGGCGGCAGACGTTCAAGAGTTTGATGGTTTGTGCTTCCACACCTTTTGCCGCATCGATGACCATCAAGGCGCTGTCGACGGCGGTCAACACGCGGTAGGTGTCTTCGGAGAAGTCTTGGTGTCCCGGAGTATCCAAGAGGTTGACGGTATGGTCTTTGTAGTCAAACTGCATTACGGACGAGGCCACGGAAATGCCGCGCTGCTTCTCGATGTCCATCCAGTCGGAGGTGGCGAATTTGCCGGTTTTCTTGCCTTTTACCGTACCCGCGCTCTGAATCGCACCTGAAAACAGCAAGAGTTTTTCGGTCAGCGTGGTTTTACCCGCGTCGGGGTGGGAGATGATGGCAAACGTGCGGCGGCGGCGCACTTGGTCGAGGATTTCTTGGGACATGGTTTTCTTTGCAAAAAGTTTCAGGCCGCTTTTTCAGACGGCCTGAAGGATATGGGTGTTGGAAAACAGGCTAAAATAAGGGCGTGTGCAACACGCCCTGCAATGGATTGAAAGATGCGGAATTGTACAAAAAAATGCTTGATAATTCAATGTTTGTGCCAAAACAAAGGCCATCTGAAAAGTTTCAGACGGCCTTTGTTTATGAATCGATGATTAAATATCCATCGGTTTCCATTCCGCGCCTTTTACCGGCGGCAGCCATGATTGCGTACCGCTGGAGGCAAATCCCCACAAGGTGTCAGGGAGGCCGTAATGGTCGGCGCGCGTCGGGTCGAGTTGCGTTTCGATTTCATCTTCGCGGCCTTCACGGATTTGCGTGGCGATGTGCGGATTAATCATCACGGTTTTGCCCAATGCGATAAATTCTGCCCAGCCGGTTTCATAGGCGGCCAAAATTTGGTCGGCGGTAAACAGGTTGCCCACGCCGATAAGCGGCAGTTTGCCGTTGATGCGTTCGTGGATGAACTGCATACGGGTTTGCGCGGTATCGCCGCCGCGACGGATTTTTTTATCAAATTCCCACAGGGAAACGTGCAGATATTGCAGCGGTTTTTGTACCAATGCGTCAATCAGTGCGCCGGTTTCGGTCATGGTTAAGCCGTCATCGCCCGGTTCTTCGGGGGAGAAGCGGTAGCCGATAATGAAGTCGTCGCGCTGGTGTTTTTCACGGACGGCAACCACGGCATCGATAACGGCCAGCGGGAAGCGCATTCTGTTTTCCAAGCTGCCACCCCATTGGTCGTTGCGGCGGTTGCTTTGGGCAGAGTAAAACTGTTGGATCAGATAGGTATTGGCACCGTGGATTTCCACGCCGTCAAAACCGGCACGAAGTGCCAAATCGGCGGCTTGCGCATAAGAGGCGATGAGTGCTTCGACTTCTTTTGCGGTCGCTTCGCGTGCGTGTTCGGCTTCGCTGGCGGAAGCGCTGATTTTATCGAGACCGTCCAAAAGGTCATCCATGGCTTTGGAACCGCCGTGATGAATTTGTAAAATTGCTTTTGCGCCTTGCTGTTGCAGGATTTGTGCGGTTTCTTTCAGGCTGTCGAGGCAGTGTTCGCCTGTGGCTTCAGGTTGGCCGTGAAAGGCTTTGCCGTCTTTTTGAACCAAAGTGGCGGCAGTGATAAACATGCCCATATCGCCTGCGCGGTTGCTGAGGAAGGTACGCTCTTGGTCGCTGATTAAACCGTCGGCTTGTGAGCCGAAATGGGTCATGGGGGCGACGACAAGGCGGTTTTTGATGGTTACGCCGTTATTGAGGGTGTATGTTTGAAAGAGTGTGGCGTATTTTGAATTCATGGAGTTTTACTCTTGATAAGTGAATGGTCGGCATAGAATTGGGCCATTCGGGAATTTATCAAGTACACAGGCCGTCTGAAAAGTTTCAGACGGCCTGTGTATTCTTTAAGCCTTAGGATTAAAGATTGGGATTAACAATGATTTTTACTGCGGATTCATTGTTGTGGATCAAGCGCTCGAAGCCTTCGGAAATCAATTCGTCCAGTTTGATGCGTTGGGTGATGAAAGGCTCAAGGTTGATTTTGCCTTCTTCAACCAATTTGATGGTTTCGGCGTGGTCGTTGCAGTAGCCGATGGTGCCGCGCACGTCCAGCTCTTTCATCACGACGCTGTGGACGTTGATGGTAGCGGGGTGGCTCCAGATGGAGACGATAACCAAATTGGCCGTGGGCTTGCACGCTTCAACCAAAGTATCCAGAACTTTGTTCACGCTGGTACATTCGAATGCGACGTCTACGCCTTCGCCGTTGGTCAATTTTTTCACTTCTTCGACGACATCGACTTCAGACGGGTCGAGGATGTAGTCGGCCACACCGGCTTCGCGGGCTTTGTCTTTGCGCGCTTTGCTCAATTCGGTGATGATGACTTTGATGCCTTTGGCTTTCAACACGGCGGCAAGCAGCAAACCGATCGGGCCTGCGCCGCCAACCAATGCGACGTCGCCTGCTTTCGCGCCGCTGCGGACATAAGCGTGGTGGCCGACGGACAGAGGCTCAATCAAAGCGGCTTGGTCCAATGGGATTTTGTCGGAAATAGGGTGTACCCAACGGCGTTTAACGGCGATTTTTTCAGACAAGCCGCCACCGCAGCCGCCCAAGCCGATGAAGTTCATGTCTTTGGAGAGGTGGTAGTTGCTGCCTTCGCCGGTTGGTACGTCGTCGCGGATGATGTAGGGTTCGACAACAACGTGTTGGCCGACTTTGATGTCGTCCACACCTTCGCCTACGGCATAAACCACGCCGGAAAATTCGTGACCCATGGTGACTGGCGCAGACTCGCCGGAGATTGGGTGCGGATGGCCGCAAGGCGGAATGAAAATCGGGCCTTCCATGAATTCGTGCAGGTCGGTACCGCAGATACCGCACCACGCAACATTAATGCCGACAGTACCCGGAGCTACGGTTGGCTCTGGAATGTCTTCGATGCGGATGTCGCCTTTGTTATAAAAACGTGCTGCTTTCATTGTAACGCTCCTTTTTTAAAGTGGAGGCCGTCTGAAAAAGACGGTCAATTAGGGAAAGGGAAGCAGTGTGGCGTGTGAAATGGTTTTATTGATATGTTTTATGTTTATTATTTTACTACTAATAATATGGAAATGGTTTGTCTTTGCTCAAATTAAAGTTTGTAAATGAAAAAAAAGGCCGTCTGAAATGGATAATCTATTTTCAGACGGACTGGGGCAATAGTTTGAATGCGTTATGGTGTAGGATTGTTACTTTTGCCGCGCTTCAGATGTTTTTGGTAGGCGATGACGTAGTCGGCCTTGCTTAAGCCCGCCAATACGCGAATATGGGCGGCGGCGGATTTGGACATGGATTCCAAGGTATAGCCGCCTTCCAGTACGGAAACGACACGCCCCTGACAGCTTGCCGTTGCTTGGACGATTTTGTGCGTCAGCCAGGCAAAATCGGCTTCATGCAGGTTCAGACGGCCTGTTTCGTCTTGTTTGTGCCCGTCAAAACCAGCTGAAAGCAACACCAACTCGGGGCGGAAAGCTTCCAGCTTGGGCAGCCATTGTTCACGGATGGTCGTACGGAAGATACGGCTGCCTGTGCCCGGTTTGAGGGGCGTATGCAGCATATTTTTGCTGCCGGCGTATTGTTCCGCCTCCGGGAAGGGGAAGATGTCGGTTTCAAACAGGTTGAAAAACATCACGCGCGGATCGTCTTGGAGAATCTCCGCCGTACCGTCGCCGAAGTGGGCGTCGAAATCGATGACGGCGATGCGTTGCAGGCGGTACTGGGCAATGGCGTGCATCACGCCGGCGGCGGTGTTGTTGACGAGGCAGAATCCGCTGGCGCTGTTGCTGTGGGCATGGTGGCCGGGTGGGCGGATGGCGCAAAAAGCATGCCAAGCCTTTTTGTTCATCACCATATCGACTGCCTTGACAACGGCTCCGGCTGCAAAACGGGCGGCTTGGAGGGAGTCGTGGCAGATGACCGTATCGTCATCGATGCGGTGGATTTTGCCGGGGATCGGCTGGGCGGCTTCCAATTCGTGCAGATAATTGCGCGAATGAACCAATGCCAGTTGCGCATCTTTGATTTCGGGTGCTTCAGCGGTTTGCAGGTCACGCCAAATGCCTTCCTTTTTTAAGGCGGCTTGAATGGCGCTGATGCGTTCGGGCTTGTCGGGGTGGTTGGTGCCCGGCTGATGCTGCAGAAATATCGGATGGGAAATCCATACGGTGCGGGCATTTTTGCCGAGTAGTCGACGCAGCAGGGTACGCACGCGCCAAATGATTTTTTTAAGCATGGAAAGTGTGTCTCGAACGAGTCGCACGGACTGCTAAATATGGTTAATAAATACGGAAATGCTTGGAAATTTTTCAGACGGCCTTTAGAATAGCTCAATTTTACAGTCCGACCAACTGCGTTTGGGACTGTATGCAGTTTTTTACTTTATCTTAAAACTCAAAAGAACGGATATATTATGAATCAAGCTGTGGCTCAATTTGCCCCTTTACTGCTGATTATGGTGGTGTTTTACTTCCTGATTATGCGTCCTCAACAAAAGAAATTCAAAGCACACCAAGCTATGCTGGCTGCTTTGAAAGTAGGCGATAAAGTCGTTTTGGCTGCAGGTTTCAAAGGCCGCGTGACCAAAGTCGGCGAGCAATTCTACACTGTCGATATCGGCCAAGGTGCGAGAATCGAAGTGGAAGTGGAACGCAACGCGATTGCCGCGAAAGCCGAATAATCCGTTTTTTTGCGAAAAGCCGCCTCATTTTCCGAGTGCGGCTGTTTGCCTTTATAAATAAAGCAAAGGTTTACCATGAACCGTTATCCTTTATGGAAATACCTGCTGATTGCGTTCACGATTGTGGTTGCGGCTGTTTACTCGCTGCCCAACCTTTTCGGTGAAACGCCTGCCGTACAGGTATCAACCAACCGACAAGCCATCGTTATCAATGAGCAAACCCAGTCTAAAGTGTCTTCTGCGTTGCAAAGCGCAGGTATTCAGACGGACGGTATGTTCATTGTCGATAATTCGCTGAAAGTGCGTTTTAAAGATACTGAAACGCAACTGAAAGCGCGTGATGTCATCGAAAGCACTTTGGGCGAAGGCTATATTACCGCGCTCAACCTTTTGGCGGACAGTCCTGAGTGGATGGCGAAAATTAAAGCCAATCCGATGTTCTTGGGTCTGGACTTGCGCGGCGGTGTGCATTTCACCATGCAGGTGGACATGAAAGCCGCGATGCAGAAAACGTTTGAACGTTACGCCGGCGATATCCGTCGCGAATTGCGCCGCGAAAAAATCCGTACCGGTACAGTGCATCATACTGAAAACGGTCTGACCGTGCCTCTGCAAGATGCTGCCGATGTACAAAAGGCCTTGCCTCAGTTGCAAAAAATGTTCCCTGAAGCCACTTTGCTTGCAGACGGTAACAATATCGTGCTGACTCTGTCTGAAGAGGCGATCAATAAAGTACGCACTGATGCGGTTAAGCAAAACATCAACACTTTGCACAACCGTGTGAACGAATTGGGTGTGGCAGAGCCGGTTATCCAGCAATCCGGTATTGACCGCATCGTTGTACAGCTGCCGGGTGTACAAGATACTGCCAAAGCAAAAGACATTATCGGTCGTACCGCGACTTTGGAAGTGCGCATGGTGGAAGACGATCCGATTAAACTGCAGGAAGCCTTAAACGGTAATGTGCCGACTGGTTACGAGTTGCTGTCAAGCGGTGGCGATCATCCGGAAACTATTTTGGTCAACAAACAAGTTGAACTGACCGGTGACAACATCAACGACGCGCAGCCTAGCTTTGACCAAATGGGTGCGCCTGCCGTGAGCCTGAGCTTGGACAGCGCAGGTGGCAGCATTTTTGGCGAATTGACTTCGGCCAATGTGGGTAAACGTATGGCTATGGTGTTGATCGACCAAGGTAAATCCGAAGTCGTGACCGCGCCTGTCATCCGCGCCGCTATTACCGGTGGCCGTGTAGAAATTTCCGGCAGCATGACAACTGCCGAAGCCAACGATACTTCATTATTGCTGCGTGCCGGCTCGCTGGCGGCGCCTATGCAAATTGTCGAAGAACGTACCATCGGCCCGTCTTTGGGTAAAGAAAACATTGAAAAAGGTTTCAATTCTACTTTGTGGGGCTTTGCCGCCGTTGCTGCGTTTATGGTGGTTTACTACCGCCTGATGGGTTTCTTCTCTACCATCGCTTTGAGTACCAATATCTTGTTCTTGGTAGGTATTTTGTCTGCCATGCAGGCAACGCTGACCCTGCCGGGTATTGCCGCGTTGGCATTGACATTGGGTATGGCGATTGACTCCAACGTATTGATTAACGAACGTATCCGTGAAGAATTACGCGCAGGTATACCACCTCAACAGGCCATCAACCTCGGTTTCCAACATGCTTGGGCAACCATTGTCGACTCTAACTTGACCTCTCTGATTGCCGGTATTGCTTTGTTGGTATTCGGTTCCGGTCCTGTACGCGGTTTTGCCGTTGTACACTGTATTGGTATTCTGACCTCGATGTATTCGTCTGTGGTCGTGTTCCGTGCTTTGGTCAACCTGTGGTACGGCCGCCGTCGCAAATTGCGGAATATTTCCATTGGTGCGGTATGGAAGCCGAAAGCTGAAATGGCAGAAGGCAAGGAGTAAAACATGGAATTATTTAAAATCAAACGCGATATTCCGTTTATGAGCTACGGCAAACTGACGACCTTTATTTCGTTGGTTACGTTTATCGCCGCCGTGTTCTTTTTGGTAACCAAAGGCCTGAATTTCTCCGTCGAATTTACCGGCGGTACGGTGATGGAAGTCCAATATCAGCAGGGCGTGGATGTGAATCAAACGCGCGAACGCCTTGATACGCTGAAAATGGGTGATGTACAGGTTCAGGCATTGGGTACGAACAAACACATCATGATTCGCCTGCCGAACAAAGAAGGCGTAACGTCAGCCCAGCTGTCCAACCAAGTGATGGATTTGCTGAAAAAAGACAATCCTGACGTTACTTTGCGCCAAGTTGAATTTATCGGCCCTCAGGTTGGTGAAGAATTGGTTACCAATGGTCTGATGGCGTTGGGCTTCGTGGTGGCAGGTATTATTATTTACTTGTCCATGCGTTTTGAGTGGCGTTTTGCAGTGTCCGCAATTATTGCGAATATGCACGATATCGTGATTATTCTCGGCTGTTTCGCCTTCTTCCAATGGGAATTCTCTCTGACTGTCTTGGCAGGTATCTTGGCAGTTCTGGGTTATTCCGTGAACGAATCTGTGGTTGTGTTTGACCGTATTCGTGAAAACTTCCGTAAGCCGCATATGCGCGGCCACACTGTGCCGGAAGTCATCGACAACGCGATTACCGCAACCATGAGCCGTACCATCATTACCCACGGTTCGACCGAGGCAATGGTTGTTTCTATGCTGGTGTTTGGCGGCGCAGCCTTGCACGGTTTCTCTATGGCGCTGACCATCGGTATCGTATTCGGTATTTACTCTTCCGTATTGGTTGCCAGCCCGCTTTTGCTGATGTTTGGCTTGAGTCGTGAGAACATTGCCAAAGAAGTGAAGAAAAAAGAAGAAGTTGTAGTCTAAACACTGCAATAATTCGATAAAGGCCGTCTGAAAATTGATTGAATCAGTTTTCAGACGGCCTTTTGTATTTAAATTTCAGAATGTTTTGTTTTAATGAAATAGGAGGGGATAAATGTGAAAGAAATAGAAAAAAATAGGAACAATATAATTTTGTGATGAATCAAGTTTATTGTCTGATATCCCCTTAATTGCTTGTCAGTCCCAATATTTTAAAACATAATACTTTTGCCCCCGATGCTGGAGTTTTACTACAAGTACATGATTTGCAAAAAATCTGTCGGGTGTGCAGACCCTGCCAATCAACCTCAAAAAAGGAAGGCCAAGAATGAAAGTAACCAGTTTCGGCGAAGTGCTGTGGGACGATTTTCCAAATGGAAAGGTATTAGGTGGTGCACCCCTGAATGTTACCGTTCGTTTGCAGTCTTTGGGTATCGATACTGCCATCATCAGCCGTCGTGGCGATGATGCCGATGGCGAAGAATTACTACACCAGATTCAAAGTAAAAACGTCAATACTGATTATTTGCAGGTTTGCCATGAATGTGCGACCAGCTTGGTGAAAGTACACTTGGACAAGTATGGCAGTGCGTCTTATGAGATTGTTTACCCTTGCGCGTGGGACAGGATTGCGGTTGATGATGCGGCAATCAAACGTGTGGCAGAGTCCGATGCTTTCGTTTTTGGCAGCTTGGCAACCCGTGATGAAATTTCGCGTAAAAGCTTGGCTATTTTGCTGAAAGAAGCCAAATTCAAAATTTTTGACGTTAATCTACGCAAGCCTCATTACGATATTGACCGCTTGTTAGAGACCATGAAACAGTCCGATATGGTCAAACTCAATGATGATGAGTTGTATGAATTGGCTGCGGCTTATGGCTCTCCTTATCACAGTATCGAGCAAAATATCGGCTACCTCGTTGAGCTGACAGGCGTCAAAATCCTTTGCGTGACTTTGGGCAGCCATGGCGCGGTTTTGTATAAGGACGGCGAGTTATACCGTCATTGTGGTTTCCGCGTCAAAGTGGTGGATACTGTCGGCTCCGGCGACAGCTTTCTTGGCGGCTTGACTTACAAACTGCTGAATAATGCGCCTCCTCAAGAAGCCATTGCTTTTGCTTGTGCGTTGGGTGCGTTGGTGGCCTCGCGCCATGGCGCGACGGCGGATATTTCTTTGGAAGAAATTGAAGCATTTATGAATCCGGCTTGATGCTTCGATAATAGATATAAAAAGGCCGTCTGAAAAACCATTAAATCAGGTTTTCAGACGGCCTGAGTGTTTTCAGGCTTTACCAATAAGTTGTAAAACATTCCAAGTTGGTATTTTTTGGGCCGCCGCCTTCTTCGGTTGGTGAACCAATCATCATCAGGCCGATGATTTTGTCTTTGTCGGCACACTCAAATGCTTCGCGCAACAATGGGCTGTTGACCCACATGCCCGTAATCCAAACATTGTCGAAGTCTTGGGCTGAAGCAGCCAGTTGTAAAGCATAGGCGGCGCAGCCGGCAGTCAGCATTTGCTCCCATTCAGGTTTGGGTTTTGCCACTTCACGGTTCGGCGTAAATGTAACGCCGATAATCATGGGCGCCATGTTGCCGACGCGTTCAGCTTTTTTCATAGCATCATCGCCGAAGTTGAGTTCGGTAACGGTATTGCTCAACAGCTCGCGGAAACGTTGTAAGCCGGCTTCGCTTTGAATCACAGTAAAGCGGTAAGGGCGCATATTGCCGTGATCAGGAACTTGTGTTGCCGCTTGCAGCATTTGTTCCAGTTGCTCGGCATTGGGTGCCGGAGCAGTCAGTTTTTTGGAAGAGCGACGCGTGGTGAGGAGATTTAAGGCATCCATTTTTATTCTTTCTTGTGAATTCGAATGAGAATAATTATATAGCAGAACGATAAATAAATCAGCAAAGGACTAAGGCCGTCTGAATTAAGGTTTCAGACGGCCTTTGAGTTTTACAGGATACCGTTGTTTTGTGTATTTTCAGTAATCAGTGCTTTGCTGATTTCGTCGGCGGTATAACTCTTACCGTTTCCGAATACAAAGCTGTCGACATTATTGTTGGCAATGTCATGGATGGTAAGGGTGTCGCCTGTATCTTTGATGGTTAGGACCCAATCATCGCCGGTTTTCAACTGTAAATCTTTCAGCGTAAGCCCTTCTTTGAAAAGGACTTGGGTATCGCTGCCACCATACGGATTAAAGGTGTCGTTGCCGCTGTTTCTGCCAAACATGATAACGGTGTTGTCGGCACCCGGGTCGGTAATGGTATCGTTGCCGCCGGCTGTATCGACAATGTTGATGCCTCGGCCCAAAGTAATGGTTTCATCGCTGCGATTGCCCCTGTATTCGACAACAGAAGTGTAACGCGACAAATCTAAATCGCTGTTGTCGCTATCGGCGTGGATGGTGTGGTTGAAGTTGTTGTACACATCTCGGTTGAGTTCTTCAATGGGTTGGCTGGTGTATTGGACGATGTTTGTGTTGCCGATCATGTGCGGGATAGACAGTTTGAAGTGGTTGATCAGCTCGCCTGTGCTGTATGAGGTATTACCGTCAAACTGAAATTCGGAAATCGCACCATAAATGCCACTTTGGTTTTTGATGGTTAAAACATCGTCTGTGCCTTTAATGCGGATATGCCAAGTATCGCCATCCAACAGGGGATTGGATACAAATTGGTTGCTGTCGGGCATGTCGGCAATCCCGGTTCTGTCGTAACCTTTTTCAACGGTAATTTCGAGGTCGTCAAGGGTAATGCCGCCGGCAAATTTAACGACGTTGGCGTTGAGTCTGTGTAGGCTTGCTTCGCTGTCAAAACCGAAGTTGTAGTCGAAAATGGTGTCGTGACCGTAACCTTTCCCGAAAACATAGGTATCGTTGTGTTCGCCGCCTTCCAGATAATCATTGCCTGCGCCGCCGTCGAGTAAGTCGGCGCCTACATGGGCATAGAGTTTGTCGTTGCCGTTGCCGCCATAAAGTTTATCGTCGGAAGCGGGTTCGTTGCCGTAATAGGTTTCGCTGTGTTCGCGCAAGATGTCATCGCCGTCGTGGCCATAAATGGTGTCATGGCCGTCGTTGCCGCCGTCAATTTCATTGTTGCCTGCATTGCCATGCAAGATGTCATCGCCGTTTGTGCCGACAAATTTAATGGTTTCAGCCTTCAGCGCTTGGAAGGCTTGTTGGAACTGCGCGGCAGTGTAGGTCTGGTCGTTGAACTGGAAGCGGTCGATGGAAATACTGCCATCCGCGCTGATTTGGTTTTGAATCAGGGCTGAACCTTGCTCCGAAGTAATTTCCCAGCTTTGGCTGCCGTCATCGTTATGAATGGTCTTCAGGTTGAGCTTGGCATTGCTCAGGCCGTCTGAAAACTTGAGGATATTGATGCCTTGGTTGTCGATAATGGTATCGTTGTCGCCGTAGATATAGGTATCGTTTCCGACACCGCCTTTTAGAATGTCTTTACCCTTGTCGCCCACCAAAATGTCGTCGCCTGCATCACCGTTGATGACATCGTTACCGTCGCCGCCATCCAGATAATCGTTGCCGTCGCCGCCATTGATGTTGTCGTTGCCACCCATGCCGTAAACGGTATCATCACCGCGTCCGCTGTTGAGGCGGTTGCGGCCTTCGTTACCGGTCAGGATGTTATTGCTGTTGTTACCGGCGGCAAAAATATTGGCCGAGCCGGTCAAGGTAACATTTTCGACGTGGGTAGCGGCAGTATGAGAAATGCTGCTGAATACGGTGTCTTCGCCGCCGCCAGCCTGTTCAATCACCACGTCTTTTATATCATCAACGTAGTAAGTGTCATTGCCGTCTCCGCCTTCCATAATGTCGGCACCGGCTTTGCCGTCGATAATATCATCTCCGGATGTGCCGATCAGATGGTCATTGCCGTCGTTGCCATCGATGGTCTTGCCACTTTCGGTATGCTCAGTCAGGGAAATATTGAAATATTTGGCAAAGCTGTTTACATCCAGTTTTTGTGTGCCGATGATGAATTGGGAGACTGCCGGTGTTGTACCGTTTTGAGTGTATTGGTTTTTGATGGTTAAAACGGCGTTGCTGTTTTTCACGGCAATCAACCAGTCTTTACCACCGGTTTCGTTGTTTTGGACTTCAATGGTTAAATCGTTAAGGCTCAGGTCGGTATGAAAGCGGATACTGTTGTGGCCTTGATTGTCGATGATGGTGTCTTGCTCGCTTTTGTCAGAGAAGAGGTAGGTGTCGTCGCCTTCGCCACCTTCAAGCACATCGTTGCCTGCTTCGCCGTTGAGGATGTCATTGCCCGTTTCGCCGAAAAGAAGGTCATTGCCTTCGCCGCCATTGATGACATCGTTGTCGCCACCGCCATAAACGATGTCGTCACCGCGACCGCTGTTGAGGCGGTTGCGGCCGTCATTGCCGATGAGGATGTTGTTGCTGTTGTTGCCTGCGCCAAAAATGTTGGCGGTACCGGTCAAAACAAGGTTTTCAACGTGGTTTGGAAGGGTATAGCTGACGTTGCTGTAAACCGTATCATCTCCGCCATTTGGGTTTTCAATGATTTTATCGTCGCTGCGGGTTACATGATAAACGTCATCTCCCGATGTGCCTGTTGTTGCTTGTGCAAGGGGGGATGGCTGCAATTGCTCTAAATGTCGTAATTCAAATTGCGCATTGGGGGCGCGCATTGCTTTTTCGATTGTCATGATATTTTCTTTAGATATTGATGAGAGTAACAAGGAAGTAAACGTATCCGGCATATGGCCGGTATTGCTTAATTTGTATTGTGTTTAGGCTGTATATACTAGTGCCGAAATTTGATAAAAACAACAAAAACGTTAAGATATGACAATATATAGAGAGCCTTATCAGGCTTAGTTTGCCGTCTATTCTTTTGCTAAATGGCTTTGCCTTATGCGGCTGTTTTGTTTCCTATATACCACACATCAATTTCCATAGTTTCAAACTATGAATGGTTGTAAAAAGGCCGTCTGAAAAAAGAAGCAGGTTTCGCATTGCAAAACCTGCTTCTGATTTTTCAGACGGCCTGTCTGATTACAGAGTACGGGCAACTTCGACGATGTCGAAACATTCGAGTTGGTCGCCTTCCATAATCTCGTTGTAGCCTTTGAGCATCAGACCACATTCAAAGCCCATGCGGACTTCTTTGACGTCGTCTTTGTAGCGTTTCAAAGAAGACAGCTCGCCGGTATGGATAACCACGTTGTTGCGGATGAGGCGGACATGGGAATCGCGTTTGACCACACCGTCGGTAACCATACAGCCTGCAATGTTGCCGACTTTGGAAACGGAGATAACCTGACGGATTTCGACCGTACCGGTTACTTGCTCTTTCTCTTCCGGAGAGAGCATACCGCTCATGGCGGCTTTCACGTCGTCGATGGCATCGTAAATGATGTTGTAGTAACGGATTTCCACGTTTTCATTCTCAGCCAGTTTGCGTGCGGAAGCATCTGCACGGACGTTAAAGCCGATGATGAATGCGCCGGAAGCGATGGCCAAGTTAACATCAGATTCGGTAATGCCGCCAACGCCGCTGTGCAACACGTTCACTTTCACTTCGTCGGTGGACAGTTTTTTCAGGCTGCCCGCCAAAGCTTCGTAAGAACCTTGTACGTCTGCTTTGATGATGACGGACAAGGATTGGGCTTGGTTTTCGCCCATGTTGTTGAACATGTTTTCCAGTTTCGCGGCCTGTTGTTTGGCCAAGCGTACATCGCGGTATTTACCTTGACGGAAGAGGGCGATTTCACGCGCTTTTTTCTCGTCGGCCAATACCATTGCATCTTCGCCTGCGTTCGGAACGTCGGACAAGCCGAGGATTTCGACAGGGATAGACGGACCGGCTTCATTGATGGCTTTGCCGTTTTCGTCAACCATCGCACGGATTTTACCGAATGCAGTACCGGCCAGCAGCATATCGCCTTTTTTCAGCGTGCCGCTTTGAACCAAGAGGGTGGCAACCGCGCCGCGGCCTTTGTCCAAACGTGCCTCAACGATGATACCTTTGGCAGGTGCATCGACTGGGGCAGTCAGTTCCAAAACTTCAGCTTCAAGCAAGACGGCTTCGAGCAATGCATCGATGTTCAGGCCTTTTTTAGCGGAAACGTCGATGAACTGTACATCGCCGCCCCATTCGTCAGGTACGACTTCATGCGCAGTCAGCTCTTGGCGGATACGCTCTGGGTTGGCGGCTTCTTTATCGATTTTGTTGACGGCAACCACCATCGGTACGCCCGCCGCTTTGGCATGGGCAATGGCTTCGATGGTTTGCGGCATCACGCCGTCGTCGGCGGCAACCACAAGAATCACGATATCGGTTGCTTTCGCACCGCGCGCACGCATGGCGGTAAACGCTTCGTGACCCGGAGTATCCAAGAAGGTAATCACGCCACGTGGGGTTTCAACGTGGTATGCACCGATGTGTTGGGTAATGCCGCCCGCTTCGCCTTGTACCACTTTGGCGCGGCGGATGTAGTCCAGCAGGGAAGTTTTACCGTGGTCAACGTGACCCATCACGGTCACAACCGGAGGACGCGGCAATGCTTCGGCTTCTACTGCTTCAACGCCTTCATCCAAGAATGCTTCAGGGTCGTCGGCTGCGGCAGGTTTACCGATGTGGCCGAGTTCTTCCACCACAATCAGGGCAGTGTCTTGGTCGATAGATTGGTTGATGGTTACCATCATGCCCATTTTCATCAGGGCTTTAACCACTTCGACACCTTTAACGGCCATTTTGTGTGCCAAGTCGGCAACGGTAATGGTTTCAGGTACCAAGACTTCGTGTACGACGGGCTCAGTCGGCGCTTGGAAGGCGTGTTGGTTTGGCTCAAGTTTGAGTTTTTTACCTTTTTTGCCACCGCGCACACGTTCTTCATCGCCATTGCGTGCATTGTTGCGGTCGCGACCACCTTTGCCGCCTTTGCCTTTGGCATTGCGGCCTTGGTTTTCTTCGTCACGGTCACGACGGTCTTCTTTTTTACCGCGCGCGTTGTGTTCGGATTTGCCTTCGCTGGATGCTGCTTTGGCTTTCTCGGCAGGTTTATGGCGTTCGCCTGATTTGGCTTCTTTAGTAGGTTTTGGGTCTTGTTCGGCCTGTTGTTTCATGGCTTCGCGGCGTGCTTGACGCTCTTGTTTTTCTTTCAACAAGGCTTCTTGATGCGCACGCAGGGCGGCGGCACGACGGGCTTCTTCATCGCGTTGAGCCTGTTCTTCAACGCTAACGACAGGTTGCGGTACGGCAGGAGCGGCAGGTTTGGCTGCCTTTTTCGCTTCTTTGCCTTTGCCGCCTTTGTCTTGTTTGGCTTTGGCAGGTTTCTTGGATTCGGCTGGTTTTTCAGCTTCAACGGATTTTTCAGACGGCTTGTTGTCTGCTTTCGCTTCAACTTTTGCTTCGGCCTTGGCTTCTACGGCTTCAACCGGTTTGGCTTCTTCTTTTTTGGTTTCGGCAGGTTTGCCTTCCGCTTTTGGTGCGGCTTTGGCTGCTTTCAGTCTGGCTGCTTCGGCCTCTGCTTTGGCACGGGCTTCGGCCTTTGCGGCAGCTTCTGCTTCGGCTTTGGCTTTTTCTTCGGCAGCTTGGGCGGCTGCTTTTTCTGCTTCGGCTTTTTGGTTTTCCGCTGCTACTTTGGCTTTGGCTTCCGCTGCCAATTCTTCGGAAGAAGGAATGGTAACGGCACGGCTGCGGCGGCGTGTTTCCACTTTTACGCCGTCAACGGTGCTGACTTCGGTTTTTTTGCGGCGGATGCTGATGGTGCCGCTGTTGCTGCCGTTTTTCTTTTGCAGGTAAGCAGTCAACAGTTGTTTGTCGTCAGTGGTTATGCTGTCATTGCCACTGTTTTTGTTGACCCCGGCTTCTTTCAATTGTTTAAGCAAATCATCGACGGGGCGGTTTAGTTCGGCGGCAAATTGCGCTACAGTTGTATTACTCATTCAGTACCCCCTTAGTTATTTTCTTCAGTAAACCAGTGTTCGCGTGCAGCCAAAATCACTTTTTTGGCTTCTTCTTCGTCAACACCGGTAATTTCGACCAATTCGTCAACAGACAATTCGGCCAGATCATCGCGTTGGGTAACGCCGGCTTCGGCCAGTTTGCGCAACATATCGGAATCTACGCCGTCCAAATTGCGCATGTCTTCAGACACTTCACCCAGTTTTTCTTCTGCGGCGATGGTAATGGTCAGGATCGCGTCGCGTGCGCGGTTGCGCAGGGTTTCAACGATTTCTTCGTCAAAGCCGTCAATCGCGAGCAATTCTGCCGCTGGAACGTAAGCAACTTCTTCCAAAGTGGCAAAACCTTCTTCCACCAAGATATCGGCGGTTTCGTCGTCGATGTTCAAGTGGGTTGTGAAGAGGTTGCGGATAACGGCATCTTCGGCGGCATTGCGCTCGTCGGCTTCTTCAACGGTCATGATGTTCAGCTGCCAGCCGGTCAGGATGGAAGCCAGGCGGACGTTTTGACCGCCGCGGCCGATGGCCAGCGCCAGTTGGTTTTCATCAACAATCACGTCAACAGCGTGTTTGTCTTCGTCAATCACAATGCGGCTTACTTCGGCAGGAGACAGCGCATTCATCACGAATTGGGCAGGTTCAGGAGACCACAATACGATGTCGATGCGCTCGCCGGACAATTCGTTGCTCACGGCGTTAACACGGGAACCGCGCACGCCGATACAAGTACCTTGCGGGTCGATGCGTTGGTCGTTGGCTTTAACGGCAACTTTGGCGCGTTGGCCGGGGTCGCGTGCTACTTCGCGGATTTCCAACAGGCCGTCTGCAATTTCAGGCACTTCGTTGGCGTAGAGTTTGGCCAAGAAGTCGCCGCTGGTACGGCTCAAAATGACTTGTTTGCGGCCGGTATTGCCGATTTCGTCCACACGCAGGAAGAGGGCGCGGATGCGGTCGCCGCTGCGGAAGTTTTCGCGCGGAATCATTTCTTCGCGCGGAATCAGTGCGTCCAGTTTGCCTGCGACGACTTCAACGATGATGCCGTGGCGCTCGACGCGTTTTACCGTACCGGAAACGATGTCTTCTTTAGAAGCGAGGAACTCGTTCAGGTTTTGCTCGCGCTCCGCATCGCGGATGCGTTGCAGAATAATTTGTTTGGCAGTTTGCGCGGCTTGGCGGCCGAAGCCTTCGTTTGGCAGCTGCTCTTCGTAGTATTCGCCGATTTGGATGGTGGTGCCGGGAATTTCTTCTTGGATTTCCTCGATGGTTTTTTCTACATCAGGGTAGGTGTAGTCTTCATCGGCAACAATCAGCCAACGGCGGAAGGTTTGGTATTCGCCGGTATCGCGGTCGATTTCGACGCGCACGTCCATGTGCTCGCGGTCGGCTTTTTTCTTGGCTGCAGTAGAGAGGGCGAATTCAAGGGCTTTGAATACGACTTCCGTTTCAACGTTTTTTTCACTTGCCAGCGCTTCGGCCAGCTGTAACATTTCGCGACTCATTTTCTAGAATCTCCAAGTAATCGGTTTTTAAAATTTAAATTCGGGGCGCAAACGGGCTTTGTCGATGTTGCTCAATTCGATTTGGGCAGTTTTGCCGTCGAAAGAGACGGTAACGATGTCGTTTTCGCAAGATTCGATGCGGCCGATGAAGTTTTTCTGACCATCAATCGGCAGGCGTGTTTTGATTTTGGCGTTCTGGCCGGCAAAGCGCACGAAGTCGGCGGCTTTTTTCAGCGGACGGTCAAGGCCCGGGCTGGAGATTTCCAAACGTTTGTAGTCGATGTCTTCAACCATAAACACGCGGCTCAGATGGTTGCTGACAGTGGCGCAGTCTTCGACGGTGATACCGCCTTCTTTATCGATGAAAACGCGCAAATCGCCTTGTGCGGTCAGTTCGAAATCGACCAGCTCGTAACCCAAGCCGGGCAGGGTTTTATCAAGAATGCTTTGAATATCCATGCTTCTCCAGAAGTACATAAACAAAAAAATGGCCGCGCGGCCATTTTTCGTGTGATTTGAAAAATTGGCCTATTATAACTGTTTTCAAGATAAAAGAAAAGTGTTGATTTGGCGTGGATTTTTTGAAGTGATTGCTTAAATGTAAAGGGTAGGGTTGAGGCCGTCTGAAAAGGAAATTGTTGACAAGTTTTGATATGGTACCCCTAAAATTATTTTTGAAAACAAAGAATTGGTATTGCTTTGTTTTCAGACGGCCTTGTATTTCCTGATTTTTCGTGCTTGCACAATGTGCAAGGCGGTTCTACAATTTCTTCATACCCACCGAATAAGAAAGAAGGCCGCCATGTCCGCACACCCGATTTACAATTTTTCCGCAGGTCCTGCCGTATTGCCGGAAGCGGTATTGCGTACCGCGCAACAGGAAATGCTCGACTACAACGGTACGGGTTTCCCCGTGATGGCGATGAGCCACCGTTCGGATATGTTTTTGAGCATTCTGCATCATGCCGAACAAGACTTGCGCCAGCTTTTGAATATTCCTTCCAACTATAAAATCCTGTTTTTACAGGGCGGTGCGACCACGCAATTTAATATGGTGGCCATGAATTTGGCGCACGGTTTTACGACTGCCGATGCGGTGGTAACGGGCAACTGGAGCCGTATTGCCTATGAACAGATGAGCCGTTTGAGTAATGCCGAAATCCGTTTGGCCGCGCATGGTGGCGAGCAATATGCCTATAAAAACCTGCCTGCGGTGGAGGATTGGGATGTCAACCCGAATTCTGCGTTTGTTCATTTTGCGATTAATGAAACCGTAAACGGCTTGCAGTATCAAAACGTCCCCAAACTTTCAGACGACCTGCCGCCGCTGGTGTGCGATATGTCGAGCGAGATTTTGTCGCGTGAGTTTGATGTATCCGATTACGGCTTGATTTATGCCGGCGCGCAAAAAAATATCGGTCCTGCCGGTGCGACCGTGGTCATTATCCGCGAGGATTTGCTGGAGCGTTGTCCGAACGATATTCCCGATGTGTTCAACTACAGTTCGCATATCAACCGCGACGGTATGTACAACACGCCGTCCACTTATGCGATTTATATGTCGGGTTTGGTGTTCCGCTGGCTGCAAACGCAGGGCGGTGTGAAAAAAATTGAAGCGGTCAATCGAATAAAGGCGCAAACCTTGTATGAGACGATAGACGGCAGCGGCGGTTTTTACATCAATGATATCCATCCTGATGCGCGGTCCAAAATGAACGTGGTCTTCAAAACCGTAAGCGAAGACTTGGACCGCCGTTTTGTGTTGGAAGCCGAGTTGCAGGGCTTGTGCCTGCTTAAGGGTTATAAAACCGTCGGCGGTATGCGTGCCAGTATTTACAATGCGATGCCGCTTGAAGGTGTGAACGCGTTGGCCGACTTTATGAAAGATTTTCAACGACGTTACGGTTAAGATGAAGATAAAAAGGCCGTCTGAAACTGGATTTCAGACGGCCTTTTGATTTGAACAAGCCTTATTCGGTGACTTCTTCAGTGATGCTGTCGCGGTAGATGGTGCTGTCGTAAGTCGGAACAGGAGGAGGCAGCAGATTGTCGAGAGTCAGCACGGAAGGGTTCAGCGTAGGATAGCCGCTGAAGGTAACGGAATAACCGCCGTTGCCGGTACTGCGGACTTTGGCATGCGCGCCCAACGGGAAAGTGGTTTTGTTGGTAATGTGGCCGAATGGGAAGCCGGTCAACACAGGAATCTTGGCGGTACGCGAAATGTGGTTGACGACGGCGGAGAAGTCGTAGCTGGAGTCGTACACGTCGCGGATGGTACCCATGCGGAAATCGCCGAAGATGATGGCACGTTGTTTTTGCAAAACACCTGACAGATACAGCGTATTGAGCATGCGCTCGATGCGGTAGGGTTGCTCGCTGACGTCTTCGATAAAGAGGATGCCGCCTTGAATATCGGGCATGTAAGGCGTACCGGCGAGGGAGGCGAGAACGCTGAGGTTGCCGCCCCACAATGTACCTTCGACGTTGACATCGGCGCGTTGGATGGTTGGGACATCAACGATGTTGACGTTGTTGGTCGTGCCGCGGATGAAAGAATCCATGGTAAAGACGCTGGGGTCTGCTTTGCCAAATTCGCTGTACACCATCGGACCGGCAAAGCTCATCATATTGCCTTTGGCCAATAGGGCGAGTTGGACAGCGCACACGTCGCTGAAACCGAAGAACAATGTACCGCGTTCGCGCATTCTGGCGCCGAGTGAGGCAAAGTCGATTTGCGGCAGGATGCGTGCCGCGCCGTAGCCGCCGCGCAGGCCCATCAAGACTTTGGGCGTTTCGACACGGCCGCTGGCAACGTCTTGGAAGTCGGCGGCGCGTTGGGCGTCGCTGCCGGCAAAGCGTTGGTAACGGCGGCTGCCTGCCTGTTGGTTGGTTACGGTAAAGCCTGCGTTGTAGAGGCGGGTCAGGCCGGTGGTCACGCGGTTGGGGTCTTCGGCAAAGCCTGACGGCGCAACAACGCGCAGGAGGTTGTCGCCGGAACGTGGCGGATGGGGTTGCTTAGGTTGCACGGTTTTGGCTTTCGCGGTGGTAGAAGTGGTTTGGGTTTGCGGCGTGGTGGTCGTGCCTGTGCCGCAGGCTTGCAACAACCCTGCGCCTGCCGCGGCAGAGCAGGTACGCAGGAAATGGCGGCGCGTGGTGGAGTTCATTGAGGTTTTCCTTTCGTTATATGTTCAGACGGCCTGAGGCGTGTCGTATCGAATCATAGAGGCCGTCTGAAAGTTTAAGCGATTAAGTTTTTGATTTGTTCCGGCCAATTTTCGGGCAAGGTCATACCGTGTTCGCGGACGGGCGCGGCCCAAATCGGCGCGGGGAAGTTGGCATCGTTTTCAAAGCGGGCGATGACGTGCCAATGCAGGTGGGGCACAACATTGCCAAGGCTGGCCAAATTGATTTTTGCCGGGCGGAAGACTTGGCGCATGGCAGCTTCAACCTGATACACCATTTCCATGATTTCGTTGCGTTCGGCAGGGGAAAGGTCGGTCATCTCGGAAACATGGTCATTCCAAATAACGCGGCAGAATGCCGGTGCGCCGGCTTCGTTGTGGACGGCGATAACGCGCAGGTTTGGCGTTTGCAGCAAAATATCTTCGTTATCGGCAGTGCAGATAGGGCAGGTCATGGGTTTTTCTTTCTCAGTCTGAATAGGAATCGGATGATTTCAATCAGGATTTTTAGAATGAGGTAAATAGCAGTCAGTGTGATGAATGTGAAAAACCACGGTTCAGGTATAAACCACCAAAATAAATAGGCGGGCGTGATTAAGTCGTCACATTCTTCGGCACTCTTAACGTGATCGCACAATCCAAAGTTAAAATAATCATTGACATCATGAAAGGGCGAATAGGCGAACATAAGTGCTATTGGCGTCACACAAATCAATGCAATGATGGCAATCCAAAAGAATGGTTTGAGATATTTGAGTACAGTCATGGGTGAAGTGTTATACAAATTTTGCCGCCCCTTGATTAGCGAGCTCGTCGGCTCTTTCGTTTTCAGGGTGTCCGGCATGGCCTTTGACCCACGTCCAGCGGACATCGTGCTGTTGAACCAAACTATCCAGCTCTTTCCATAAATCATCGTTTTTGACCGGTTTTTTGGCGGCGGTTTTCCAGCCGTTTTTTTTCCAACCGTGTATCCAGCTTTCCATGCCGTTTTTGACGTATTGCGAGTCGGTGCAGATGACGACTTGGCAGCGGCGCTTTAAGGATTTCAGTCCTTCGATAACGGCGGTCAGCTCCATGCGGTTGTTGGTGGTTTCGGCTTCGCCGCCGAACAATTCTTTTTCGTGTGTGCCGTAGCGCATAAACACCCCCCAGCCGCCTGCGCCGGGGTTGCCTTTGCATGCGCCGTCTGTGTAGAGGTAAACGGGTTTATCCATGGGCATGTCTTTGTCGAATAAGGCGGTATCATAACATAAGGCCGTCTGAAATATCGGCAAATACGGTTTGCGCGTGTAAAATACCCTGCACTTTATCAATTGTTAAGTGGTGCGGGATTGGAGTTAGTTAAGTCTATAGGAATGTCGAAATCCAAGACTCTAAATGCGGTTAATTACTCGGAAGATATAGCCAATTTAGGAGCAAGTCGAAATAAAGGATTAAATGAAAGGATTTCTAATTTCCCAAAAGATCATTACATCAACGAATAAGCAACTAAAAATATTTATAAGGTCACAGCGTCAATTGATTTTAAGTAGAGAAATATGAGAATTATATTTGAGTATTATTTTAATGAAGTAAAAAAAGAATTTATTCCAACATGTAACTCAGAGTTTAAGGGGGATTATACGCCATTAATATCCTATTTGAATGATGACTTGGGAGATAAACGTGAATATAAAGAATTTCTCAAGAATGTTCTGAATATTTTAATAAATAATAGAGAAGAGGATATATCTTCTAATTCTTGGGGAGTAGATGTAGTAGGAGATGATATTTATATATTTTTTTTATATGATTCAGATAATAAACAATATCAAATTAAACTACCTAAAATAGAGTTTATTTTTATTATTAGACGATGGATTGATTTTTTAGATAAATCGATTAAGGACCCAAACTACCAAGAAATTATCGACTCAGAGGATGCTTATAAATGACAGTCATGATCGGTGGCCATTCCGCCTTAGGTAAGATACGTGTTGATCAGATATTATACACTTATCCAAATGGCGTATATCTTGCACAGATTTCCGCTTTTGATAGTGAAACTAATCAATATATTGTTAAAACTAACAATAATGGGGAGACCTTGATGTTTCCTCAAACGTGGACGGCAGATCGCATTAAAGTTGAAATTAATTCTGCTTATATGAATCAAGTAGATGATTTAGATCCTATTCGTAAAGCTGAAGGTATGTGGGTTGGCATTTCAAATTCAGGTGTGCGTATAGAAGGTTATACTTATCCTGTCGTCACGGCTTTTCCAAGTGCTGAGCAGGAGTAAAGATGAAACTTATTTTTACGTATATTCAGCATAAAGGGCAAATTATTCCGGTTTGCCATTTAGAGGGAAATCACCAATTAAATCCATTGACCGGTTATTTGAATGATCCAATGGGTGGTCCAAATTATTTCTCTTTTTTGGATCATTCATTGTCAATCTTAACAGATGAGACGATTCAAGAAGCGGATATTTCTTCCAATTCTTGGGGTGTTGAGGTGATGAACAATCAAGTGAATTTTTATTTTCTCTTTGCTCAAGGAGAGGAGTCACTTTATCTCACTTTGACTCGTGGAATTATGGTTGATGTGTTAAGGTTATGGCTGATTTTCCGAAGCCGAGAACCTGAAGAAGGCTTAATACAGCGCTTAGAGTTTTAGATTGGAAGGACGGTCAATTATTAAAGAGTTTTAAAATATCTCAAAAATTGACTGCATTTTATTGCCATTCAGAAAACCTTGGCAGAAGCTGTGTTGAAACCGTCAAAATAGAAAGGAAACATGATGAGCGAACAGCAAGAATTGTTTTGTTACAAACAGATGCCGGTGTGGACGGCGGATGAGATTCCCGAAGCCTTGTTGTCCAAACACAATACCGCCGCCGGTACTTGGGGCTGCCTCAATGTCCTCCAAGGCCGTCTGAACTTCAACGAAGTGGACGAAGCGGGCAATATTACGGCCACGCACGAGCTGACGCCTGAAAGCGGCGATTGGATTATCCATCCGCAAGCATGGCACTTTATCGCGCCGCAAACGCAAGACACGGAAATCCAACTGTCGTTTTACTGCGAGGCGGCGGACTATTTCAATAAGAAATACGGCATGAGCGCGACACATTCGGCCGTCCGCGCCGCCGAAGGCATCGTGCCTGCCGGCAAAGTGTTGGATATGGGCTGCGGTCAAGGGCGCAATGCGCTGTATTTGGGTTTGAAAGGTTTTGACGTTACCGCTGTCGATAATAATCCCCATGCAGTTCAAAACGTGGAAGAGCTGGCGCGTATTGAAGAATTGAATGTCCGCGCGTTTGAATACGACCTCAACGCCGCCAATATTCAGGAAAACTTTGATTATATGGTGGCGACCGTGGTGTTTATGTTCCTGATGCCGCGTTACGTTCCTGACGTGATTGCCAATATGAAGGAACACACCAACCCCGGCGGCTACAATCTGATCGTTTCTGCGATGGATACGGAAGATTTCCCTTGCCCGATGCCGTTCCCGTTCAAGTTTGGCGAGGGCGAGTTGCGCGAATACTATAAGGATTGGGAATTGGTGGAATACAAGGAAGAGCTGGGTTCGATGCACGCGAAAGACGAATTCGGCAATCCGATTCAGTTTAAATTCGTTACCATGTTGGCGAAGAAACCGCAATAAAGGTTTTGCCGTCAAAAGGCCGTCTGAATTCAGTTTTCAGACGGCCTTTGCCGTAATCAATCCACAATCCTTTTACCCAAAATCACCACGTCTGCCAACATGGTTTCCAAATCGCAGACTTGCGGCAGCCGTCCCCATTCTTCAAAACCGAAACGGTGAAACAGGTTCAGGCTCGGATAGTTGTGGCCGAACACAAGCGCGATGACGTTGCGGATGCCTAAGGACGGCGCGCGTTCGAGCATATGGCGCAACAGGATTTTGCCTACGCCTGCGCCGCGCATATCGTGGCGGACATAAACGCTGACTTCCGCGCTGATGTGGTAGGCGTAGCGTGGATGGTAGTCGCTGAAACTGCCCCAGGCCAATACGGTGCCGTCGGTATCGTAAAGGGCGTAGATCGGCCGTTTGTCCGTGTGCGCGGCAAACCACATTTCGCGTTCGGCAACCGTGGTCGGCGACAAATCGGCCGTGGATTGGCGCGTGGCCACGGTGCTGTTGTAAATATCGACGATGGCGGGCAAGTCTTGGCGCAGGGCAGGGCGGATGGTGTATTGCATTTCAGACGGCCTGTTATTGAATCAGTTTGGAGATAGTCTTAAAGGCCGGATGTTTGGCATCACCGAGCAGTTGGAACAAAATACTTTCGACATTGGAAACGGTAATACCTTGACGGCTCATTTGCGCCAAACCATTGTCGCGGTTGGCAGTCGTGCGCGAGGCGGTGCATTCAAAAGGCAGGGATACGGCGTAACCTTGCGCTTTCAAATCCAAGGCCGTCTGAAGCATACAGATATGCGCTTCTGCGCCCACTAAAATAACGTGTTTAATGTCGTTTTTGCGTAAGATTTCCTGAATTTCGGGCAAAAACGCCGAAAATCGGGTTTTTTCGACAACCGGCGTACCTTCAGGCAATAGCAGCGATACGGCGGACACAGTGTTGCCCAAACCTTTCGGATATTGTTCGGTTACGGCAAAGGGTACGTCCAAAGCCGTCAAACCTTGAATCAGCAGGCGACAGCGTTCCACCATTTCATCCGTGCCGGAAAGGGCGGGCAGCAGGCGTTCTTGAATATCGACAATCAGACAAAGCGTATTTTTTGGGCTCATGGCTTTTCCTTTCAGACGGCCTTGACAGCAAAATCGTTGAATCAGAATGCAATCATATAACAAGCCACTGGAAAAGTATTGCAGCTTGCCCTGTTTTAAAGCCCGAAATTCTTTTAAAATACCGCCTGATTTGAATTGATAGAGACCGACAACATGAATTTATACCAAACCGTCGAACGTGAAGCCCAAGCAGCCTTTGCCGCTGCCGGTTTGTCCGACAGCCCCGTCGTATTGCAGGCGGCGAAAAATCCCGATTTCGGCGATTTCCAAATCAACGGCGTGATGGGTGCGGCGAAAAAAGCCAAACAAAATCCGCGCGAGTTGGCGCAAAAGGTCGCCGAAGCATTGGCCGACAACGCCGTGATTGAAAGCGCGGAAGTGGCCGGCCCTGGCTTTATCAACCTGCGCCTGCGTCCTGAATTCCTCGCCCAAAACATTCATGCGGCTTTGAACGACGCGCGTTTCGGTATAGCGAAAACCGACAAACCGCAAACTGTCGTCATCGACTACTCTTCGCCCAATCTGGCCAAAGAAATGCACGTCGGCCATCTGCGTTCCAGCATCATCGGCGACAGCATTTCGCGCGTATTGGAATTTATGGGCAACACCGTTATCCGCCAAAACCACGTCGGCGACTGGGGTACGCAGTTCGGCATGTTGGTCGCTTATTTGGTTGAGCAGCAAAAAGACAATGCCGCGTTCGAGCTGGCGGATTTGGAGCAGTTTTACCGCGCCGCCAAAGTACGCTTTGACGAAGATCCTGCCTTTGCCGACACTGCGCGCGAATACGTTGTGAAGCTGCAAGGCGGCGATGAAACCGTATTGGCATTGTGGAAACAGTTTGTCGATATTTCGCTCTCGCACGCCCAAGCCGTTTATGACACACTGGGCTTGAAACTGCGCCCTGAAGACGTGGCGGGCGAATCAAAATACAACGACGATTTGCAGCCTGTGGTCGATGATTTGGTCGAAAAAGGTCTGGCAGTCGAAGACGACGGCGCAAAAGTCGTGTTCTTGGATGAGTTTAAAAACAAAGAAGGCGAACCTGCCGCATTTATCGTGCAAAAACAAGGCGGCGGCTTCCTTTATGCTTCCACCGACTTGGCGTGTTTGCGCTACCGCATAGGCCGTCTGAAAGCCGACCGCCTGCTGTACGTCGTCGACCACCGCCAAGCCCTGCACTTTGAGCAACTCTTTACCACTTCACGCAAAGCAGGCTATCTGCCGGAAGATGCAAAAGCCGAGTTTATCGGCTTCGGCACCATGATGGGCAAAGACGGCAAGCCGTTCAAAACACGCAGCGGCGACACCGTAAAACTGGTTGACCTGCTGACCGAAGCCGTCGAGCGCGCCACCACTTTGGTGAAAGAAAAAAATCCCGAATTGGGCGCGGATGAAGCCGCTAAAATCGGCAAAACTGTCGGCATCGGCGCGGTCAAATACGCCGATTTGAGCAAAAACCGCACCAGCGATTATGTGTTCGACTGGGACGCCATGCTTTCGTTTGAAGGCAATACTGCTCCTTACCTGCAATACGCCTACACACGCGTGCAAAGCGTGTTCCGCAAGGCAGGCGAATGGGACGCAACTGCGCCAACCGTTTTGACCGAACCTTTGGAAAAACAACTGGCCGCCGAGCTGCTGAAATTTGAAGACGTGCTGCAAAGCGTGGCAGATACCGCGTATCCGCACTACCTCGCCGCCTACCTCTATCAAATCGCCACCTTGTTCAGCCGCTTCTACGAAGCCTGCCCGATACTCAAAGCCGAAGGCGCAACCCGCAACAGCCGACTGCAACTGGCGAAGCTGACCGGCGACACGCTGAAACAAGGCTTGGAGTTGTTGGGTATTGATGTATTGAATGTCATGTAAGTTTTTGAATAAAAACGATGAAAGGCCGTCTGAAACTTTGCGTATTGCAAGGTTTCAGACGGCCTTTTTTATGCTTTGAAAAATATTGTGATGCCGTTGTTTGAGTCTAAGCGTTTTTATATTTGCTCAGGTAATGCGTTCAGACGGCCTTATCTTTATTTCAAATTGCTTGCCAACAACCAAGCCTGTGCTTCGGTGGCGTCGCTGAAATATTTGGGATGTTGGTTGGTCAGGAGGCTGGAAAGGCGCGCGCCGAGTTTGATCCAAATGTCGTCGGTAATGACGGCAACGCGACCGAAGTCGGTTTCGTGTTGGTTGAGGAATTTGATTTGCTCGACCGCCATATCGATGGTGAAGTCTTTCAACATGGACAAGTCCAACAGGATGTCGGGCAGATGGATTTTTTGTTTTGCGGCCAACAAGGCTTCTTCCAATTGGCGGAAATCGTCCAAAGTGAACTCGTTGTACAGCGCTACGTTTAAGCCGTAAGATTGTTCGCGGATGGAAATCATGGTGTTCTCCTTGTTAAATTATTGCTTCATCAGAAATTTTTTGATTGAGGCCGGAGTAAAGCTGCTGAACACGCCGCCTGCAACAATGATAACCATGCCGACAGCTTCCTGCCAAGTGATTTTATCGCCGAAAAGCAGTACGCCGGACAGGGCGGAGAAAACGACGGTCAGGTAGGAAAGCGAGGCAACGGTAAATTTCTTGCCGACCTTGTAGGCGCGGGTCATGGCCAGTTGGGCAATCATGGCGGAGATGCCGATGCCGGCCAGATAGGGCAGGGAAGATACGGTCAGCGGATGCCAGCCGGTAAAGCAGCTCCAAATAGCGGACATAATCAGGCCGGTAAGCGACAGATAAAACACCACGCGCCAGCCCGGTTCGCCCAAAAGCGAGAGTTCGCGCACTTGCAAATACGCCCAGCCTGACATGGCGCCGCCTGCCAAACTGATCAGCGCGGCAAATTCCTGTCCGCCTTGAAAAGATGGATTGAGCAACAGGATAACGCCGATAAAGCCCATAACCAGAATGGCTTGGGTATAAAGCGTAATTCGTTCTTTTAAAATGAAAAATGAAAAGATGGCAAGCCAGATGGAGGAGGTGTAGTTGAGCGTGACGCCTGTTGCCAGCGGCAGATGCATGACGGAATAAAGCGTGCACATCATGGCAAGCGTGCCGATGACGCTGCGGTTGAGATGGGTTTTCCAATGCGGCGTGGAAAATGTGTTGCCTTGCGCTTTGGCCATGATGCCTAAGAACAGGGTGGAGACCAGCATGCGCCAAAAGACCAGCTCGCCGCTGGAAAAGCCGAAATGTGTAAAGGCGGCTTTGACGGAGAGGTTCATGACGGTAAAGCCGAGCGCGGCAATAATCACCCATGCCGAGCCGAGCGGATCTTTTCTGACGGTTTCCATTTGATGGGTATGTAAAGCGATTTTATTAATAAGAAAATATTATACAGGTCAATCAGGCCGTCTGAAAAATATCGTTGGGTTTCAGACGGCCTTTTTATTAGAAAATGAGAATTATTATTGAATAATGAAGCGGGTTTTTATAGAATGGAAGCTCTGTTTGAAGAAAGGCTTGCCATGAAAGTATCTAATATTCCTGCTGTATTGCTGTCTGCTTTGTTTTCCATTGCCGTTTCTGCCGCGCCTTTGGGAGAGGTTTCTTCCGAAAACGGTAAAATTTTCAGCGGCGAAAATTACATGGTTGTTAAGAAAGACATGAAGAAAGGGGAGCAGATTAATCCGCACGATCATCCGGGTTTTAAAACGCTGATTTTTGCCGTTGGAAAAGGAAGCTTTGACGTAACGTTGAATCAGACTGAAAAACATACTGTCGGCGCAGGCTCGGTGTTGCGGTTTGGCGGCGATGCAGTGATTGAGGCTGTTGCAACCGAAGATGCGGATGTGGCAATTACTTTGATTAAGTAAACCGATAGATGATAAAAGGCCGTCTGAAAAATGATGTTTCAGACGGCTTTGTTTATTTAGTCAACTATTGCCATTAAGCGCAAATCAAATAGATGAAGCCGGAGCCGAAGATATCTGCCAAGGCGTGAATCAGGAAAAACGGCAGCAGGTTTTTGACTTTGTATTTGTAGAAGAAGTAGTACATCAAGCCGAAAACAACGCCGATAACGGTTGCCCAAAGCATGCCTTGATAAGTATGGAAGGAGACACGCACCAAGGTCGAATAGGCCAATGCCTGCCATTTGTATTTGTCTTCCACGCAGGTTAAAAGGCCGAGGAAACAGAATTCTTCGTAAAAGCCGTTTAAAAGGCCGTAGAGGATGGCCATCGGCGCAAGGGCGGCGAATTTGTCGAAGATGGATAATGGTTTGATGTATTGAAAGATTTCAGTGGTGAAGTAATTGTAGCCGCCGCTTAATGAAGTCACTGCATCGGCGGTCAGGCCCATCAGGATAAAAATCACAGGCGTCCAAAACAATACGCCTAAATTAAAGCGAATCGGCAGCTGTTTGAAGTCGAAACGGCGGATAATGAGGTAAATCAAAGCAATAGCAAGCAGCGTCAACTGCAGGCTCATGTTTTCAGAATAAGCCACGCCGGTTACCGCAGTATCGCGCACTTCTTCGGTAGCAGAGGCTGTTTCCACTTGCGGCATCAGGCTGGCGATATAAAGTTGGGTAGAACGGTAGGCAAATTGACCGAATAGGATGGCGGTCACAATCAGCATGTCAAACCAGCGCAGATGACGCAAAGGCTCTTTAGGGCGGATAGCGGCGAGTATGCTCATATTCTCCTCGTTACTCTAATAAATAGCGGTGCGCAATAGTCACATAAATATATAAAAATCGTCAACAATTATCACAATAAAACATAAATTAAAAAATCAGACCCTTTCAGACGGCCTGAAATGCTTCTAAAAATGCCATATTTTCAGAAGGGTTTATCTTCAAAAATATGGCATAATCACTTTATTGCAAACTAAGGAATCTTATCGTGAGTATTTCTCTGTCCCAATATCTACTTTACCTGCAATATATGTTGGCAGGCATCGCCATGACTGTAGTTTTCGGTGCCGTATATTTGCGGATTACCCCCGTCGAAGAATTGCGTCTGATTAAAAACGGCAATCTTGCCTGCGCTTTGTCGTTTGGCGGTACATTGGTCGGTTTCTGTCTGACGCTTGCCTCAAGTATTGCCCACAGTGTCAGCTTCATCGATTTTATCCTGTGGGGATTTGCCGCAGCAGTGATTCAGATTTTTGTCTATTTCGCTGCAACAATGATGATTAAAGGCGCTACCGCAGAACTTATTGGCAACAATGTCGCCGTTGGCGCGTTGTTTGGTGCAGTGTCTATCTCGATCGGCATTTTGAACGCTGCTTGCTTGACTTGATTTTGATGGTTGGTTCGATAGTAAAAGATGTGCTTATTCCAACTTCTGCCTGGAGGAATTATCGGTAGATTTTTTGACTGATAATGTCTTATGTCTGATGGTATTGGCGTTATAGTGAAATTTTGAAAGTATCAAAAAATTCAGACGGCCTGTTATATACAAGGCCGTCTGAAATGTTTTAACTGCTTAAGTTCGCTAAATTAGAACGAGTATTGCAATCTTATGCCTGTTTCACGAGTGCGGTTTTTAGGTTCGATCGCGCCCAATTGAATGAAGCCATAGTCTTCTGTAACGGTGAAGTTTGAATCTTTAACTTTCCAGCCACGATAGAACGGGGTCAGGGTGATTTTAGAACCGTTAGCGAATTTTTTAGATACAGGTACTTCCACCTCGATACCTTGTCCACCACCTTGTTTCATTCTGGTTTCTTCTCGATTTGGTTCGTAAGAATACTGGCGGCCTTTCACGGCACGATTGTAAGCAATACGAGGAGCAATCTCAAAGTTTGCAGGAAGGGCAACATTTACACCGGCATTGATTTGCGCATATGTGGTTCGGTTTTTGCGGTCATAATCATCAGGATCGACGCGTCGGCTCAAATCTCTCAGAACACGGTGTCCCAAGCCTGCACCGGCAGTCAGGCTAAAGCGATCGTTAATCGGATGTGTATATTCATATAAGGCACGGATATCGTATGCACGGCGTGGGGCATCTTTGAGTGTGGCAGAACCATAACCTGTGGATTCACCAAATCCATTTTGGAAACTTCCTGTGTAATCTGATTTACCGCGGGAATAACGGCCTTCCAATTTCGCTGCATGGCGATCGTTGAAACGGTATTTAACCCCCGCATTAATAGACCACAGGTTGCCTTTTTGTTGCATTATTCGGCTACCATCTTGTTCATATTCGCGATAGGTTTCGTTGTAATATTCGCTGCCAACGGTAAATTCAACAGGGCGGGCAGCCTGTGCGCCTACTGCAGCAGACAGTGCCAATACAGCAAGACAGAAATGAGCAGAATTTTTCATGTAAATTCCTTTTACTTTGTGAAAATCAGTGTGATAATTTAGTGATATAGCATGGTGGATTTTATAGTATTTAATGAATATTAACAATGCCGTTGGGGTAATATGTTGACTGTTTGGTGTGTTATTTAATGATTTACCGCAAGTATTTGTCTTTTTTATGAGACAGTGCAGATAAAAAGTCTGGAAATAGTGTAAAACTAAGGCAATATAAAGTCTAATTTTGAAGCCTGTTGGTATGTTAATGTTTCTAGGTAGGCTAGTTGGTTTAACAGTAAAAGCACATACGGCTGCTTACTCTATTTTCATACATAAAGACATTTTGAATGTTCATATTATATGACATTCTATTTATATAAAATAAGCGATATAACCGGCCAGGTAAATTGACCTGACTGCCCATAAGTTATCCCTTCTTCTTCAAATAAGGAACTGCGATGTTCAACTTTATCAAGAAACAGTTTATCGATGTCATTCAATGGCCGAATCCTGATGACAGCCTGCTGATGTGGCGTTTTCCGATTGCCGATGAGGAAATTCAAAACGGTGCGAGCCTGACTGTGCGCGAGGCGCAGATGGCGATGTTTGTCGATGAAGGCGTGACTGCCGACGTGTTCAGGCCGGGGCGTTACACGCTCAATACGCAAACGTTGCCTGTGTTGACCAACTTGAAAAACTGGGACAAACTCTTTGAATCCCCTTTTAAATCGGATGTTTACTTTTTCAATACCAAACAACAGCTCGCACGAAAATGGGGCACATCCCAACCTGTTACCGTGCGCGATGCCGAGTTTGGCGCGGTGCAACTGCGTTCGTTCGGTATGTATTCTTACCGCATCAGCGATCCGGCAAAATTCTTCAAAGAAGTCAGTGGGGTGGCGGCGCAATATAGTGGCATAGACTTGGAAAACCAACTGCGCAATATTGCAGTCACCCAATTGGCGGCCGCGTTTGGCGGCTCCGGTATCCCATTCTTGGATATGGCGGCGAACCAAGTTTTGCTGTCGCAAAAAATCGGCGAATTGCTTGGCGCGGAATTTGCCAAGCTAGGTTTGGTGCTGGAAAACTTCACTGTTGAAAGCATTACCTTGCCTGCGTCTATTCAGGCTGCGTTGGATAAGAAAATTTCGATGGGCGTTATCGGCGATTTGGGACGTTACACCCAATATCAAACCGCCGAATCCATTCCGCTTGCGGCACAAAATGAAGGCGGACTTGCCGGAATCGGTGCAGGCTTGGGCGTAGGTGCCGGTATTGGTCAGGCGATGGCGGGTGCCATGGCGGGCATGATGCAGCCGAATGCGCAGCACACTCAGCAAAATGTTCAGCCGGCTGCCGAAGATCCGCAGGCGAAATTGGTGAAACTCAAGTCTTTGCTGGATGGCGGTTTGATTTCGCAAGAAGATTTTGATAAAGCCAAGGCTGAAGTGTTGAAACAGTTGATTGGTTAAGCAATTGAAGGCCGTCTGAAAAATATCATTCAAAGAAGCATTAAGCTGCTTCTGTGAAAAGGTTTCAGACGGCCTTTTGAATCATTTGATTGAGTCCGTTCGGCGATTTGGTTTGTTTCTAATCTGAAATCATTGATAAAACCAGTTGATATAAACATTAAGGCCGTCTGAAACACTCCAACCCATTCTGAAAAAGCAAATCCATGTCTCAAACTCCTTTCTTCAAAACCGACTGCCCAAGCTGCGGCGCACCTGTCGAAGCGCATTCTGCTTCTGCCGTGACGCTGGTGTGCGGCTATTGCAACAGCATGCTGGTGCGGCAAGATAACGGCGTTGTCGACTCCGGCCGCGATTCCGCATTGCTGGAAGATTTCAGTCCGCTGCAAATCGGAACCAGCGGCACATTTGTCGCGCAACGCTTTACCTTGGTCGGACGGCTTCAGGTGCAATACGATGATGGCGCGTGGAATGAATGGTATGCGCTGTTTGACGATGGCAGGGCAGGTTGGCTTTCAGAGGCGGGCGATTTATATGTGATGACCATGCCGGTCGAAATCGATAATCCGCCGAAATTTGAAGACACGCGAGCCGGATTTAGCGAGCTGACTTTTCAAGATAAGCACTATATTGCCTCCGATGTCCGCAAAATCAGCTTGAAACGTGCCGCCGCGCAGGGCGAATTGCCGTTTGTTTTGAAAGAGGATACAGAAAATCGGGTTTCCGACTGGCGTTGCGAAAACCTTTTCATCACGCTCGATTACAACAATAAAACTCCCGAAGCCTTCTTCGGGCGCATGGTAAACCTAGATGATTTGAAGCTGGAAAACACGCGCCACGAAGATGAAATTAAAGAAAGCGCAGGCCGTCTGAAAGGCAGTATTACCTCTGAAAACTGTCCTAACTGCGGCTCATCCATTCATTGGGTGAACGGTCTGACTTCCCATCTGAACTGTCAAAGTTGCGGCAGCGAATTGGCAGTCGGCAAAGATAAAGCGGAGCTGATTACCGCCAATAATCTGCGGTTGTCGCAGAATACGCTGTTTACTCTGCCTATCGGCTCGACAGGCCGTCTGAAAAATAAAGAGTTTCATGTTATCGGCGCAATTAGATATTTAGAAACAGATGCGCAGGAAACATTCGACAACCTGTTCAACGGCGCCAACCGCGTGCTCACACCCGAAGGCCAATGGTCGGAATATCTGCTTTACAACCCAACTCAGGGTTTCTTATGGCTGGTTGAAGCTGATGAAGGTTGGAATATTTCCGAAACCTTGAACGATTGGCCGCGCCTCGACCGCAATCGTCAACCGCAAGGCTATGGCAAACTTTATGACTATGGCGGACGGGTCAGGATTGCCAGCGGAGCATTTTATTGGCGTGTCCGAAGCGGTGATTTGAATTATTACAGCGATTACCGAGACGGACAAAGCCGTAAGCTTGGTTCCGAACTAAACAGTCATGAAATGGCATGGAGTAGAAGTACCCCCATTGCTTATCGGGAAATTGCGGACGCATTTAATCTGACCAATAAAATATCATCTTACACCGTGAAAATGAGTGCAGATGATATCGATGAAAAATTACGACTTCTGATGATTGCTATTTTGGTTATCGTCAATATTCCGTCATTGTTTATGAATGGCTTCGATATACTGTTCGATATATTTCTTATCGGTTGGGGTGTCTATGCTCTTTTTATAGTTGGACGGAAGAGAGATGAAAATGGCGAACAGAGTATCTCTCGAGTGGGATATGTTATTTGTGCAATGGCTTTGATTGTTTTTATTACGATGATGAATTATGCAGATTTGTCTGATTTGGATGATGACAGTAGCCGAGTTCATTCAGGAGGAAGCTACGGCGGTTATTCAAGCGGCTATTCCGGAGGCCATAAATGACCCATGCCCCCGGTAACCATGGCCTATTGGACTTATATGGCTGCGATGAAGCCATCTTAAAAGATGAAGGCCGTCTGAAAACCGCTTTGGTAGCAGCCGCACAGGCAGCAGAAGCGACTATATTGACCGAACATTTCCACACCTTCAGCGGCGCAGGCGGCGTAACCGGCGTTTTGCTGCTTGCCGAGTCCCATATCAGTATCCATACTTGGCCGGAACACCGTTTTGCTGCTATAGACGCATTTATTTGCGGCGGTATGAAATTGGAAAAAGTGAAGGAAATCTTGTGCAGTGAGTTGGCGGCGGAACGGGTGGATTGGACGGTTGTAAATAGAGGCAGTGATTTGACTTTATTTTAGTTTTATCAGTATTGGCAAGAGAGGCAAAAGTTCAACGCCAAGCATACGCCATTTGATATTTCAGGAGATATTCATTTATTGCTGGTTAAGTGTTATCGGTTCTATAACATGAAGGTATTTGGAAATAATGGGTATCTTACAGAGAAAAGGATGTACGACTTGCTTTCCTAAAAAAATACTGAAAAGCAATAATTTATTATGCTAACCCGCCGTCAATTTCTCAGTTATACCACCGCGCTTGGTGCTGCCTCTGCTTTCTCTTGGCAGACTTACAGATACCTCAACCGCAAACCGCCGGTTTCTATTAACCGTGTCGGCTTGCCGTTGGGGCATTTGTTGCGCGACGGAGAATTGTTGCAAGCGCCGGCTCGTCGTTATGAATGCAATACGCTGATACTCGGCAGCGGTGCGGCGGGTTTGGGGGCGTTGTGGTATTTGGCGAAGCATAATCACCGCGATGTATTATTGGCAGAAGGGTTTGAACGTAATGGCAACAATGCCGCCTATACGTCTTCAGACGGCCTGAAAGCGCCGAGCGGTGCGCATTATTTGGCTTTGCCGTCGAAAGAAAGCGTGTATGTGCGCGAGATGTTGGCGGATTTCGGTATCTTGCAGCCGGACGGCAGCTTTAGGGAAACCGATTTGGTCTATGCGCCCGAATCGCGCCTTTTGTATCAGGATAAATGGCAGGAACATTTATTGCCGAAAGAAGACGCGGATTCCAAACGGTTTTTTGATTTAATAGGCCGTCTGAAACAGGCTTACGGCAATGACGGTAAGAAAATTTTTGCCATTCCGATTGCGCTGTCATCGGTAGATGAGACATGGCGCAAACTAGATAATCTGACGTTCAAACAATGGCTTGAGCAAGAGGGCTACACCTCGCCCGAGCTTTTATGGTATCTCGATTATTGTTGCCGCGACGATTACGGGCAAGGCATAGGGCAAGTTTCTGCCTTTGCCGGACTGCATTATTTTGCCGCCCGCAACAGCGCAGAAACCGTCCTCACTTGGCCCGAAGGTTTGGCACATCTTTCTGAAAGCCTGCGCCGTCATGCCGATTTGCAGGAAGGCTGGCAATGGCCGTCTGAAAGCAGTATCCGTTTGGAGAAACCTGCTTCAGTTAATGCTTCCGCCGTTAAAATCAAACCGCTTTCAGACGGCCGGATTGAAGTGTGGCTGCGTGATAATGCAAAAGGGGGAACCGTTGCCGTCACCGCGCAACACGTTATCTCCGCCATGCCGCTGATGGTTGCCGCTCGCATTATTGAATCTCCCGAACAATTTGGTTTGGACATTCCCGAATACGCGCCATGGCTGGTTTCCAATTTTGAACTGCACAGTTTTCCGAAAGAAAAAAACAACAGCGAACTTGCGTGGGACAACGTGGTTTACGGCAGCCAAGGACTGGGCTATGTTGTTGCGACCAACCAGCTTATCCGGGTTGCCCGCCCCGAACGCACGATTTTTACCGCCTACGCCGCGCTCAACCACGATACGCCACAAGCCGTCCGCCGCCAGCTGCTTGAAGCAAGCGACGAAGAGCTGCTCCAGCTTGCCGCCCAAGATCTGCTTACCGCTTACGGCGAAGGCTTTTGGTGGCACGTTTCCCATGTTGACATTACCGTTCGCGGGCATGGCATGAGCGTGCCGAAACCTGGCTATTTAAGCAATGAGGCTTTATTAAAAATCAGAAATCGAAATTCTGGATTATTATTTGCACACAGTGACTTAAGCAGCTATTCGGTATTTGAAGAGGCTTTGTATTGGGGTGTGGAAGCGGCACGGAAAGTGTTGGCTTAATTGATATAAAAAGGCCGTCTGAAATCATATTCAGACGGCCTTTTTTTAACCTTATAACCTGATTAGGCTTTGGGTTTCAAAGCGGCAGCTTCGCGAGCCAGACGGGTGATGGTATCCCAGTCTTTGTTTTTGATGGCTTCTTTCGGAGTCAGCCATGAGCCGCCGACGCACAAGACATTAGGCAGTGCCAAATACTCGGGTGCAGTTGCCAAGCTGATGCCGCCGGTTGGGCAGAAGCGCACGTCGGCGTAAGGGCCGTACAGGGCTTTGAGCATGGCTTTGCCGCCAACGACTTCGGCAGGGAAGAGTTTGAGTGTGTCGATGCCGTGTTCCAAAGCCAGTTGGACTTCGCCCGGAGTAGCAACGCCGGGAATCAGGGAGATGCCGCTGTTGTGGCTGGCTTTGGCGAGGGATTCGTGCAAACCCGGGCTGATGGCGAAAACTGCGCCTGCATCTTCGACGGCTTTGAGCTGATCGGGGTTGGTAACCGTACCTGCGCCGACGATGGCATTGGGTACTTCTTTGGCAATCAGGCGGATGGCGTCGAGGCCGACAGGGGTGCGCAGGGTGATTTCGAGGGTGGGAATGCCGCCTTCGACAAGGGCATGGGATAAATCGACGGCAGTACTCAAGTCGTCAATCGCCATTACCGGCACAACTGCGCCGGCAGTCAGAATTTCACGAGGGGTCAGTTTAGACATTTTAGGTCTCCGTTGGGGACTGTATCGTAATAGGGTCGTTAACATGGTTTCAGACGGCCTGATTGTTTTAAAAGGCCGTCTGAAAAGGGTTTAGGCGAATTCGCCGCCGAAGCTCATGGCACCGGTTTCTGCGCTGCTGGTCATGCTGCGGAAGTTGGCGAAGAGTTCGCGGCCGCAGCCTTGTTGGTTGGCGCTCAAGTCGATACGTTCGACTTTGCGGGCGTTCCATTCGGCTTCGTTGATCAGGACGTTGAGTTCGCCGGTAACGGAGTCGAAGCGGATCAGGTCGCCGGTACGGATTTTGGCGATGTTGCCGCCCATCAGGGCTTCAGGGGTCATGTGGATGGAAGCCGGAACTTTGCCGGATGCGCCGGACATACGGCCGTCGGTCAGCAGCGCCACTTTGAAGCCGCGGTCTTGCAGAATGCCCAAAGGAGGAGTCAGTTTGTGCAATTCGGGCATACCGTTGGCGCGTGGGCCTTGGTAGCGGACGACGCAGACGAAATCGCGTTCCAACTCGCCGCGCTCAAACGCAGCCAACACTTCGCGTTGGTCGTTGAACACGATGGCGGGCGCTTCGATAATGCGGCAGCCTTCGCGCACGGCGGACACTTTAATCACGCCGCGTCCGATGTTGCCTTTCATCAGGCGCAGACCGCCATCTGGGGAGAACGGGTTGTCGGCTTTACGCAAGATGTCTTCATTGCCGCTGGTTTCAGGGGCTTCACGCCATTCAAGTTTGCCGTCGATGAGGAAAGGCTCTTTGGTGTAGTGGCGCATACCGTGTCCGACGACGGTATCGACATCGTCGTGCAACAGGCCTGCGTCCAACAATTCGCGGATGACGAAAGGCAGGCCGCCGGCCGCGGTAAAGTGGTTCACGTCGGCTTTGCCGTTTGGATACACACGGATCAGCAATGGGATGATGGAGGAAATTTCGTCGAAGTCGTCCCAGTTCAAAATCACGCCTGCGGCGCGCGCCATGGCAACGAGGTGCATGGTGTGGTTGGTCGAACCGCCGGTCGCCATTAGGCCGATCAGGGCGTTGATGAAGGATTTTTCGGTCAACATTTCACCCAAAGGTTTGATGGTGCCGTTTTTAATGCCACGTGCGAGGTGTCCGGCAGCGTAGCGGGTCAGGGCTTCGCGCAGGTCGGTGTAAGGGTGGACGAAGGCGGCGGCAGGCAGGTGCACGCCCATCATTTCCATCATCATTTGGTTGGAGTTGGCGGTACCGTAGAAAGTACAAGTACCCGGGCTGTGGTAAGAGCCCATTTCGCTTTCAAGTAAGGCATCGCGGCCGACTTTACCTTCTGCGAAAAGTTGGCGGGTACGGGCTTTTTCTTTATTGCCGATACCGCTGGACATTGGGCCTGCCGGAACGAAGATGCCTGGAATATGGCCGAAAGACAAAGCGCCGATCATCAAGCCCGGAACGATTTTGTCGCATACGCCCATAAACAGGCTGCCGTCAAACATTTGATGAGACAGACCGATAGCGGTACTCATGGCAATCACGTCGCGGGAGAACAGCGACAATTCCATACCGGCATAGCCTTGGGTAATACCGTCGCACATGGCGGGTGTGCCGCCGGCAACTTGTGCGGTCGCACCGTTTTTCTGCGCTTCGTCTTTGATTTGATCAGGGAAGTCTTTAAACGGCTGGTGTGCGGAAACCATGTCGTTGTAGGCGGTAATGATGCCTAAGTTGGGGACGGTATCCTGAAGCATTTCGATTTTGATGCTTTTGGGCATGGCGGCATAGCCGTGCGCCAAGTTGCTGCAGCCGAGTTGGTTGCGCTCTAAGCGTCCCATCTGTTTGGCACTGCGGATTTTCGCCAGATATTTTTCACGCGTCGGGCGGCTGCGCTCGATGATGCGCTCGGTAATCTCGGCGAGTTTAGGGTGAATAGGAGTGGGGTTCATGTGCTGTCTCCTGGCAAAACGATATGATAGGGATTTTGTTTGCGCGTTTCTGATTTTTGTATTGGGTGTTTTTTCAGACGGCCTGGAGCTGTGGGAATAAATAATGAGTGCCGTCTGAAATGTTGAAGATTTCTCTTCGAAGCGTCTGCGTATTATAGTACAAATTCTGTAATTTTGTTACAAAATAATTCGCTAAGTGGAAGAAATTTGATTTAAATCGAGGTATGGTCAATTCGTAAAATGGTGGGCTGCAAAAGTCATCAAACTTTTATGTTAAATCAAACAATTTGTAAAAATGAGAATGGACAAAATCTGTAGCCATGTGTAGTATTACTACTCACTAGCCCGCTTGTTTGAAATTTTGGTGCAGGCGATTGGTTTTTTACTGCTTATTGCTTAAAGGCTTTTGATTTTAATTGATTTTTATGGATGACGACAGTCCAAAAGTTTTGAAGCAAGCTTCCTCAACGAGAGATGAAACGATGAGTACACAGACAAATTTTGATTTGGTGTTGTTTGGCGCGACCGGCGATTTGGCAATGCGTAAACTTTTGCCTTGCCTGTATCAGGCGCATGTAGCCGGTTTGCTTCATCCCGAAGGTCGTATTTTGGGCGTAAGCCGCAGCGAATTGGATACCGCCGGCTTTTTGGCTAAAGTAGAAACGAATTCTAAAATCCATGTCAAACAAAACTTCTCAGATGAAGCATGGGCATCGTTTATCCAACGTATCGAGTATTTAAAAGTCGATGTTACAGAGAAAGGCGATTTCATTGCCTTGGGCGACTTGGTAAAAGCACGCAAGAATACTGAAAATGTCGTGATCTACCTCTCAACTGCGCCGAAATTCTTTGCACAAGCCTGTGAAAACCTTGCCGAAATCGGTTTGAATGCCGATAACGTGCGCGTGGTTTTGGAAAAACCGTTAGGTACGGACTTGGCCTCTTCCCAACAGATCAATACAGATGTGGCCCGTTATTTCAAAGAAGAACAAATCTATCGTATCGATCATTATTTAGGTAAAGAAAGCCTGCAAAACCTGCTGGCCTTACGTTTTGCCAATGTGATGTTCGAGCCTTTGTGGAACAACAAATATATTGAAAGCGTACAGCTGACCATCGCCGAGCAATTGGGTGTGGAAGAACGCGGCGAGTTTTACGACATTACCGGCGCGTTGCGCGATATGGTGCAAAACCACTTGATGCAAATGCTTTGTATGACTGCGATGGAAGTACCGGCGAGCTTGGATGCCGATGCTGTACGCGACGAGAAAGTGAAAGTCATCAAATCTCTGAAACCGCTGACTATTGAATCCGTTAACGAAAATGTTATTCGCGGCCAATATGTTGCAGCAAACGGCATGAACGGCTATCTAGAAGAAGTCAACGTTCCGCAAGACAGCTTTACTGAAACCTATGTTGCCATCAAAGCCGAAATCGAAAATGAGCGTTGGAAAGGTGTACCTTTCTACCTGCGTACCGGCAAACGCATGGCAGGCAAAGTGGCGGAAATCGTGTTGAATTTCCGTCCGCTGCAAAACCATATTTTTGACAATAGCCAACCTGCGCCGAATCGTTTGGTTATTGAACTACAACCGACCGAATCCGTCCGCCTTTACACTCAAGTGAAAACTCCGGGTGCAGGCAACAAAGTCGAAGTTACACCGATTGGCGTGGACTTGGGCGCAGCCTTAGAGGGCCGCCGCGCCGAGGCTTACGAGCGTCTGCTGCTGGATGTGATTAACGGCAAACTCGCTTTATTCAACCGTCGTGACGAACTCGAAGCCGCTTGGGAATATGTGATGCCGATTTTGGAAAACTGGGCGAACAATACAACGCCTCCACATGCTTACGAAGCCCATTCTTGGGGTCCTGAAGCTGCGCGCGCGCTGTTGGCCCGTGACGGCAACAAGTGGCACGAAGAGCAATAATATTTCTTTCAGACGGCCTTGTTTTCCAACAAAAGGCCGTCTGAAACCATGAAAGGACGAAACATGTTTGTTTGGCACGAACAAGAAAACGCTGCAACTGCCGCGCAAGCTCTCGCCGATGCTGTTGCCGCCGCATTGCAAGCCGCGTTGAATGAGAAAGGCCATGCGGTTTTGGCCGTTTCCGGCGGTCGTTCGCCGATTGCGTTTTTCGAGGCTTTGTCGCAAAAAGATTTAAATTGGCAAAATGTCGGCATTACTTTGGTGGACGAGCGTATCGTCCCGACTACGCATGCTGACAGCAATACAGGCTTGGTACGCGAATATCTACTCAAAAATAACGCGGCCGTTGCCACATGGATTCCTGTTGTTGAAGATGGAAAGTCTGAAACTGAATTACAACCTGAAGTTGTCGTTGCTTACGCATTGAAACATTATAAGCAACCTGATGTGCTGGTGTTGGGCATGGGCGGAGACGGGCATACGGCGTCGTTGTTCCCTCAAGCGCCTCAATTACAGGCCGCAATCAATGAAGATGATGACCCGACATTGATTCATACTACGCCGGTTACCGCGCCGTATGAGCGTGTGAGCATGACTTTGGGTGCGATTGCCAAAACGCCGAATGTATTTTTGGCCATTCAAGGCGCAGAGAAAAAAGCGGTATTCGATAAGGCTGCTGCAAGGGCTGACACCGAATATCCGACCAGTCTGATTCTTAATCACCAAGGAATTAACTGCCATGTCTACTATGCACACTGAGGCTTATCCTCGTTTGGTCGCCGATATCGGCGGTACGAATGCCCGTTTTGCACTTGAAACTGCACCACAGGTCATTGAAAAGGCTGAAGTCTTGCCTTGCAAGGATTACGACACCATCGTCGATGCCGTCAAAACTTATTTGGAACGCGCAGGCAGCCCGAAAGTTTTGCACGCAGCCTTTGCGATTGCCAATCCGATTTTGGGCGACTGGGTGCAGATGACCAACCACCACTGGGCATTCTCCATCGAAACCACCCGTCAGGCTTTGAGTTTCGAAACGTTGATTCTGTTAAACGACTTTACCGCCCAAGCTTTGGCGGTAACACAAACCGATAAGAAAGACTTGATACAAATCGGCGGTCAAAAACCAATCGAATTTGCGCCTAAAGCCGTTATCGGCCCAGGTACCGGTTTGGGTGTCAGCGGTTTAGTGCACAGCGCTGCCGGTTGGGTGGCGTTGGCAGGCGAGGGCGGCCATACCAGCTTCCCGCCGTTTGACGATATGGAAGTGTTGATTTGGCAATACGCTAAAAACAAATACGGTCATGTTTCTGCCGAGCGTTTCTTGAGCGGCGCAGGTTTGAGCCTGATTTATGAAGCATTGGCCAAACGCGACAACATCAAACAATGCCGTCTGAAGCCTTCTGAAATTACCGATAAGGCATTGAGCGGAACATCGCCGATTTGCCGTCAGACTTTGGATATTTTCTGCGCCATGTTGGGTACGGTCGCTTCCAATTTGGCTTTGACTTTGGGCGCGCGCGGCGGCGTGTATTTGTGCGGCGGGATTATCCCGCGCGTGTTGGATTACTTTAAAACGTCTCCATTCCGCAGCCGTTTTGAAAACAAAGGCCGCTTTGAAGCTTATCTTGCCGCCATCCCCGTGTATGTCGTATTGAGCGAATTTCCGGGCATCGTCGGCGCGGCGGCGGCATTAGACAATCATTTAAATAACGTTTAAACACACAAACGGCGGTACAGGGCAAGGTACGAAAATGTACCTTGTCCTGAACGTCAAAGAATCAAAGGGTAGAGTATATGTTAAGCAAAATCAGCGAATCATTGTCCAATCTCTCCGGCGCAGAACGCAAAGTTGCCGAATCTGCGTTGGCCGAGCCAAAATGGTTCGTTCATGCCGCTGTGGCGGAAATCGCCGAGCGTGCATCCGTCAGTCAGCCGACAGTGATCCGTTTCTGCCGCAGTTTGGGTTACAAAGGCTTGCCTGAGTTCAAACTCGCGTTGTCTGCCAGCATCGGTCATGAAGGTATGCCTTACGTTCATGAAGAATTGAACGCCGATGACAACATGAGCAGCGTGGTCGAAAAAGTATTGGGCAATGCCGCAGCCTCCCTTTTGGGCGAGCGCCGCTTCCTGAAAGAGTCCGAGCTGGAAAACGCGATTGCTATTCTGATGCACGCGCGACGCGTTGAGTTTTATGGTGTCGGCAACTCCGGCATCGTTGCCCAAGATGCGCAACACAAATTCTTCCGTTTCGGTATGTCCACCGTCGCCTATGTCGATACGCATACCCAGTTGATGGCGGCTTCCGTATTGACCGAGCAGGATGTGTTGGTGGCGATTTCCAATACCGGCTCATCCATCGAATTGTTGGACGCGGCCAGTATTGCCAAAGAAAACGGCGCAGCCGTTATCGCGCTGACCCGCAATGATTCGCCGTTGGCTCAAATGGCCGACTGCGTATTGAGCATTGCCACTCAGGAAAATGCCGAGCTTTATACGCCTATGGTGTCCCGTCTTCTGCAGCTGGCCGTTATCGACATTCTTGCCATCGGCTTGGCCTTGCGCTTGGGCGACACTGCCAGCACGCAACTGCAAAAAAGTAAAAAAAGCATACATAACAAACACATCGAATACGATAAAGATTGATTCTTCACTGATATATTCAGACGGCCTTAACCCACATCAAGGCCGTCTGAAACCTCAAAAAACGGAAACCACCCCGTTCCCGTTTCAGACGACCTCACGGCCGTTTTCTCAACAAAACTGTCCACTATCCAGGAGAGCATCCGATGAAACACCTTCACGATTTACCAGCTTGGTCAAAATTATGGATACATTTTGACGAAACCAAAGAACAACACATGCGCGAAATGTTCGAACAAGATCCCGAACGTGCCGAACGCTACTGGCTGCAGGTTGGCGGCCTGACTTTGGATTATTCTAAAAACCGTATCAACGACGAAACCATGTCGCTTTTGTTCGAGTTGGCGCGTGAAGCAGGCGTGCCGGAACGGATGCAGCAAATGTTCCACGGCGAAAAAATCAATACGACAGAAAACCGTGCCGTACTCCACGTTGCCCTGCGCAACCGCACCAACGCCCCCATCGTCGTGGATGGCGAGGATGTCATGCCTAAGGTCAACCATGTCCTGCAACGCATGGGCGAGTTCGCGCATGAAGTCCGCAGCGGCAGCTGGTTGGGCTATACCAATCAAGTCATTACCGACGTCGTCAACATCGGTATCGGCGGCTCCGACCTCGGCCCTCTGATGATGTGTACCGCGCTCAAGCCTTTCGGTCATCCGCGCCTGAATATGCACTTCGTCTCTAACGTGGATGGCTCCCAACTGCGCGACGTATTGTCTAAAGTCCACCCTGAAACCACGCTGTTCATCATTGCTTCCAAAACCTTCACCACCCAAGAAACCCTGACCAACGCCCTGACCGCGCGTAAATGGTTCTTGGATCATGCAGGCGATGAAAGCGCCGTAGCCAAACACTTCGTTGCCGTATCGACCAACCAAAAAGCCGTTGCAGAATTCGGTATCGATACCGCCAATATGTTTGAATTCTGGGACTGGGTCGGCGGTCGTTACAGCCTGTGGTCGGCCATCGGCCTGCCGATTATGCTGTACCTCGGTGAAGAAAACTTCATCGAAATGCTCAACGGCGCGCACCTGATGGATCAACACTTCATCAACACCCCGCTCGAGCGCAACCTCCCCGTCATCCTCGCCCTCGTCGGCATCTGGTACATCAACTACTACGGCGGCGGCAGCCACGTTATCGCGCCTTACGACCAACACCTCCACCGACTGCCCAAATTTATCCAGCAGCTTGATATGGAGAGCAACGGCAAACAAGTGACCCTTGACGGTAAAGCTGTCGGTTACGAAACTTCGCCGATTATTTGGGGCGAAACCGGTATCAACGGCCAGCACGCATTCTTCCAACTGCTGCACCAAGGTACGCACATTACGCCGATTGACCTGATTGCCTCCCTTGAAAAACGCAGCAACCTGCGCGGCCACCACGAAATCCTGCTGGCGAACGTTTTTGCCCAAGCCGAAGCCTTTATGCGCGGCAAAACGCCTGACGAAGTACGCGCCGAACTTCAAGCACAAGGCATGGACGAAGCGCGTATTGAAGAGCTGGTTCCGCACAAAACCTTCTCCGGCAACCGTCCGACCAACCTCATCCTCATGGACAAAATCAACCCGCGCAATATGGGCAGCCTGATTGCCATGTACGAACACAAAACCTTCGTTCAAGGCATTATTTGGGGCATCAACAGCTTTGACCAATGGGGCGTAGAGCTCGGCAAACAGTTGGCCAAAACCATTCTTGCCGAATTGACCGGCGAGACCGAAGTGCAAAAACACGACAGCTCGACTACACGCCTGATTAATCTTTATTTGAATGCCAACAAATAAAGCATTTATTTAAAGCAAAGGCCGTCTGAAATTTTCAGACGGCCTTTTGTTTTATTCCGGATCATCCGTAAACGCATTTTCCCGAAATATCGGTACAAACGTGAAAAGATACAGTATGAATACGGCGATGGTCAGAATCGCAGGAACGGTAATGAAAAATATCGGGTTCACATTCATCAAGAAAGCGCGCGAGACGGCAGCCATAAAGAGCAAGGGAACGGCAATGCGGCAGAGTTTCGGGTAGTCGAGTTTGGTAAAGCCGCTGTGCCACAGTCCGGCGGTCAGCCACACCATCATCACGCCACCCATCATGCCGCCGAGGGTAATCAGGTGCAATGGGGTGGAGGAGGGTAGATTTTGCAGTTTCGCCGCGCCTGTCCACAGATAGCCTGCGGCGGCAAAGAGCTGGAGCAGGTAATAAGTGCGGACGTAGTGTTTGCGCAGGAGTTCGTGATGGTGAAGTTCACGCAGCTTGGCGAGCAGGATGAAGCCGACGGCAAGCGCGGTAAAACCGGCGGTTTGCGCCGGCAGCCAAAGTTCGGCGGCGGCGTGCAGGAGCAGGAAGGTGATGGCGATGTTTTTATAGACGACGTTGGGGATGAATACGGGGTCTTTCAGACGGCATTCTTTGAGGGCTTCCGCGCCTAAAAGAATACTGACGCGGACGGATACAAACATGACCGCTGCCATGTTCAGATGTACTTGCGCGCGCAGTAAGTTCAAATCGCCAGTTGCGGCGTAGGCCGTCTGAAAAATAGTAAACGCGGCAAGCAGTATTAAGAGGGCGAAGTTATCAGTGTTGCGGTCGAGCCAAATCAGCCAGGCGCAAAACAGCAGCAATACCAGCCAATAGGCGGCAACGAAAAACGAGGCAGTTTGCGGCGAAAAGGGCAGTATGGCGGATGCGGCGAGCAGTAATGCCGCCATCAAAGTAGCGACAGGTTTCAGACGGCCTTTATAACCCGTCCATTCGAGCATGGCGGCAGTCAGGAAGCCGCCGTATGCCGCAGGAAGCATGAGTTCTAAGAAGATTTGGCGGTGCAAAATGACGGCACCGGGGCTGATGAAAAACACCAACGCGCCGAGTATGGCAAGCACCGCCGCACCGACGAAAAACGGCCGCATGGGGTGGGTGAAAAACTTATTCATGGTTTGGCTTGATTCTGCATGAAGATGCTTTCGGATATGGATTTATTGGGTGGACAGGGTCGTATCTTTTGCCAAAGAGGCAAGCCTGCGGCTTGCTTGCCCTCTCCCTAGCCCTCTCCCACGGGGAGAGGGGATTAAGCTGCCAAACCCGAACATTTTCAGGTTTACCTGCCATCTAATTCCCAATCCTGCGCCCTCTAATTTTCAGCAACCTGATTCCCTCTCCCCGTGGGAGAGGGTTAGGGAGAGGGCAACGAACCGCAAGGTTCGTCAGATACTCAAATGCCCGTATCATTCATATCATTGATATTATTGTTTGAATTGTATTATTTTCAATAATAATAAATAACCCTAAACCAATATAAATAGCAGCCATTATCCAACGACTAAACTTCTCTACAATTTCACCAACACCTGAAATATTAGCCAATCTTTGTGCTGTATATACTAAAACAAAAATCAATATTAAAAATACAAGAAGAGTAACTAATAAGTCGACAAGATCTAAAGTCACAAAGTAAGGAACAAAAAGTCCAATATTATCTGCACCACAACTAGCAACTGTAACCAAAGCAACAATACCGACTAATTTTGACAACCCTTTTTCATCCAATTCTTTTTTAGCTCTTTTTTCGCCCTCACAATCGTCGTAAATAGCAACTTTAATACCTAAGTAAATCGGTATTAAACCTAATAAACCCAACACCCATTTTTCCGGAACATAATGCAAAACAAAAGCTAGAAATAAACTAACTAATATTAAAATTACAGAACCTAAATATTGTCCGATATAAATATCTCGATATTCTTTTCTAGTATTTGCTCTAGCAAAAAATATTAATAGTATTACCAACAAATCTACTGCTGTAGCAATATATAAAACAGCAGCAGTAATCACAGTCGAAAACATAAAGCACCTCATAATGAATCCCCTGCCCCCTTGGCACCACGGCTTTTTCAAAAACCGAATCGCGTTCGGATAACAGATTCGTATCTTTCGCTAAAGAGGCAAGCCTGCGGCTTGCTTACCCTCTCCCTAGCCCTCTCCCACGGGGAGAGGGAATTGGGCTGTCGAGCCTGAACATTTTCAGGTTTACCTGACATTTGATTCTCAATTCTACGGCTCTCTGATTTTGAGAAACCTGATCCCCTTTCCCCGTGGGAGAGGGTTAGGGAGAGGGCAACGAACCGCAAGGTTTGTCAGAAATTTAAATTCCTATCACTCATAATAATGAATCCCCTGAAACTCTCTTGCCACCACGGCTTCTTCAAAAGCCGAATCGCGTTCGGACAGCGGCGTAGGCAGGGTAATCACGTTTTGCACGTTCATGCCCTTAGTGGAAAGCAGCATGATTTCATGGCTCAGGCGTGCGGCTTCGAAGCGGTCGTGCGTTACCAGCATACACGCCATGCCCTGCCGCTCGATTTTTTCCACCAGCATGGCGACCAAAATATCGCGCAAATCGCGGTCCAAACCGACGAACGGCTCGTCCAGCAAGGCAAGGTCGCAGCCGCACAGCAGCAGGCGCAAAAATGCTACCCGTTTCGCCATGCCGCCGGACAATTCGGTCGGATATTTGTTCAAATCGCCCGCAGTCAGCCCGACTTTCGCCGCCAGCGCGATGATTTCGCCTTCATCGGGTTTGTCCATAAAAATAGCGATATTCTGCATCGCGGTCAAGTTTCCCGGCAGGCGGTTTTCCTGAAACAGAAAACCCGTTTTGCGGAAAGTATTGCGTATCGTGCCCGATTTTGGCGTTTCCAAGCCCGCAATCAGCCGCAAAACCGTCGTCTTGCCGCAGCCGCTCGGCCCGAACAAGGCTTTCACTTCACCATGTTGCAAGTTCAAACTGAAATCGCGCACGATGGGGTCGCGGAGAATTTCAAAACGCACGTTTTCAAGACAGAGCATCATCTTCTCCACGGCATAAACAAAATTTCCAAAGGTTTGGTAATCAGGTATTCAAACAGCGACACAAACACGATAACCAGCACCACATAAGCCATCACCGTCGAAGTCTCCAGCATCGCCCTTGCGTCCGCAATCCGCGCGCCCACGCCTTCGCTCGCGCCCAAGAGTTCCGCCATAATCACCACCTTCACCCCCATCGCCACAGCCACGCCGATGCTGGAAATCACATAGCCCGTCAGATGAGGGATATACAGATAACGGATTTTTTTCAGACGGCCTAATTTATAAGCGTCAAACAACTCCTCATGCTGCTTGTTCACGCTCGCCATCCCGACCGCCGCACTCGCAAACGTCAGCGGCGCAACCAATACAATAATGGTAAACAACACGCTCGGATTTCCGAACCCGAACCAAAACAGAGCCATCACTACCCAAATAATCGGCGGCATCGCCAACAAAATCGTAATCACAGGCTTGAGCAACGCCATCGCCGTCTTAAAACTGCCCGCCACCAGCCCCGCCGCCAATCCCGCTACCAGCGCAACCGAAATGCCCACCACCGACCGCCACAGCGAAATCCCGATTTCGTTTTCCTGAAAATGTTTCAATAAATCAAACGACTTTTGAAACACTTCCACCGGCGCAGGCAACATAAACTCGCCGAACACGGCGCTGCCCCACGCCCACAACGCCACCACCACCATCGCCACGCTCAGACCGGCAAAGCCACTCCAAAGGTAGTCGATGATGTAAAACAGCGCAGGCTGCGGTTTACGGATTTTATCGGTTTTAATCATGGTTTAGTTTTTTGGTAGTTATATTTTGGAGAGAATAGGCCGTCTGAAAAGGGAAGGCTGGGTTATGCTGAACATCTTGACTGAATGCAACGGACTAATTTCTTTAGGATGATAGAGATTCCTCTTGACTGGATTTAGATACTTTTTTTTTACAATACTGAGCCAAGATATCTTTTGCCTGAGAGTCTAATTCAGGAAATAGATTTTGATGACTGATCCCAAATGATTTAAGCTCCTTCTGAATATTATCTTTATCTCCCCCATTGATATATATAGGCGTATTTAGAAGAGTTTTTTTCCATTCTTCAGGTACTTTAGAACTAGTACATTTTTCACCATCCATGCCAAAAATGAGAAAACTACCTTGTTGCCGAATAATCCTTGGGTTATTCAGTTTTGCCTTAACGCATACAACACGATTTAAATCAGTGGGGTCTATCTCTGCTAGAAAACCTGGTTTATCTCCTCTAATGTCATGAATAAGCCTAGTAATATCCTTTTTTTTATTGAATTCTTCTATGCTATCATTTTGATCAATTGAGAAATCTGACTTTCTCAAACTGATTGCAGATAAAATTGATACAACATCACTATCATCATATTTTATTTGATCGTTTGGGATGTCTAAAACTACTATTTCACCTTCCTCTTCTGGATCTTTATCTGTAGCAAAGTATAACGCTACCAATATATTCGAGGTTAAGTCTAATAATCTCGTAGAGTATCCATAATGTTGTAATTTAACTAACTTTTCAAATAATGTATCCGATTGATGAAAAGAATCAGGACAATTGGTTAAAGCATCCCTAATAATGTTATCCTCATTTTCTATTAAATATTTAGGATTTCCAGGACTTTTTTCTTGATCTTCTCTGTAGATACTTGGTTTTAATATATATGATTTTTTTGGATGCCCCCTAAAAAAGCGAGTATACCCAGGCTCTGGGGATCCTAATTGTTTTAAAAATTTAGCTAATTCGCTAATTTCTTTAATTTTATTTGTTTCTTTAATTTTATTTGTCATATAAGTGTTCCTTATTCAAGTTAATGTTCGATTATTTATAAATAAATTTTATATATCTATTGAGATATAGATGTTACTAGAGTGTGATTTTTTAGGTAAGATTATGGTATGAGTTTTGATTTTTAGTGTATTTAATAAGAAAAAGTGGGCTTTGTGGTAAATTCTCATATATTATTAATATGTGCTCTCAATAATACTGTATTATTAATTTTGGATAAAGATTTTTAGTTTTATATCAATATTTTCTCTAATCTATTCAGATAATTATATTTTAATAGGCCGTCTGAAAATAGAAGATTGAATATTTACAACTATTCTACACTTTCAGACGGCCTTTCTCCCATTTTAAGCCAAGAAAAATCCGTTATCCGGCAGCTTGCCGCCCAAGAGTTTTGGGTTGAACTGCATCAGGATTTCGTAAAACTTCAAAATCTCGTTCTTCACTTCGCTGCCTTTGGTTACCGTCAGCCGCGCGCCGTCCAAGCCCATGACTAGGGCGGGTTCGGGGGCGGGGAGATAGTTTTTGCCGATTTTCGCCGCGCTTTGGCGGTTGGCCAGTATCCAGTTGAGCGCGTTTTTCAAATCCTGATGGAAGATGTCGAACTGTGCTTTGTGCGCGTGGAAATATTCTTCGTTGGCGATGATGCCCGCCATCGGAATGAGCGGTTTGGTGTCAAACGCCTGTCCCCATGCTTTTACTAAGTCAAAACCACGCACAACGTTTACGCCCATGGTTTTGCCTTTGAGCATGCTGGCTGTTGCCATCGGTTCGGGCAGGATGGCGGCGTGGTAGTCTTTGCTCAAAAACAGTCCGACTGCTTCGGGCGGCGTGGCGGTGTAAGTGATGCCGACTTTGTGCGCGTCGATTTTCAGTTTTTTCAACAAGGCTTGCAGCACGATGTCGGGCATGTCGTTTTTAAACGGCACGAGGATTTTTTTGCCGACCAAATCCTGCGGCGAGGTAATCGCGCTGCCTTTGCACATCAGCTGCGTGATGCCGTTGGTCAAAATATTGACCATGCCGACTTTTTGCCCTTGGTTGCGCAGGTTTACGCCGACATTGCTCGGACTCATCATCACTTTAAATTGTCCGCTCGCCACGCCTGCGCGAAGCTGGTCGGGTGAACGCCAGATTTTCAGCGATACATCCGCCTGTTTTGCCAGCTTGCCTTGCAACGCCGCTACGGCAATGGTTACGCTGGGCATTGCCGGTGCGCCGTACACGGTAAATTGTTCTTTACCGGCAGCCAACAATGAAGGCGAAACGCCTGCTGCTGCCAGCGCGGCGGTCATTTTTAAGAAATCACGTCTTTTCATATCCATTTTTTATCTCCTAATTCTTAATAAGCCAGTGTAGGCATTCTTTCAGACGGCCTGATTTTAAAACGTCGCGTGCAAACTCAACCAATATGTCCTGCCCGGTGCATACACTACGCTGGGTGACAGGGCGAGGACGTGGTCGCCGCTGATGTGTTCGGCGTATTTTTTGTTGAACACGTTGTTCACGCCCAAACGCAAGCCGTATTTGTCTTTGATGTTTACGCCTGCGTACACGTCGGCAACGGTAAAGCCTTTGGCGGCTTCGCGTTTGTCTATGCCCAGACCGCTTGCCGCGTCAAAATCGCCGCGCGTTTGTTTGGCGACAAAGCGTGCTGCCGCGCCGATGTTGTAGCTGCCGTGGGCAAAGTAGTTTTTGTAGTCGGCTTGGACGGCTGCTTCAAACGGACGGATTTGATAGAGCGGCCTGCCGTCGGTTTCGTTGTGTCCGTAGTTGTAGGTGGCTTTGATACCTGCCGCCCAATGCGGATTGAAGTTGTAACGCGCGTAGGCTTGCGCGGTAAATAATCGCGCGTCCACGTTGCGTGTGATGATGCCGCCGCCTTTGGAAGCCGTGCCGCTTTGTCCGTGTGCGCGGTCAAAAATAATCAGGTCTTTAACTTTGTCCGCCACAAGCGTGCCGCCCACGTTCCAGCCCGCGCCTGCCAACGAGTTCATGTAGCCGTTGTAGTAGTCGTTGCGGCTGTCGGCGGTCAGCTTGATGCGGTTGTGTTTTTCGGTTTTCAGCAGGGGATTGCCTGCGATAGCGGCGGCTGGATTTTGGTTCATCAACGCGCCGTTCATGCGGTTTTGCACGATGGCGGCAAGCGAGTTGAAGCGTTCGGTGTTGTCGCCGATTCGTTCTAAGTGAGCAAGGGAGACGCTGTATTTTTGCGTTTCAGACGGTGTGAAATCGTATTTGAGTTCGCTTGAAAAGGCATGACGGCGCACTTTACCATCGAAGTCGTAGCCGTAATGGGTTTTCCAGATTTGTTGCGCTGAGGCGAAGGCGAGATTGCGGTTCATCGGATGGGCAGGTTGCGCCGTATTTTTGCGAACGTCCGCTTCGTTGAGCTCGTAGCTTAAGCCCAAGCCCAGTTTGTGTTGGTCGTCAAACTTGTAAGACAGGGTATCGGCAATGCGCCATCGGTCGAGGTGTACATCGGCGAAACGGTAGCCGTTGAGGAAGTCGCGCATGGCGGTATGGGCGTTGCGCTCGCCGTTTTGGCTGTCGTTGCGGTAGCTGACGGCGGCGGTGTTGTGGAATTTGCCGAAATCCGCATCGTGTTTGAGCGAGAAGTCGTACACTTTGCGGTCAAGTTCTACGAATACTTGCTGCGGCGTGTTGTTTGGGCGCAGGGAATAATTGTCGGCATGGCGTTTGAGTTTGATGACGCCTGCTTCTGCGCTGACCGTATTGCTCAAATCGGCATTGCCCCAACGCGCATTGAGTTTGGCGATGTGGCGTTCGGTGTCCAATGCATCGTTGACGAACTGCGGCTGGCGGTCGTTGTTGATGTCGTCGTGTAGGTAGGTGAGGCGGTATTCCTGATTTTCAGACGGCACGAAACCGAGTACCAAAGCTTGATTAAAACGGCTGTATTTCCAATCGGTCTGATTGCCATCGCCGTCTTTGTAGCCGTTGGCCTTGGTGTGATTGAGGTTGGCTACCCCGTACACATTTGCCCCACGCGCTTGCGCGGTAACGGAATTGTAAAAACTTTTGCCGTAAAAGCCGCTGTTTGCTTTCAGCGGACGGAAGGCTTGGTCTATGTTTTCGGTAACAAAGTAATGATCGCTGCGGTCGGTGCGGTCGAATTGGTTTTCGGGGAAATAGCCTTGTGCGGCGGTTGGTGCAATCGGCTTGGGGGGCGAGAAGGTTTTGACAGGCTGGATTTCATCAGGGTCTGCCAAGGTTTCGGCAAAGCCGTTTGCAGCGGCAAAACTGCTCATTAACAAGCAAATCAAATGGTTTTGTTTCATTGTTTATATCCTGATAATCATTTTTATTTATTATGCTCTTAGAGAGAGGCAAAGTAAAGAAACGATAAAGTGTCTGAAGCCGACAAAACTTTATTGTCGGTAAGGAATGCTTTAGCCTTGAACAGAAGCCGATATAGGCTAAAAACTTTTAGAAGAAGAAAGTGCTAGCGAGGTTTGTATTTGGGTTTTATTTTGCGTTTGTGTTTTCCGTTTATAAAGCAGATAGGCCGTCTGAAAAAATATCTCTCTTTTCAGACGGCCTATTGCTGGTTATAATAATTTTACGAATCATTATTATTTCTATTTTAATGTAGGAGAAACGCATGAGTACCCGTACCGAACACGACACCATGGGCAATGTCGAAGTCCCATCCGAAGCCTATTGGGGCGCGCAGACCCAGCGCAGCCGCAACAATTTCAAAATCGGCGGCGAAACCCTGCCGCAGCCGTTGATTTATGCTTTGGCGCTGGTGAAAAAAGCCGCAGCCGCCACCAATGTTTCCCTCGGCAGGATTAAGCCTGAGCAGGCGGATTTGATTACGCAGGCGGCGGACGACGTGTTGAACGGCAAGCTCGACGGGCAGTTCCCCTTAGTGGTTTGGCAGACCGGCTCCGGCACGCAGTCCAATATGAACATGAACGAAGTGCTGGCAAACCGCGCCAACGAAATCGCCGGTACGGGTTTGGCGGCGTATCAGCCCGTTCATCCCAACGACCATGTGAACCACGCGCAATCGACCAACGACGCATTCCCGACCGCCATCCATGTCGCCGCCGCGATTGAAATCAACCGCCACCTCATTCCCGCCGTCCGCGCCCTGCGCGATACGTTGGACAAAAAAGCCCAAGCCTTCGCCCCTATCGTCAAAATCGGCCGCACACATTTGCAAGACGCAACGCCGCTGACTTTGGGACAAGAGTTTTCCGGCTACGTTTCCCAGCTTGATCACGGTTTAGGCCGTCTGAACGATGCACTTAAAGACTTGTATGAACTCGCTTTGGGCGGCACGGCGGTCGGCACGGGTTTGAACAGCCATCCCGAATACGCCGAAAAAGCCGCCGCCAAACTCGCCGAATTGTCCGGCTTGCCGTTTGTCAGCGCGCCGAACAAATTTGAAGCCTTGGGCGGACGCGATGCCGCCGTTGCTGCTTCGGGTGCATTAAAAACGCTGGCGGCAAGCCTGAACAAAATCGCCAATGACATCCGCTGGTTAGCAAGCGGCCCGCGTTGCGGTCTGGGTGAAATCAAAATCCCCGAAAACGAGCCAGGTTCGTCTATCATGCCGGGCAAAGTCAACCCGACCCAATGCGAAGCAATGACCATGGTGTGCTGCCAAGTGTTCGGCAACGACGTTACCATCGGCATGGCGGGCGCGTCGGGCAATTTCGAGCTGAACGTCTATATGCCCGTTATCGCTTACAACCTCTTGCAATCCATCCGCCTCTTGGGCGATGCGTGCAACAGCTTCAATGAACACTGCGCCGTCGGCATCGAACCCGTACCGGAAAAAATCGACTATTTCCTGCACCATTCCCTGATGTTGGTTACTGCGTTAAACCGTAAAATCGGCTACGAAAACGCCGCCAAAGTTGCCAAAACCGCCTACAAAAACGACAAATCATTGCGCGAAACCGCCATTGAATTGGGCTTGCTGACAGGCGAAGAGTTTGACGAATTGGTCGTTCCTGCCGATATGGTTCATCCGCGTTAAGCTTTAATAATGAAACATGCCGTCTGAAAATGTGTTCAGACGGCATGTTTTTATGCTGCGCTTGTCTTTTTTTCGAATAGGTCAAAAATCATTGGCGTCAGATTGACGACCATTAGAAACATTATTGAGCTCAAAAATGTACGCCAGGCATAATGCCACGCCTCCGTTCTGTCTGCTTGGGGTAGGAGCGATGCGGTATAGCGGTTGTGTAGGGTTTTTGCGGTGTCATTGTTTTCTAGATAGTCCAACGAAAGTACCAATAATTTGCCCGTGTCTTTGTGTTGTAAGAATTTGGCATGTTCAACCCAGATGCCCTGCTTGGTGTGTTCGCATAAAGATTCAATGCCGACGCAAGAGGCCAAGCTGTTTTGGTTGTTTTGCAAAATCGACAGCTCGTTTTTTTCAGCCTGCATGGCTGCGGAGGAGGTTTGATGAAGGTATGCGCTCATACCGTTGCTCTCTATTGCTTGAAAATCATGGAGCTGGCTGAATCCGCCATTTTCCCAGGCGACGAATACGGCATAGCATCCGCAGCATAGGCAGATCATGACCAATTTTAAGACAATGTTTTTCATCCTTGCTCCTTTCGTTTGAATAGGGCGGCAAAGTCAGGAGGCGTGTTTTCTCGTTTGAAGGTAATTTTAGGTTTTATCTGTTTTTATTGTGAGATTGAGTGTAACACGGGTAATCAAAAGGCCGTCTGAAAATTTTCAGACGGCCTTTTATTATGTGTTTAGATGGGGTTAAGCCAACAATTCACGCCAGCGTTTGACTTGGAAACGGACTTGTTCAGGCGCAGTGCCGCCCAAGTGGTTGCGCGCGTTTAAGCTGCCTTCGGGTGTCAGCACGCTGTAAACGTCGTCGGCAATCAAACCGCTGAACCCTTGCAAGACTTCAAGCGGCAATTCGCTCAAATCAACGCCAGCTTCATCGGCATGGCGCACGGCTTGGGCAACGACTTCGTGGCTGTCGCGGAAAGGCATGCCTTTTTTCACCAAGTAATCCGCCAAGTCGGTAGCCGTTGCAAAACCCTGCATTACGGCGGCACGCATATTGTCGGGTTTGACGGTCACGCCGCGCATCATGTCTGCGTAAATGCGCAGGGTGTCGATAAGCGTGTCGGCAGTGTCAAACAGTGGCTCTTTGTCTTCCTGATTATCTTTGTTGTATGCCAAAGGTTGCGATTTCATCAGGGTAACCAGACCGATCAGGTGGCCAATCACGCGACCGGATTTACCGCGCACAAGTTCGGGTACGTCGGGGTTTTTCTTTTGCGGCATGATGGAAGAGCCGGTGCAGAAGCGGTCGGCAATGTCGATAAAGCCGAAACGCGGGCTCATCCACAAAATCAATTCTTCGGAAAGACGGCTCAGATGAACCATAATCAGAGAAGCGGCAGCCGTGAACTCAATGGCAAAATCGCGGTCAGACACGGCATCGAGCGAGTTTTGGCAGATTTGTTCAAAGCCCAGCAGCTCGGCGGTAATTTCGCGTTGAATCGGGTAGGTAGTACCGGCAAGGGCGGCGGCGCCGAGCGGCATACGGTTGACGCGTTTACGGCAGTCGGTCATGCGCTCGAAATCGCGGCCGAGCATTTCAACATAGGCGAGCATGTGATGCCCGAAACTGACCGGCTGGGCAACTTGCAGGTGGGTAAAGCCGGGCATGACGGTTTCGGCGTTTTGTTCCGCCAAATCAACTAAGGCCGTCTGAAGGTTTTGAATCAGGCTTTGAATAACGGTAATTTGATCGCGCAGCCACAGGCGGATGTCGGTAGCGACTTGGTCGTTGCGGCTGCGGCCGGTGTGCAGGCGTTTGCCGGCATCGCCGATTTTGTCGGTGAGGCGGCGTTCGATGTTCATGTGGACATCTTCCAAATCCAGAGACCAGGAAATCGTTCCTTCTTTGATTTCTGCTATAATCTCGGCCATGCCCTGACGGATGGCGGAGAGGTCGTCTTCGCTCAAAACGCCCGACTGTGTCAGCATTTGCGCATGTGCCAGCGAGCCTTGGATGTCCCATTCTGCCAGTCGTTTGTCAAAATCAATCGAGCCGGTATATTTTTTGACCAGCTCGGAAACAGGTTCGTTAAAACGGCCTGACCAGGTTTTGTCCTTGCTCATATCAGCATCCTTAAAATATAAATAAAAAAACAGGGTCTACGTCTTCAATATAGCAGACCCGTCTATACATTATGAAAGAAAACGGTTGAAATCATGTCTATTATACGTCAAATAAACCAGAATTTCGCAGTGCCGGATTTGCGCAATTCCGCGACTTTGGTGCGCCTGCTTATTGTTTTGTTAATCAGTTTGTTTATCTTTCCGTTGATGACGGTATCGGGCGTGCCTTATCCGGAACAGATTTTCCAACATTTTTCATGGGCTTGTCCCGTCATCCTTTTAATTTTACTTAAAGTCTATTTCTTACAGGCATTTGCGCCGTCCCTGCTTCGCTCGCAGTATAGTGTCGTGGTTTCCTACGTCTCCAACCTGCTGATTTTCTTGTTTGTCGATTTAGTGATTTTGAAGACGGAGATTTGGCCGCTGATTCAACACTTCTTCTTGCTGACCTTTTTTTGTTTCAGTTTCATGTACATCGAAGCGGCCCGTCGCAACAGCCTTGCGCCTTCCATTTCCGAAGCCAGATTGAGTGCGTTGACGGCGCGTATCCGTCCGCATTTCTTGTTTAACAGCCTGAATGCCGCCATCAGCTTAATCCGTCTGCGTCCGTATGACGCAGAAACTTTGTTGGAAAATTTGGCTAACCTGTTCCGCGCGCAACTGCGCGACGGTAGTCAAAACAGTACCTTAGGGCAGGAAATCGAGTGGGCGCAGGAATATATTGCCATCGAGCAAATCCGCATGGGACATATGCGTGTACAGGTTATGTGGCAGCATCATGCGCCTGATGATGCGGAAACGCCGCATCTGCTGCTGCAACCGCTTTTGGAAAATGCCGTATTTCACGGTGTCGAATCCATCCACCGTCCAGGGATAATTACGGTATTAACAAAATTGGAAAAATCATCTATTTTCATCAGTATCGAAAATCCGTGCGGAACAGAACCTAACGAAAATACCAAGCCGCATAAAGGCAATTCTATGGCTCTGCGTAATCTGAAAGAGCGCCTGACTTTGATGTATGACACCGACGCGAAAATCAGAAACATCCAATCAGACGGCCTGTTCCGCGTTGAAATCATATTGCCGTACCGTAAAAAATCAGCCGAAGTTTCCCGTCTGTTTGGCTAAAACGCATAGAAGAGGGTGGCTTTAGATAGGTTAAACTATTAACACATTAAATAAAATAGTTTAAATTTATTACATTCAGCAACATAACTGTTCCCATTTTTTGAAAACTGGTCTATGATGCTTAAAAGGATTGTTTACAATCTTTAATTGCAAATCATTTGCAACTGCCCAGAAGAAAAAACAGAAAAAGGAACAAAGAGATGTTAGAAGCCTATCGTAAAGCCGCCGCCGAGCGCGTCGCCCTTGGTATTCCCCCCCTTCCTCTGACTGCTCAGCAGACTGCTGATTTGGTTGAACTGCTGAAAAATCCACCTGCCGGTGAAGGTGAGTTCTTGGTTGAGCTGTTGGCTCACCGCGTACCACCCGGTGTGGACGATGCCGCCAAAGTTAAAGCCTCATTTTTGGCTGCCGTTGCCGAAGGCAGCGCATCCAGTCCGCTGATTTCCCCTGAGTATGCTACCGAGCTGTTGGGTACCATGCTTGGCGGTTACAACATTCATGCACTCATCGAACTCTTGGATAACGACAAACTTGCGCCTATCGCTGCAAATGGTCTGAAACACACTCTGTTGATGTTTGACTCTTTCCACGATGTTCAAGAAAAAGCCGAAAAAGGCAACAAATACGCGCAAGAAGTATTGCAATCTTGGGCAGATGCCGAATGGTTCACTTCTCGCGCCAAAGTTCCAGAAAAAATCACTGTTACCGTCTTCAAAGTCGACGGCGAAACCAATACAGACGACCTCTCTCCTGCACCTGATGCATGGAGCCGTCCTGATATCCCTCTGCACGCGCTGGCGATGTTGAAAAACCCGCGCGACGGTATCAATCCCGACAAACCGGGTGAAGTTGGTCCGATTAAATTGTTGGAAGAACTCAAAGCCAAAGGCCATCCCGTTGCCTATGTCGGTGACGTGGTCGGTACCGGCTCTTCTCGTAAATCCGCGACAAACTCCGTCATTTGGCATACCGGCGAAGACATCCCGTTCGTACCGAACAAACGCTTCGGCGGCGTCTGCTTGGGTGGCAAAATTGCGCCGATTTTCTTCAACACTCAAGAAGACTCCGGCGCATTGCCGATTGAAGTCGATGTATCTGCTCTGAAAATGGGCGATGTCGTCGATATCCTGCCTTATGAAGGCAAAATCGTGAAAAACGGCGAAACTGTTGCCGAGTTCAGCCTGAAATCTCAAGTATTGCTGGACGAAGTGCAAGCCGGTGGCCGTATCAACCTGATTATCGGTCGCGGTTTGACTGCCAAAGCGCGCGAAGCACTGAAACTGCCTGCTTCTACCGAATTCCGTCTGCCTCAAGCGCCTGCTGAAAGCAAAGCCGGTTTCACCTTGGCCCAAAAAATGGTTGGTCGCGCCTGCGGTCTGCCGGAAGGCAAAGGCGTGCGTCCGGGTACTTACTGCGAACCACGCATGACTACTGTCGGCTCGCAAGACACTACCGGCCCGATGACTCGCGATGAATTGAAAGACTTAGCTTGCTTGGGCTTCTCAGCAGATATGGTAATGCAGTCTTTCTGTCACACTGCCGCTTATCCGAAACCTGTCGATGTCAGAACCCATAAAGAATTGCCTGCCTTCATCTCGACCCGTGGCGGTGTATCCCTGCGTCCGGGTGACGGCGTGATTCACTCATGGCTCAACCGTCTGCTGTTGCCTGATACAGTCGGTACCGGCGGCGACAGCCACACCCGTTTCCCTATCGGTATTTCTTTCCCTGCAGGTTCGGGCTTGGTTGCTTTCGCAGCAGCCACAGGCGTAATGCCGCTCGATATGCCTGAGTCCGTATTGGTACGTTTCAGCGGCAAACTGCAACCGGGCGTAACCCTGCGCGATTTGGTAAATGCAATTCCGTTGTACGCGATTAAGCAAGGTTTGCTGACTGTTGCCAAAGCCGGTAAGAAAAACATCTTCTCCGGTCGCATCCTCGAAATCGAAGGTCTGCCTGATTTGAAAGTGGAACAAGCCTTTGAATTGACTGACGCGTCTGCCGAACGTTCTGCTGCAGGCTGTACCGTGAAGCTCAACAAAGAGCCGATTATCGAGTACATGAAATCTAATATTGTGTTGATGAAAAACATGATTGCCGACGGCTATCAAGATTCGCGCACTTTGGAACGCCGTATCAAAGCCATGGAAGCATGGTTGGCAAATCCTGAATTGCTCGAAGCGGATAAAGATGCCGAATACGCCGCCGTGATTGAAATCAACATGGACGACATTAAAGAGCCGATTATTGCTTGCCCGAACGACCCTGACGACGTGTGCTTCATGTCTGAACGCTCCGGCACCAAAATCGACGAAGTGTTCATCGGTTCTTGTATGACCAACATCGGCCACTTCCGCGCCGCCTCCAAACTCTTGGAAGGCAAGAGCGACATCCCGGTACGTCTGTGGATGGCACCGCCGACCAAAATGGATGCGAAAGAGTTGTCTGACGAAGGTCACTACGGTGTACTCGGCCGTGCAGGCGCGCGTATGGAAATGCCGGGTTGCTCATTGTGTATGGGTAACCAAGCGCAAGTACACGAAGGCGCAACCGTCATGTCCACTTCTACCCGTAACTTCCCGAACCGCTTGGGTAAAAACACCTTTGTTTACCTCGGCTCGGCTGAGTTGGCGGCAATCTGTTCCAAACTGGGTAAAATCCCGACTGTTGAAGAATACCAAGCCAATATCGGCATCATCAATGAGCAGGGCGACCAAATCTACCGCTACATGAACTTCAATGAAATCGACAGCTACAACGAAGTAGCCGAGAAAGTGAATGTTTAATATAGCAAGGTAAACCGATTTTCAGACGACCTTAAATAATAAAGGCCGTCTGAAACGGAAAAATAAAGGGCGTGTTCATCACGTCCTTTTTATTTTTAGTTCAATAAAAGGCCGTCTGAAAGATAAGTTTCAGACGGCCTTTGCTTAGGATAAATAATCAGAAAACCGATTAATCAGTGTTGTTTACTTTACGCCAAAACCAGGTTGGAGCAGGGCGCAAGGCTGACGCTCGTGACGGCTGCGGCGTGTTCTGCCGGCAATTTTACCGCAGACAATACCCGGATCGTTTTTCTCTTCTACTTTTTTCGAGTTTTTGTCTGATTTATTCGCGTATTCGTTGCGTTTGTTTCTGTCATCGCGACGAGAGCGGCTATCGTTGTGCTGAACCGGTTGCGCTTCGGCTTCATCTTGATTGTCATTGCCCCACCAATGCGGCTCAAAGCCTTCGATGCGTTCCACATTCAAATCGCTGCCGATCAGCTCTTTAATGGCTTCAAACATTTTCTGTTCGGTTTTATCCATTAAGGAAATGGCAACGCCGTCGGCACCGGCCCGGCCGGTACGTCCGATGCGGTGGACGTAGTCTTCAGGTTGGGTTGGCAGCTCGTAGTTGATGACGAAAGGCAACTCGGCAATATCCAAGCCGCGCGCGGCAACGTCGGTGGCAACCAAAACGCGCAATGTACCTTCTTTAAAGGCGTTGAGGGTTTCCAGTCGGCTTTGTTGGGATTTGTCTCCGTGGATGGATTGCGCGGCAATGTTGCGACGAACGAGGTCTCGGGTAACTTGATCGACGCTTTGTTTGGTTTTGCAGAATACAATGACTTGATTCATATGCAAATCAACAATCAGACGTTCGAGCAGGTTGCGTTTTTTGAGTGCATCAACGGCAATGATGTGTTGCTCGACATTGGCGTTGGTGGTATTTTGCGCAGCCACTTCAACCATTTCGGGCGTGTGCATAAAATCTTGCGCAAGCTTGCGGATAGGCGGTGAGAAAGTGGCGGAGAAAAGCAGGGTTTGTCGCTGTTTGGGCAACATCTGCATGATTTTACGGATATCGTCGATAAAACCCATATCAAGCATACGGTCGGCTTCGTCGAGTACGACGATTTCAACTTTGTTTAAATTGATGTTTTTTTGTTTAACGTGGTCGAGCAGTCGGCCAACCGTAGCGACAACGATTTCGCAACCGGCGCGCAAGTCGGCAGTTTGTTTGTCCATATTGACGCCGCCAAAGAGGACGGTATGGCGTAAAGGAAGATTCTTAATGTATGCCTGCACGTTTTGATCGATTTGATCGGCCAGTTCGCGGGTCGGGGTCAATACTAACATGCGGACAGGATGCATGGCAGGGGAGGTGCTGGATGTGGCGTAGCGTTTCAGACGTTCGAGGCTGGGCAGCATAAAGGCGGCGGTTTTACCTGTGCCGGTTTGTGCTGCGGCCAAAAGATCGTGTCCTGCCAAGGCTTTAGGAATCGCTGCGGCTTGAATAGGCGTCGGGTTTTCATAACCCTGATCGGTGAGGGCAGAGACCAATTCGCTGCCTAAACCGAGTGAAGAGAAAGGATTCATGATGGTGGCTTTCTGTTCAGACGGCCTTTTGAATGATAGGCCGTCTGAAAAATCTGATTCTGAAATGGACAAACCGCAGTATGATGTTGATTCTGCGGTTTGAAAAAATGGGGAGCGGAATAATCCGTCAAGTAGTCCATTATGCCATAAAAAGAGGGACTCCCCAAATGATGGTTGCGGCTAGGAACAGCCATGTTTTGATATTTTTACAGTTCAAAAACAGAAAAATTTACTGGTCTGCAAGGTTTTGAGTTTATTAGGAATTAAGCATTTGTCTTAACGTCAATAGAATTAATTTATCAAAAACTTACAGGTTGAAATGAAACTAAATTGTACTCACGTACTCAATATTGAGGTGCAGAGCTTGTTTTGTAGCCTGTATCTCCCGTTTAACGGTAAACCATAAAATCAAAATTTAGGAATATACAATTATGAAAACTTTATTGATCGCTCTTGCAACCGGTAGCCTGATGTTGGCAGCTTGTTCTTCTTCTAAACCTGAAGAAGCGGCAGCGCCACGCATCACTGTTGAAGAAGCAATGACTCAATGCCAACAAGCATCTGGTGAAAATGCTGACCGTGCTGTATTTGATGCCTGCATGAAAGACAAAGGCTATCAACGTACCGCTGAATCAGCTGCCTCCGAGCCTGCTGCATCTGAGCCTGTAGCTGCTCCTGAAACTGCTGCTTCTGAAGTTGCGGTTTCTGAACCAGCCGCCAAAGCTGCCCCTGCTAAAAAAGCTGTTAAGAAAGCAAAAAAATAAGCTTCATAAAATTCAAGGAAGTCACCCTCATCAATACTCCGGATGAAGACAGACTTAGAGCAACTTGAAAACAAAGGCCGTCTGAGTATATTTCAGACGGCCTTTGTTTTTTATGTATAAGACCATTATTCAAAGATATGCTTTTGGTTTTATTAAGAAAATAAAAAAGACGTGTAACGGGTACACGTCTTTTTAGGGAATGGCCTTATTGCTTATATTCGCTGCCGTCTTCACGGAAAAGTTTTGGCTGTTCGCCTTTTTCCACGACCTCTTTATTGATGACGACTTTTGCTACGCCTTTCAAATCTGGCAGGGTGTACATGGTGTCCAAGAGGCAGCGTTCGACGATAGAGCGCAGGCCGCGCGCACCGGTTTTACGTTCCATCGCCAGTTTGGCGATGCTGCGCAAGGCGTCTTCTTCAAATTCAAGACTGACATCTTCCATTGCAAACAAGGTTTGATATTGTTTGACCAAGGCGTTTTTCGGTTCGGTCAAAATGTTGACCAAAGCATCTTCGTCCAATTCTGCCAATGTGGCAATCACGGGCAGACGGCCGATAAGCTCGGGAATCAAACCGAATTTAATCAAGTCTTCAGGCTCGACTGTTTCAAACAGGGCTGAAATATCGGCGTTTTCATCTTTGCTGTGTACCGCCGCACCAAAGCCGATACCGCCTTTTTCAGTGCGTTGGCGGATGACTTTTTCCAAGCCGGCAAATGCGCCGCCGCAGATAAAGAGGATGTTGGTGGTATCAACGTTGATGAATTCTTGGTTCGGATGTTTGCGGCCGCCTTGAGGGGGAACGCTGGCTACCGTGCCTTCAATCAGTTTCAGCAAGGCTTGTTGCACGCCTTCGCCAGATACGTCGCGCGTGATCGACGGATTGTCGCTTTTGCGTGAAATTTTATCGATTTCATCGATATAAACGATGCCGCGCTGGGCTTTTTCAACGTCAAAATCACATTTGCCCAAAAGTTTGGTAATGATTTGTTCGACGTCTTCACCGACATAACCCGCTTCGGTCAAAGTTGTGGCATCCGCCATGACAAAAGGTACATCCAGTTTGCGCGCCAAAGATTGCGCCAACAGGGTTTTACCTGAGCCGGTAGGGCCGATGAGCAGGATGTTGGATTTGGACAATTCAACCTTGCCCTCTGCTTTTGGGTGGCGCAGGCGTTTGTAGTGGTTGTAAACCGATACTGCCAACGCTTTTTTTGCGTGTTCCTGACCGATAACGTGGTCGTTGAGGTTGGCAACGATTTCGGCAGGGGTAGGCAGTTTTTTCTCGGCGTTTTCTTCTTTCGCTTTGGCAAGCTCGTTTTCAATCTCGCTGGATTCGTTGTCTTGCAGCATTATGCCGCAAGTTTCTACACATTCGTTGCAGATGAAGGCGTGTTCGCCTTCGATCAGATTTTTAACGTCGTTTTCGGACTTCCCGCAGAATGAACAGGTGCGTTTTTCTTCAGACATAATAATTTCTTCGTATGGTTGTATGGAGGCTGTGTTGTAAAGGGGGAACAGATATTTCGGGCGTATTGCCGGATTGAGGGAATGCCTCTGACAAAGGAGCCTAAGTATAATGACTATCTTGTGTTTTTTCAAATCAGAGCAGGCATTGCGCCGTATCGTCTAAGAAACAGATGCGGGCGCTGGATTTGAATATCTCGCAAACAAACGCAAAGTTTTCTCAACTCGCTTTACAATTAGCGAAAAATTTAACAGAATGTTGAATTAAATGTATTTTTTCTGAATTGGCAGATATGAAATTCTATAAAACTTTAGGAATGGTATGGACAGGTGTGGCATTGGCCTTTGCTTCTGCACCTGCTGTTGCCGATGATATGGATGTATTGGGACAATTTTTGGAGCAAAATTTCCCAGTGCAAAATGATCCGATGGAAGCTTTTGCGTTGAGTCATGCCGACCAAGTCGAAGCTCAAGCCGCTTTGGCAGGTCCTCTGCTGTCTTCGCAATCTGCTTTGATTTTCAATAATAAAACTGGTGAAGTGCTGTATCAGAAAAACCCTGATCGTGTCATGCCGATTGCCTCTATTTCCAAATTGATGAGCGCGATGGTGGTGTTGGATGCGCATCTCGATATGAACGAGCCTATCACGATTACCGAGGCTGAGATTGACCGTTTGAAAGGTACGGGCAGCCGTTTGAGCATCGGCACGACGCTGACACGCGGCGAACTGTTGCACCTGAGCCTGATGAGCAGTGAAAACCGTGCCACGCATGCGCTGGGCCGTACCTATCCGGGCGGTATGAGCGCGTTTGTTGCGGCCATGAATGCCAAAGCACAAAGCCTGGGTATGACCAGTAGCCGTTTCTATGAGCCTACCGGTTTGAATTTCCAAAACGTTTCCACTGCACGCGATTTGAACCGCATGGTTGCAGCAGCCAGCAAGTATCCGCTGATCCGCAAAAATTCTACTTCAAATTACGGCTCGGTTTGGACGACAAACGGCCGTCAAAATTACAAAAACTCTAATGCTTTGGTGCGTGAGGGCAGCTGGAATATCGAATTGCAGAAAACAGGCTATATTCGTGAAGCAGGACGTTCTATGGTGGTTAAGGCCAATGTACAGAATCAGCCGATTACCATTGTGTTGCTCAACTCTCCGTCTTCCACAACTCGCGTGAACGATGCGCGTAAGATTGAGTCTTGGATGTTGCAGCGCCGTTCTTAAAATATGACGCTTAAAGGCCGTCTGAAACCGTTCAGACGGCCTTTTGTGTAAAGTGTATTAAATTTGGGTACAATGTCGTTACATTAACTTAAAAATACAGAGAGAAAACATGTTGAAAAAATGGAATAAAAAATATTGGGCCGGCATGGGCGTGATTTTGGCGTTGACCGGCTGTACTTCTGTAGCGGATATGGTTGGCTATGATACTGCGACTTTGAATGAAGATGCTGCCAAAAGTTACTCACAAGTCATTCAAAACGCGCGTGGTCAAAAAGCTTTGGATGTTTCATCTCCAACTGCTCAACGCGTTCAACGCGTGTTTGTACGTCTGCGTCCTCATGCTGAGCGCGCCAACAAAACCGGCGTGCCTTTCAACTGGCAGATGAACGTTATCCGCAGTGATGAAATGAACGCATGGGCAATGCCAGGCGGTAAAATGGCCGTGTACACCGGTATAGTAGAGAAATTGAAGCTGACGGATGATGAAATTGCCGCCGTTGTCGGCCATGAAATGACCCATGCTCTGTTGGAACACAGCAAAAAAGCTTTGGGCGGACAAGTATTGACCGGCTTGGGCGGTTCGATTTTGGCCAGTTCAACCGGTGTGGATGGTGATTTGGTCGGCTTGGGTGCAGATTTGTTGGCGACCAAACCGTTCTCACGCCATCAGGAAAGCGAAGCGGATGCCGGCGGTGTGCGTTTGATGGCTGAAGCAGGCTACAATCCTGAGGCTGCGGTAAGCGTGTGGGAAAAAATGAACAAAGTACAGGGCGGCAGCTCATTGTCTATTTTGTCGACTCACCCGACCAATCAGGCGCGTATCAATGCAATCCGCAAAATGTTGCCTGAAGTAATGCCGATTTATCAGAAAAACAAACATTAATTCGATGTATTGATGATTTTGCCGGTTTGAACAGATGATTCAAACCAGCAAAGTTTTATGGTTTCAGTCTGACAGTTTGGCAAATTTATCCCAATTTGCCTGAACGTAGGCTGCCGCAGTTTCCAAGTCTTCGTCGGCAACGTCATAATAATCGCCGTCAAGCTCTTCAAAATCGGGAAAAGCTTTGCGGATTTCATCGAAATCTCTTTGCTCATCTGCCATTTTTTCAATGGCTTCGCCGTGTTTTTCGTACAGGGCTTTGGCTTTGTCTAAGATTTTCGGTATCGGTTTGATGCGCCAGCGGCGCAGACTGTCGGCAACCGGATTGCCGAAGATGTATTCTCCGTATCCTGAAGCGATAAGCTGTACGAAGCCGCCTTCTTGAACCTGGCTGTCGAGGTAGCAAAGGGCGGTCAATGTATGCTGTTCGTCGTTGAGGCCGGACATGTCCTCGTCGCCTGTCTGTTCGGTGTGATCCAAATAGGCTGCGCTGAGTGTATAAAGAAATGAAGCGGAATCGGAAGTATCGAAATCTTGAAGGCGGAGCAGGGCGGTCATAATCATCAAAGGCCGTCTGAAAAAAGTGATTATATAATGTTTTCAGTCTGAACCTAGCGGCCGTTTTGCTTTACAATATCGGAAGATAAGAAAACATAGTGAGGAACCAAACCATGAGTACACAGTCTGAAAAAAACCTTGTAGTCATCAAGCCGCAGGATTTGCCGCTACATTGCTCCGGCCCTAATCATGAAACATGGAACGGCCATCCGCGTGTGTTCTTGCCGATTCAGTCCAACAGTGAGATTGAATGCCCGTATTGCGGCACTTATTACCGTCTTGATGGCGAGATTCCGCATCACCATTACTGATCTATGCCTATGTTGAACAAAATCATCTGCGCTTTGTGCGTGAGTTTGTGCGCTGCGTGCGGCTCGTATAAGGCCGTGCGTCCTGACGTGCCGTTACCGGTCATTGCACAAGCGCAGACGTATTCTGTCCGTTATCAATCCGCACAAGGTCGGACGATTACTGCAATTTATATCAACAGCCACAGTCCGATGATGGTTGAGCTGCGTGAAGGCAATACAGTTGAGAAACTGGTGCAAGTCCGCTTGCGGAGTCAGGGCGTCGAGTACGCCAATCCAAGTTCGCGTTGGCAGATTGGCGATGGATTTGCCGTATTGATTCGCGGCGGAAAAGAAGTTGTATTTAAAGAGATTGTGGAATAAGGCGGTTTAGCCTTTTGCCAAATATTTGATTAAAGGTTTGGGCAAACCATAATCCGCCAAATGTTCCAATGATACCCAAAGGCCGTCTGAAAGATGTTCAGACGGCCTTTGTTGCGTCTGAAAAGGGGTAATTATCAATAAGCGGTGGGTCAGGCGGTGGGTAAACGTGGTTTGTTCTTCAAGGCCGTCTGAAACAATGCCGAAGCGTTCGGCGTAAGCATACAAATCGTCTAATTTTTCAAAACAGGGGACGCAATACAGACCGCCCCAAATGCCTTTGGCAGGGCGTTTTTCAAGCAATAATGCGCCGTCAGTGTTATGAATAATCAGCCAGTAAAGCGGTAGGGTTTGCACTTCGGGAGCAGTTTTTTTGCGGGGCAACTCGTCAATGCGGTTTTGTTTTCTTGCTTCGCAGATGTCTGCCATTGGGCATTGATGACACAAAGGTTTTGTCCGTTTGCAGACGGTTGCACCCAAATCCATCAGCCCTTGTGTATAGGCAGGCATATCGGCATTTTCAGACGGCATCAGGCTTTCGGCAAGCGTCCAAAGCGAGTTTTCAAATTTTTTGTCTTGCGGATTGCCGTCTTGGGCAAAGACACGGCAGAGAACGCGTTTGACGTTGCCGTCTAAGATGGTTTCGCGTCGGTTGAAAGCAAAGGCAGAAATAGCGGCGGCGGTACTTCTGCCTACGCCACAGAGCGTTTCCAAGTCTTTGCGCTCGGATGGAAAGATACTGCCGAATTGTCCGACGACTTGTTGCGCTGCTTTGTGCAGGTTGCGTGCTCGGCTGTAATAGCCCAAGCCTGCCCACAAGGATAAAACCTCGTCTTGCGGCGCGGCGGCAAGCGATTGCACGGTCGGGAATTTGGCTAAGAAACGCGGATAGTAGTCCAATACGGTAGCAACCTGCGTTTGTTGGAGCATGATTTCTGAAAGCCAGACAGAATAAGGATCTTTGACCTGCCAAGGCAGGTTGTGACGGCCGTGTTGGCGCTGCCAATTGATGAGTCGTCGAGCGAAGGATGTGGGAGTGTTCATTAATATTTACTTTTTAATTATTTATTTTTAAAACAATATGTTATACTATAACATATGAAATAATAATCAGAATTGACTTATCTGATGTAGGGGTATATAAATATAGTTAACGTGGATTTACGCGGTATTGTTAAAATTTATTAACCCCTCAAGGAGATTCACATGAAAGCAATGGTTTATCATGGCGCAAACGACATTCGTTTCGAAGAAAAACCTCGCCCTCAAATTATCGATCCGACCGATGCAGTCGTCAAAATCGTTAAAACCACGATTTGCGGTACTGACTTGGGTATTTGGAAGGGTAAAAACCCTGAAGTTGCCGACGGTCGTATTCTCGGTCATGAGGGCATCGGTATTGTAGAAGAAGTCGGCGATGCTGTAAAAAACATCAAAGTCGGTGATAAAGTCATTATTTCATGTGTCAGCAAATGCTGTACTTGCGACAACTGTAAAATCCAACTTTATTCACACTGCCGCAACGGCGGTTGGATCTTGGGCTATATGATTGACGGTACTCAGGCCGAATACGTCCGTACGCCTTATGCAGATAACAGCTTGGTTCCGCTGCCTGACAACGTCAACGAAGAAGTTGCCCTGCTGTTGAGCGATGCCTTGCCGACCGCCCACGAAATCGGCGTGCAATATGGTGATGTGAAACCTGGCGATACCGTATTCATTGCAGGTGCCGGCCCTGTCGGTATGTCTGCGTTGCTGACTGCGCAACTGTATAGCCCTGCCGCCATCATCGTTTGCGATATGGACGAAAACCGCTTGAAACTGGCGAAAGAATTGGGCGCGACCCATACCATCAACCCTGCTTCCGGCGATGTGAGCAAGCAAGTTGCCGCTATTGTCGGCGAAGACGGCGTAGATTGCGCCATCGAAGCGGTCGGTATTCCTGCGACTTGGAATATGTGCCAAGACATCGTGAAACCCGGTGGCCATATCGCTGTGGTTGGTGTACATGGTCAATCCGTTGATTTCAAACTGGAAAAATTGTGGATCAAAAACCTTGCCATCACTACCGGCCTGGTTAACGCCAATACCACCGAAATGCTGATGAAAGCCATTTCCAGCAGCTCAGTGGATTACACCAAAATGATGACCCACCATTTCAAATTCAGCGAATTGGAAAAAGCTTACGATGTATTCAAGCATGCTGCTGAAAACCAAGCCATGAAAGTGGTTTTGGAAGCGGATTGATTTGAAAATCGCTTAATATGCCGTTAATTAAAGGCCGTCTGAACATTCAGACGGCCTTTTTGTATGATTTTATTTTTTCTTCAACCAAACGCCGCTTTCGATATGGTGGGTAAATGGGAATTGGTCGAACAGGGCGGCGCGTTCGATGGTATGGGTTTGACAGAGCGTATCAAGATTGGTGCGCAGGGTCTCAGGATTGCAGGAAATATAGAGGACGTTGTCGAATCGGGCAACCAATTTGAGCGTCTCATCATCAACACCGGCGCGTGGAGGATCAACGAAAATAGTTGAAAAATCATAGTTTTTCAAGTCGATGCCTTGTTCTTGCAGGCGGCGGAATTCACGGTTTTGCGTGTAGGCTTCGGTAAATTCTTCCGCGGACAGGCGGGCGATTTTAAGATTGGTAATTTGGTTGGCTTCAATATTCCATTGGGCGGCATTGACGGAAGTTTTAGAAATTTCGGTTGCCAACACTTGATTGAAATGTTGCGAAAGCGGCAGGGTGAAATTGCCGTTGCCGCAGTACAACTCAAGCAGGTCTTTGCCTAAGTTTTGCGCAGCATCACACGCCCAAGTCAGCATTTTTTGGCATACTTGGGCATTGGGTTGTGTAAAGCTGCCCTCGATTTGACGATAGCGGAAGGTCTTGCCGTTGACTTCTAATGCTTCGGTCACAAAATCTTGGCTTAATACGATTTTTTGTCCGCGGCTGCGGCCGATAATGTGGATGCCCAAATTGTGCTCCAGCTCTTGTGCGGATTGTTGCCATGCTTCGTTCAGCTTCTTGTGGTAAATCATGGTAACCAGCATTTCGCCGCTTAAAGTGGACAAAAATTCGACGGCGTACCAGCGGTTTTTCAGCTCGGGATGATTGGACGCGGCTTCGATCAGTTTCGGCATCAAGGCATTGATGGATTCGGATGCGGCAGGAAATTGGTCGCAACGAATCAGGCTTGCCCCGCTTGCCTTTTGTCCGCGTTCAAACATAGCGTAAAACATTTCTCCGCCCTCATGCCAGATACGGAACTCGGCACGCATCCTGTAATGCTGTTCCGGAGATTCAAAGACTTCGATTTCAGGGAAATCCAGTCCTTGGAAAAGTTGCTGAAGATATTGCTTTTTGTCGGCTAGTTGTTGCTGGTAGGCAGTCATTGGGGCAGTCTTTCGGAAAATAATGGCGAATTATAATATAGTTGGCGCAAAGATACGAAAGGCCGTCTGAAACATCGGTTTCAGACGGCCTTTGATTTTAACGCATCAGCTTGTCAATCAGCCTTGCATTTGTTTGGCTTGAACGGCAGTCAGGGCGATGGTGAAGACGATGTCTTCAATCAATGCGCCGCGGGACAAGTCGTTAACCGGTTTACGCAAACCTTGCAACAACGGGCCTACGCTCAGGACGTTGGCGCTACGTTGTACGGCTTTGTAAGTACAGTTGCCGGTATTGAGGTCTGGGAAAATCAGGACAGTTGCCTGACCAGCGACAGCGCTGCCCGGAGCTTTGGATTGGCCGATAGATGGAACGGTGGCCGCATCGTATTGCAACGGACCTTCGATGGCCAAATCAGGGCGTTTTTCGTTCGCCAGTTTGGTGGCTTCGATCACTGCATCGACATCAGGGCCGCTGCCTGAGCTGATGGTAGAGTAGGAAATCATGGCTACTTTTGGATCGATACCGAAAGCTTTGGCGCTGTCGGCAGATTGGATGGCGATGTCGGCCAGTTGTTCCGGAGTTGGGTTCGGATTAACCGCGCAGTCGGCAAATGCCAAAACTTGGTTAGGCAGCAACATGAAGAATACGCTGGATACAAGGCTTGCACCCGGGGCGGTTTTAATCAGTTGCAGGGCAGGGCGGATGGTGTTGGCAGTAGTGTGGACTGCACCGGAAACCAAACCGTCTACGTCGTTTTGAGCCATCATCATGGTGCCGAGTACGACGGTATCTTGCAGCTGTTTGCGTGCGTCTTCAGGAGTCAGGCCTTTGGATTTACGCAATTCGCACATCGGCTCGATGTATTGCTCAACCAAAGAAGCAGGATCGATGATTTCCAAAGAATCAGGCAGGTTGATGCCGCGTTCTTTCGCTACGGCCTCAACTTCTTCGCGGGTCGCCAACAGTACGCAACGGGCGATGCCTTTTTCGTGGCAGATAGCGGCAGCGGCGACGGTGCGTGGTTCTGCGCCTTCAGGCAGAACGATGCGCATATCGGCTTTGCGTGCGAAATCGATCAGGTTGTAACGGAATTGTGCTGGAGACAGGCGTTTGGCTTCGCGTTTGGCCAAAGCGGATACGTCTTGCAGTTTGTCGCTGGAGCCGAAGAAAGTCAGGCCGGTTTGCTCGGCAACTTGTGCGCCTAAAGCAGCGGCTGCGCCATCAATGATAAAGCCTTCCAATAAGCCTGGAGAGTTGGTGTAGAGCTGTTTGGCGAGGTTTAATTGTTGGGCGACGGCGGCTGCGTCGGTGTTGTCGGATTTCAGCGCCAATACAACACCAGCGTCCAAAGACAGCGCCAATTCGACGTTTTTGCCTGCCAAGAACAATTTGTCCGCATCAGGAGTGATGCCTTCGATAACGAGGTTATCTGCATTCAATGCTGCAACTTTACCGACAAGCGCGTCAAACCAGTCGTCGCTCTTGCCTTGAGCCAACAGGGCTTCTGTAGTGGAGTCAACGGCTTGGAAAACTTGCGCATTCAATGCCGCTGCAAATGCTTTTGCCGCTGCATCGGCGCTCAGGCCGGTAGATACCGGTGCGATCAGGATTTTTGCCATTTTGTGTCCTCTCTTTCGGTGATTGTAGAAGGGTGTTGCTGTTGTGCAGCTGGTGCTGCATTTTATCACTTTGGGATAACATATACACGGTCATATTGACATATGTCATCAGGCCGTCTGAAAAGTATAAACGCAATGGACCAAATCCATCAATCCCCCATTGCCGCCAAAAGCTCGGCTTGATGCTCGGCAATCAGGGCATCATGATTTTCTCTAAAAGTATCAGTTTACATATTTACTCAAAATAAATATTTTTTAATTTTAAAAAAGATCGCACTATTTTAAATATACTGTTCATAGGGGAAATTCTGGTATTCAGGTAATTTAGAAATGGAGATCAGTGATTGAAGGTTAAGTCATAATTTTTGGAAGTATTAGAGTATCAGTAAAATAGAAATGAGTAAGACAAAGTTTGATTAATTCATTGGGAAAGGCTATCTGAAATTTTTGTTTCAGATGGCCTTACTCTAGAAGGTTAGTTTTCAGGCATACTACCCCATTGATTATCCCCATTGAAGGATGGTTGGCACATCAAAACAATTAGCCAGATTGGGCCAATAATAGGAATAAGTATAATGAGAAACCACCAACCTGATTTTCCTATATCATGGAGACGGCGAATAACGACAGATAAAGATGGAATAATTACAGCTAGAGCAAATAGGTAATATAGGAGGAAGAAAATATCTCCAAGACTTCTGCTAATTTCAGACATTATTATTGCGACAATAAAAATGGAAAAATCTGCAATTATTCTAAAGAGTGTATATCCCCAAAATTCTCGTTTGGATGCTCTCCCTGAAAATTGTGCATAACGTTTAGATAGCGTTTCCAAAAATAAGGCAAACAGTGATAATTGTCCATTTTCATTTCTGGATTGCGCCACAGTATTGAATGCATTTACGACATTATTAGATGAACTGCTATTTAGTGCCTTGTAAATACCAATAGCCTGACCATCTCCATTAATATCAAAATCAACATTCATGCCTCGAGTAGGAATGTTTTGTTCTTTCCATTCTTCGCTTTTAAATGGATAACGCTTACCATCCTCCCCGTTGATCAGACCACCACCGTTTTGAATTGAAAAGTCTAAAATTTGTCCCTTCATTTGTATCACTCCTAATATTTAATTAATTTCTAAGTAGAAACTACTTTTATCTTTATTCTGCCATTTGATTGAGTAAGTGATGTTTTCACTTCCTTTTGTTGTGGTCAATTTGGCAGAACATACTCTTATTTCGGCATCATGATTAACGGCAGTTTCTTCCACATCATCCAATGAAACAAATTGACCTAAAAGAAATGAGCGTTGGTTAATGATTTTTTTAACCAAATCTTCTGCATCACTTGAACCGCATGAAGGTAAGCCCCCCATACAACCAGTTAATAACATCACTGGTAAAATCCCAGCAAAGAGATAGTGTTTAATTTTCATTTGGTCACCTCAAGATTTAAAGTTTCATAAAAATAGAAAAGTACAGTAAAACTGTATGAAGTATTGCATTTAAGTATTTTTATGTCAAGAAGTACAGCAATACAATTTTAATTGAATCTATTTCTCTCTAATATCTTTTGCATGAATATAAGTCGTGCAATTAGATTTTTGAGAAAACAAAAAGGTTGGACACAGCAGCAACTTGCTGATTTTGCAAATACTTCGAAAAGTAATATCTCCAATCTTGAGAATGGTAATCAAGGATACAGTGAGGCTATCTTAAAATATCTTGCTGATGCATTGGGATGCCGTGTTTCGTCTATTTTTCTGCTAGCAGAATACTTGGAAAGACAGCAAAACAATACATTAAAGGATTTAGAAGAAATGCCGGTCGAACTGATTTTTTTACAACTTCCTGAACCTTTACAACAGTCTTTTAAATTATTGATGATCCAGACTTTGGAGCAAATCTCAAAATAAATACTGTTTTATAGGTTTGTTTGTTTTTAAATAAAAGCCGTCTGAAATTTACATTTCAGACGGCTTTTATATTGGTAATGATGATCAGAGTGAGGCAAATATCAATCCCCCATGGCCGCCAAAAGCTCGGCTTGATGCTCGGCAATCAGGGCATTGGTGATTTCTTCCAAATCGCCGTCCATCACAAAATCCAGTTTGTGCAGGGTAAGGTTGATGCGGTGGTCGGTCACGCGGCCTTGCGGGTAGTTGTAGGTGCGGATGCGTTCGCTGCGGTCGCCGCTGCCGATCAGGGATTTGCGTTCGGCGGCTTCTTTGGCTTGGGCTTCACGTTTTTGTGCATCGTTTAAGCGGGCGGCGAGGACTTTCATCGCCTGCGCCTTGTTGGCGTGTTGGCTGCGGCCGTCTTGGCATTCGACTACCATGCCTGTCGGTAAGTGGGTAATGCGGACGGCGGAGTCGGTTTTGTTGATGTGCTGACCGCCCGCGCCGGATGCGCGGAAGGTGTCGATGCGCAGGTCGGCCGGATTCAGTTCAATGTCTTCGAGTTCGTCCGCTTCGGGCATGACGGCGACGGTACAGGCGGAGGTGTGGATACGGCCTTGGCTTTCGGTGGCAGGAACGCGTTGTACGCGGTGACCACCCGATTCAAATTTCAGACGGCTGTATGCGCCCAAGCCGATAATGCGGGCGATAACTTCTTTATAGCCGCCCAACTCGCTTTCGTTGGCGGACACGATTTCAACCTGCCAGCGGTTGCGCTCGGCGTAGCGGCTGTACATACGCAGTAAATCGCCTGCAAACAGCGCGGCTTCGTCGCCACCGGTACCGGCGCGCACTTCAATAAAGATGTTTTTGTCGTCATCGGCATCTTTTGGCAACAGCAGTTTTTGCAATTCGGTATCGAGTTCGTCGATTTTGGCTTTTGCCGCTTCGATTTCTTCGGCGGCAAAGTCTTTCATTTCAGGGTCGGACAGCATTTCTTCGGCATCTGCCAAGTCGCTTTGCGCCAGCTGATAGTTTTGGAAGACTTCGACGACGGGGGTCAGTTCGGCGTGTTCGCGTGTGAGTTTACGGTAATTGTCCATGTCGGACGTGGCTTCAGGCTGACCGAGTAGGTGCGTGACTTCTTCCAGTCGGTCGCTGAGTTGTTGTAGTTTTTCTAAGATAGACGGCTTCATAAGTTTTCCAAAATACGGATGCCGTCGGGTGGTCTGCAACGGCGAAATAAGGAGTCATTATAATGGGTTTGAATGAAAATTCAAAAAGATATGATTGATTGTAAAGGCCGTCTGAAACCTGTTTTTAAGTTTCAGACGGCCTTTTTTATATGGGCTTATTTAGGCGCAGCCAAGATGCCTGTTTGGTTCAGTAGGAACAAAACGGTAAAGCCGGTCAAATAAATCAAACCGATAATGGCGAGGAAGTTCATGCCCATGGTCAGTTTGTGGCGTTTGTCGCCTTTCACGAGGCGGTAGTTCAACCAAGCGAACACAGGGGCGGCAACGAAAGCAGTAATCATAGCGAATTTGAGCAGCTCGGCCATCGCGCTGTTGAACCAGAAAATCACGGCCAAGCCTGAGCCTGCAACCCAGACGTTCCAAGCAAACAGTTCGACGTTGCCGGTTTTATCTTTACCGCGCAACAGGCGTACCGGTTCGGCAATCGCGCGCGCGTAGCCGTCCACTACGGTAATGGTGGTGCCGTACATACAGGCAAAGGCGATAAATGCTACCAGCGGACGCGACCAGTCGCCGATGGTAACGGCGTACATATTAATCAGTTGGCCAACATATTTGCCGCCCGCCATTTGCACTTCCTCGCCGTTGCCGTATTGTACATATGCACCCAAGGCGAGGAAAACGACCGCCAAAATCGCGCTGGTAATGTAGCCGACGTTGAAGTCAAAAATGCCGTCGCGGTAGCTGGAAGGGTTGATGCGTTGTTTTTCGGTAACCCACAAAGAGTTGATGGCGGAAATTTCAATCGGTGCAGGCATCCAGCCCATCAGCGCGATGAGGAAGCCCAAGCCTGCCAGTGTCCACGGGGTCGGCTCGATAAAGTCGGGTTTCATCTGCATGCCGCGAGACATGGCCACGGCTGCTGCGGCGACGGTGGCAATGGTCAGGCTGACGATGATGATTTTGGAAACGTTGTCCAACGCTTTATAGCGGCCGCTTGCCAAAATCAGCAGGCAGGAAGCCATGATTAGGGCGGAAACTATGCCGGTATCGAGAGTCAGTGATGGGATTGCCATTTTGACGATGGCGGCGGTAACGATGGCGACCGCGCCGGCATTAATCGTTGCCGATGCAATACACAAAATCAAAAATACCCACAAATAAACGCGGCTTTTTTCGGCATAGCCTTCAATCAGGCTTTTGCCCGTGTCCAGCGTGTAATGTGCGCTGAAACGGAAAAATGGGTATTTGAACAGGTTGGTTAAAATAATGATTAGCGCAAGCTGCCAGCCGTAAAGCGCACCTGCCTGCGTGGAGGCAATCAGGTGTGAGCCACCGACCGCTGCCGAAGCCATCATGATGCCCGGGCCGAGGGCATTAATTTTGCTCTGCCAGGTAGAGGAGTGTGTATGTTGTTCTGCCATAAGTATTTTCCGCCTGTTCAGACGGCCTTATTATCAAAAAAAAGCATATTTTAACGTAAATAAAAAGTTTGCCCAATAATATGGGTAATACTTTTTATCAATCAAAGGAAAAATACGGTTTTAAAAAGCTGAAATAGGAGAATTAGCGATATTTTGTGCCAAAAACATTTTTTCAGACGGCCTTGTATCGCTTTTTATTCATGAATATGGGGTAGGGGAGGCAGAGTGTGTCGGTTTGGAAACGAAATGGCAGTGCAAGGCTTTTTGATGCCTTAAGGTCGGCATATTAAGGGGAAGTATGGAGCAGGGAATCCACGTTTTGCTCGGTTATTTCAGACAGTTGCGCCAGCGGTACGCCGCGCAGTTCGGCAGCAATTTCGGCGATACGGCGGATGTTGGCTGGTGTATTGGTTTCGTGGCCGAGCATAAAAGGGCTGTCGGTTTCGAGAACAAAATCCGTGTCGTTTAAAGCTTGTAAGGCAACGCGGACTTTTTTGGCATTCGGGTTGAGCAGCAACGATCCTATGCCGATTTTGAAGCCGAGTTTCACCAAAATCCGCGCTTCTTCTACGCTGCCGGAGAAGGCGTGGACGATACCACCTTGTGTGAAACCGGTGGTTTTGACGGCGGTGGCAATGGCGGCGGTGGCTTTCAGATTATGGATAATGACGCGGCGATTGAGGTTTTGGGCGAGGATGAGTTGGCGGATAAAGACGTCGGTCTGCGTGCCGCGTTGGGCTTGGGTTTGCTCTTTGCCATAAAAATCCAAGCCGATTTCGCCAACCCATGCTTGCGGATGCCGGATCAATTCGGACTCTAACTCTTGGAATGCCGCTTCGTTGAGGCCGTCTGAAAACCACGGATGAATGCCCAAAGCGATATGGATGTTTTCAGACGGCCTCTCCAACTGCGCAACTGCCTGCCAATCATTTGGAGATGTAGCCGGTACGATAAAACGCGCTACGCCGACGGCTTGCGCTTCGGCAAGTACGGCAGGCAGCGTGTCGGCAAGCTTAGGATCGGCAAGATGGCAGTGAGTGTCGGTAAAAGTCATGTAAGATTAGTACTTGAACCAATGAATAAAGTTTTTAATAGGCTGAACATGAGGAAAAAGAGGGTAAATTAATACAATTATGTAAAATACAAAACCAATCCACATTATTGGTGCTTTGAGAAGCATGCCGCGTGAGTATTGTCGTTCTATTATTTTTTTATTTTCAATAGCTTCTTTATTAGATGTCTCACTGGCAAGTGCTCTAAGAGCAATAAGAGAATATGGCATTTTCGAAACTTGGAATAGGAAAAATATCCATAAAGGTAGTGCAAGTAAATTTATTTTCCAAGGGCTTGGAAATTGTAATGCAGTCACAGTTTGCATAAATAATCCCATTCCCAAAGTAAAATTTAAGAATTTAAAAATGCTTTTAGTTTCAGCCTCAAATTCTTTTGAGGTTAGTAATGATTGAGGTTTCATTTGTTTCTCTATTTAGCTGAGTATTTGGCTATTATGAAAATATTGTGAAATTCAAATTAATTTTATAGTTTCCAATATTTCTTCTATCTTATCCGCATTCCAGTCATGAGATACGGCGAGGGTCATCAGCGCAGTGGCAGTTTCGAGATTGCATTTGCCGCCGTTGATGATACCTGCCTGACGCAAAGCATCGCCTTGGGCATAGACGGCGGCGGCGCAACCTTGCGGCACTTGGCTGATGTTGAGCAGCAATTTGCCTTGTTGCGTAAAGGCTTGGACGGCTCGGACAAACGCATCGTTGCTCGGCGCATTGCCGTGGCCGTAGCTTTGCAGGATTAGGGCTTGGGCGGAAAGTTGGGGCAGGCCGTCTGAAAGTTCTTGTGCGGCATAACCGGGAATCAGCGTGCGGACGGAAACTTTTGCTTCAGGATTTGGAAGACGCGGTTTGAGGCCGTCTGAATGTTCGGTCAGGGCGGTACGGATATTGTGCCAACCTTTGTTTTCCTCCCATTCGGCGAGTGCGCCAAAATGCAGGTTGTCAAAACCTGCGGCGGTTTCGGTGCTGACCTTGCTGCTGCCGACGGCTGGGAAGAGCTTGCCGTTAAAGGCAATCGCCACTTGTTTGAGTTTGAGCGAGAAAGAAGAAACGGCGGTAGCAAGGTTGCGCGGCGCATCGCTGTTGGCGGCATCGTAAGGCCATTGCGAGCCGGTCAGGATAACGGGTTTGTCCAAACCTTGCAGCGAAAGGGCGAAGAGGTTGGCGGTGTACGCCATGGTATCCGTGCCGTGCAGCACTAAAATGCCGTCATAGTCAGGCAGCTTGGCGATAATAAGTTCCAACCAGTCGCGTTGGTTTTGCAGCGTTACTGCGGAAGAATCGATGAGCGGCTGGCAAACGTGCCATTCGAAATCAAGGCTGTCTGAAAAGGGGGCAAGGGCTTTATCGACGAGGGCGGTGTCGGGACGTAGGCCGGCGCTGCTTTGGGTCATGCCGATGGTGCCGCCGGTGTAGAGGACGAAGATTTTTTGTTTCATGGTGTTTTGGGTCAATGATAGAGGCCGTCTGAAAGCGGAAAAATGTTTCAGACGGCCTGGAATGGTTTATTGATTGGCTTGTTTTTTGGCTTTTTCAGCGCATTTTTCGTGTAATTTTTCACGGAAGAAGGTATGGCGGCGGTGTTTTCTCCACCAAATCCAGCCGACAATGACTGCGCCGATGCCCAGTACGGTAAAGATACCTGATTGCAGGCTATGCATTTTTTTCATCAGCCAGTCGGTATTGCGTGCGCCGTATTCGCCCAGATAAATCCAAACCGGAACGGAAATCAGCGCGGCCAAGCCGTCCATCAGGATAAAGCGCAGGTAGGAAACCTTACGGCTGATGCCAGCGGTCACGAAAACGGCAGTACGCAGGCCGGGCAGGAAACGGGCGACGAATAAAACCCAGTTACCGTATTTGTCGAATTTTTCCTGTACTTGGGCATAGCGTTTGGGCGTCATCACGCGCGCAATCGGTTTGAATTTAAGGATTTTTTGTCCCCAAATCCGGCCGGCCGCAAACATAAAGCCGTCGCCTACCAATACGCCGAGCATGCCGACGGCAAACATAATATGCGAGTTGGTATAACCCAGGCCGGAAATCACACCGCCGGTTACCAGTGTCAAATCTTCAGGAATCGGCACGCCGAAGCCGCAAATAACCAAAACGAAAAACACGGCCGCATAGCCGTATTCAACGAAAAAAGATTCTAAAATTGCAAACATGGCCGCCGTCCCACGATAAATATGGATTGATGATTGGATTAAGTTGGAATTTTACCAAAGATAAGGCCGTCTGAAAGCAATCACAAGCAGATATTGTTTAAATTTGACGGTAGTTTGCAAAAAAAAACTCGAAATTCGGACGTGGAAAGTTGGGATTTGAACAGATTTGGCAGGTACAATAGCTGCTGGTTTATCTTTCAAACCCGAAATGGAAGTCTGTTTTCAGACGGCCTGTTCAGGAAAATGAAATCATGAAATACAGAGATTTGCGAGAATTTATCGCCGGATTGGAAGCTGATGGCAAACTCAAGCGCATTCAGCATCCGGTGTCGCCGCATTTGGAAATGACCGAAATTGCCGACCGCGTGCTGCGTGCCGAAGGGCCGGCGTTGTTGTTTGAAAACCCGATTAAGCCTGACGGTACGCGTTATGATTATCCCGTGTTGGCGAACCTGTTCGGCACGCCCGAACGTGTGGCGCTGGGCATGGGTGCGGACAGTGTGTCCAAGCTGCGCGAAATCGGGCAGACGCTGGCGTACCTGAAAGAACCCGAACCGCCTAAAGGCATTAAAGACGCGTTTTCCAAACTGCCGCTGTTGAAAGATATTTGGAGCATGGCGCCGAACGTGGTGAAAAATGCGCCGTGTCAGGAAATCGTGTGGGAAGGTGAAGACGTTGATTTGTATAAACTTCCGATTCAGCATTGCTGGCCGGAAGACGTTGCGCCGCTGGTAACGTGGGGCTTGACTGTCACACGCGGTCCGCACAAAAAACGCCAAAATCTCGGCATTTACCGCCAACAATTAATCGGCAAAAACAAGCTGATTATGCGCTGGCTGTCGCATCGCGGCGGCGCGTTGGATTATCAGGAATTCCGAAAACTCAATCCCGATACGCCGTATCCCGTCGCCGTCGTACTCGGTTGCGACCCTGCCACCATTTTGGGCGCTGTAACGCCTGTTCCCGATACTTTGAGCGAATACCAGTTTGCCGGACTACTGCGCGGTTCGCGGACGGAGCTGGTGAAATGTATCGGCAACGATTTGCAAGTGCCTGCCCGTGCAGAAATCGTGTTGGAAGGCGTGATTCATCCGAACGAAACCGCGTTGGAAGGCCCATACGGCGACCACACCGGCTATTACAATGAGCAGGACCATTTCCCCGTGTTTACGGTCGAACGCATCACCATGCGTGAAAACCCGATTTACCATTCCACCTACACAGGCAAACCGCCCGATGAACCTGCCGTTTTGGGCGTGGCGTTGAACGAAGTGTTCGTACCGCTCTTGCAAAAGCAGTTCCCCGAAATCACCGATTTCTACCTGCCGCCCGAAGGCTGCTCCTACCGCATGGCGGTGGTCAGCATGAAAAAACAGTACGCCGGACATGCCAAGCGCGTGATGATGGGTTGCTGGTCGTTCCTGCGCCAGTTTATGTACACTAAATTCATCATCGTGGTTGATGACGATGTGGACGTGCGCGATTGGAAAGAAGTCATCTGGGCGGTAACCACGCGCATGGACCCTGTACGCGACACTGTTTTGGTAGAAAATACGCCCATCGATTATCTCGACTTCGCCAGCCCTGTCAGCGGACTCGGCGGCAAAATGGGTTTGGATGCGACCAACAAATGGCCGGGTGAAACCGACCGCGAATGGGGGCGTGTGATCAAAAAAGACCCTGCCGTTACGGCCAAAATCGATGAGATTTGGGAGCGTTTGGGTTTGTAGATGTCGGATTTATTGGAATTTCTACTGCAAATATTGATGGAAATGATTTGGTCTATGTTTGAGGGTACGGTAGAAATATTGAGGCTCGATTGGAGAAAAAGAAAACTCTCCAAAAAAGGCTTGATAATGTTGGCGATATGGTTTGCCATCATTGTTGCACTGATTGTGTATATGGTCATTCCTCAGTAAACATCTTTATCTGACAATGTATCTGTTAAAAGGCCGTCTGAAACTTTTTGGGTTTCAGACGGCCTTTGACTTGAAAACCTAGCGCGGTTTGAGCCACTTCCATTGTTCTTGTATGGTTTCTTGCAGGGCTTTTTGTTTTTCTGCAGGCGTGTTCATGCCATTGGTCAAACGGCTGTAGTCGAGGGTAATGGAAGGGTTTTGTACGGTTCCGCCGATTTTTAGGGGAATCGGTTTGTTTTTAGGTTGCAGCACGTTGCTGATAAGCAGATTTTCCGATAGCTTTTGGGTATTCAAATCGGTATAGCCGCTGCTGACAACGTGCAGGCTGTCGGAAAACAGTTCGGTGTTGATGTGATGGCTGATGCCTTTCTCGATTTCGCTATTGAGGGTGAAATGATGGAAAGGGGTTTTGAGGTTGCTGTTGTCGATTTTTTCCGAAGAGATGCCGTTTTTCAGAATGCTGTCCATATCAATACCGTGCCATGCACCGTTTGTGATATCGAGGAGCAGGCTGCCGTTTAGGGCTTGTATCATTTGGGTGCGGTCGTTGCCGGTGGTTTTAATGTCGATAACGGCGTCGCCGCTGCCGCTGAAGCTGTGGAAGCCGAACAGGTCTTGCAGCAGCGGCTGAATTTGTATGCCTTTTGCGTTTTGCTGAAGGTGGTAGGAAGCAGGTTGGGTCGCCGCAATACTCAGGCCGCCCTCAGTTTTGCCGCCATAAAGCCCGGCTTTGAAACGGTGTAGGGCGATATGTTCTTTATCGGCGGTGAGCAGGGATTCGATGTTTTCTAATTGCAGGCCGGCAGTTTGAATGCTGCCGATTTGGAGATTGGCCTCAATGTCGGGCAACCAGGATTTGGCCAGCAGGGAAGGAAGATTCAGCGATGGCTGGGTTTTCAGATCTTCCAAGTAAGGGGTCAGGTTGAGTTTTTGTAAGGCGATACCGGCGTCAAGGTGTGGACGAGGTTGGGCATCGCGTTGGTATTTAAAGGCCAAGGCGAGGGCTTGTCTGTCAAATGCGCCTTTCAGACGGCCTTCCCATGTATTGAGGCTGAAATTGGCCTGTCCTTCAAGGGTGCTGATAAATCGGGGGCGGGGAAGGCGGTTGATGGTGTCTTGCAGGGTGCTGAGGTGCAGTTTGGGCGCATCGATGCCTTTGCCTTTTTGCCAAACCAACGGGCTGGAAAAGGTAAAGTTGGTTTGGAGGCGGTCGTTTTTATGGCTGCCTTTGATTTCAAAATTGGCGGCGGTCAAAACGGTTGGATAGAGGTTGGTTTTGTCCAGTTTGAATGAACCGTCCCATTGGTTGTTTTCACTGCCGGCGGTCAATGCGCCGTTGAGTGTGTTGAGGTGCAAATAACCGTTTTTGAATTGCAAGAGGGGAGAACGTGCATTGATATGCAAGTTTTGATAGTCGCTTTCGGCTTGCAGATTAAAGTCGCGGAAAAGGGCGGTTTGGTTTTGCCAATTAAGGCTACCTGCGATTTGGGCATCCAGCTTGTTTTTGAGTAATACGGTTTGCAGGTTTAATTTGAGGGCGGGAACGCTCCAGCCGGCATCATCTTGTACAAGATGGCCGACGCCTTGCCAACTGATGGGGTTGCCTATGTTTTTCAGTGTGCCACTGATATCGAATGGACGGCCGTCTGAATCGGCTCTGCGCAGGGAAAATTGAAGATCGTTTAAGGCAATATCTTGTTCTTTATTGTGATAGCGGATGCTGCCGTTATTGATGATGATGCGGTTAAGCTGGAAGCTTTCTTTTGATGCATGGTTTTGTTGCAGGCAGGCAGGCAGGTGGTTCTTGGGACCCAGCCTCAGAGACGGATTGGAAAGAATCCATTTTTCAAGAATGGGGGCGTCTGACCATAGGCTGCTCCAGCCAAAACCCATTTTGGATTCGGCAATGTTCAGCGTCGGAGTGTCTGGTTCGGAAGATGAAAGGCTTAGGTCTTTTAAAATAAGCGTAGGGCGCGGCAGCCATTTTCTGCTGATATTGGCATTGTATTTGACTTGGCAGCCATGGGCAGAAAAGTTTTTCTGTATGAATGCGTCGATGTTTTCTGTATTGAATATGCGGAACATTAAGGCACTCAAGACCGCCGCGAGGCATAAAAGCACGGCAATGCTGAAAACCAGGGTTTTCAGCCAAAATTTTCCTGAGTGCAACATGGAATGAACAGACAATTCAGATTCTCGCTTTGATGGGAGCTTTAAGGAGTGATTGGAAATTTAAGCCTTGCTGCTTAAGCGTGTGGAAGTATAACACAGAGCGTGGGCCTATGTTTCAGACGACATCGGTATGTTAATAAAAAACACCGCCCGAAGGCGGTGTTGATTTAAGCATAAATTATTTACGCAAACCCAGGCGGGTAATCAGTGTACGGTAAGTATCAGGCTGAGTACGACGCAGGTAAGACAACAGGCGACGACGTTGGCTAACCATTTTCAACAGGCCACGACGGCTGTGGTGGTCTTTAGGGTTGGCTTTGAAGTGAGGAGTCAGGTCGTTGATGCGGAAAGTCAACAGAGCGACTTGTACTTCAGAAGAGCCGGTATCGCCTTCTTTGCGTTGGAAATCTTTAACAATTTGTGCTTTTTGTTCTACGGTCAATGCCATGATGGATAACTCCGAAAATAAAAGAACCTTTCCAGGTTCGGACAAGTTTGCCAAGCCGAACGACCTAAGCAAACTCCTAAGTGCCTTTTTATAAAGACGGGCGGATTATGCCACAATTTGTCTTTGTGCGCTATATCTTTTCAGACGGCCAAAAAAAGCGGCGATACCTTTCAGTACCGCCAAAGCTGCTTTGGTGATAAAAACTAAACTTTATTTGCTCGCGCAGCGGAAGCCCAAGTTATTTAAAACATATTTGGACTGCAGGCTGGTGCGGATGCCGTAGCGTAAGAATGCCGCATAGTTGGACGGGTCGCTTGAGCCCACGGATGCGCCGCTACAGAACATTTGTGTGTTGGACGAGCCGGCAGAGAGTTGGCTGCTGTTGAAGTCTTCAGTCCATTCCCAAATCAGGCCGTGCATATCGTATACGCCCCAGTAGTTGGGTTTGTTTTTACCGATGTCGTGCAGGCCGTTGCGGCCGCCGTCTGCATACCAGTCTAAGATGGTACGGTTGTAGCCAGGCTCGGAAGAGCCGTCTTTTTGAGTGGCAGAAGCCAAGCCTGCAAATTCCCATTCGTCAATAGTCGGCAGGCGTTTGCCTTTGGAAACGCAGTAGGCATTCGCGGCGAACCATGAAACATTGGTTACCGGATGTTTGAGTTCGCTGGCTTTAGGTGCAAAACTGTTGCTGCCGTTTTTCACCCAATGTTTCAGGTAAGCTTTTTCAGCGTGTTTGGAACTGATTTTGTCTTTTTGCCATTGTGGATGTGTTTTTACAAATTCGGCAAATTCGGCATTGGTTACTGGATATTTGTCAAGCTGGAAGGGTTTGACTTTAATAAGGGAAGTGTCTTTTTTGAGATAGAGGGGACGATAGCTGCCTCCTTCGATTTTTACCATTTCGGCAGCAAATGTATTGCCGCAGATTAAGGCACAGCCTAAGAGGAGGAGTCGTATGAGTTTCATGGTACGCCCTTATTATCGATTGAAACAGGAAATTTATTTTTTAGATAGCCTAATCATAACAAGGCCGTCTGAAAAATCAATCTGTCTGATTGAACAGGAAGACTAATCGTGATGGAAGCCACTGCAGCTCTAAAGAGTAGGGCAGCAGTGGCTTGGCGTATTAAACCGAGAGATTATTTAGCGGCTTCAGAAGCACCAGACGCAGCTGCTGGAGCAGAAGCGGCAGCACCGGCAGGTTGGTAAGCGGTGTCGCTCAGTTTTTTGGTCATGATTTCAGGGTTTTCATCACCCTCAACTTTCAATTGACCCAAAGCACCTTTGTTGAACGCACGGAAGATAGAGTGGTCAACCAAAGTATAGCTGCCCGGGATGTCGGCTTTGAATTCAACGATAACGGCACCACCGGCAGGAATAACTGTGCTTTGTACGTTTTCGTTAATCAGTTTACCACCTTCAACATATACTTTGTCGAAGATTTCGCCGATAACGTGGAAAGAAGATACCAAGTTAGGACCACCGTTACCAACGTACATACGAACGGTTTCACCAGCTTTAGCTTTCAGAGCGTTGTCGCCGGCGATAGAGCCTACGTGACCGTTGAATACAACGTATTCAGGTTGTTCAGCAATCGCTTTATCCATATCGAAAGGTTGCAGGCCTTGAGCACCTTTTTTACCTTTAGTATAGAAGTCACCTTGTACGATGTAGAACTCTTTGTCCACTTTAGGCAGGCCTTCTTTAGGTTCAACCAAGATCAAACCGTACATACCGTTGGCGATGTGCATACCTACAGGAGCAACGGCACAGTGGTAGATGTACAAACCAGCTTGCAGTGCTTTGAAGCTGAAGGTAGAAGTATGGCCAGGAGCAGTAAAGCTAGCTTCTGCACCACCGCCTTGACCGGTTGCAGCGTGGAAGTCAACGTTATGAGGAACGGTAGAAGAAGGATTGTTAGAGAATTCAACTTCAACAGTATCGCCTTCGCGTACACGGATCATTTGACCTGGAACGTCGCCGTTGAATGTCCAGTAGTGGTACTCAACACCGTCTTCCATGGTCATGGTTTTTTCAACGGTTTCCATTTTAACGCGTACTTTAGCCGGATGATCGCGATCAGTTGGAGGTGGAACTTCCGGAGCGTGAGTCATGATAGCATCGATTACAGGCAGTTCTGAAGAAGGAGTCTCGGCAGCAGCTTGTGAGTCGGAAGCAGCAGGAGCTTCAGCAGAAGCGGGAGCAGCTGGAGTTTCAGCAGGTTTAGCAGCTTGCTCGCCGCATGCGGCCAGTGCAAATACAGAAGCGATAAGTGCGGCTAAGGTTTGGCGTTTCATGTTTAAAGTTTCCTTATAGTAAGAAAAGTAAGATCCTGATAGGATGGTTTGAAATTTTGTATGATTATGTAGGCGCTTGTTTGGTCATATTTTGATGTAAATCAAATTGTTCAGGGAATATGAATCTTTTAATCCCTAAATACTCCTTTAGAAGTATAAAAAAATACATCGAAAAGTTTATTTTTGTGTGAAAATGTTAGCGAAAACTTAACACAAAATACGATAAAGGAGGGTTTGTATAAGCAAATGGGAATCAATATCATATAAGTTAATGGTTTTAAAGGAATATTATTGACAAAATATTTCTTTACTTATTAAATCGTGATACAATCTTTAACATTCATATTTGATGAATTAATACCACCCAACCACTTTTTACCAAAATTAAGGAGTACTTAAAATGGGACAGTACAAGAAGCTTTGGTACTTGCTGTTTGCCGTGCTGGCAGTATGCTTTACCATTCTTGGTTATATGGGTAGCGAAGTCTATAAAAAGGCTCCGCCATACCCTGAACAAGTCGTTTCTGCATCCGGCAAAGTCTTGATGACCAAAGACGATATTTTGGCAGGTCAATCTGCATGGCAAACTACCGGCGGTATGGAAGTCGGCTCTGTATTGGGTCACGGTGCATACCAAGCTCCGGACTGGACTGCCGACTGGCTGCACCGCGAGCTGGTTGCATGGTTGGATCTGACTGCGCAAGAAACTTACGGCAAAAAATTTGACGAAGTTTCTCCTGAAGAACAAGCTGTTCTGAAAACACGTTTGGCTGACGAATACCGCAACCAAAGCCGTGTTAAGGAAGATGGTTCTGTCGTTGTCAGCGAAACCCGTGTGAAAGCGATCGAAAGCATCCTGCCTTACTACCACGGTGTGTACAGCGACGATCCTAAGTTCCAAACCACTCGTGAACACTTTGCAATGAAAAACAATACATTGCCAAGCCCAGAAGCGCGTGAAAAACTGTTCAACTTCTTCTTCTGGACTTCTTGGTCTGCTTCGACCAACCGTCCTGACGAGAACTTCACTTACACCAACAACTGGCCGCACGAGCCTTTGATCAACAACGTACCGACTACTGAAAACTACATGTGGTCTTTCACCAGCGTGGTATTGTTGCTGATGGGTATCGGCTTGCTGATGTGGGGTTACTCTTTCTTGACCAAACATGAAGAGGTTGAAGTACCTACTGAAGATCCTATCTCTAAAGTACAACTGACTCCTTCTCAAAAAGCGTTGGGTAAATATGTATTCCTGACTGTTGCGCTGTTTGTCGTACAAGTACTGTTGGGTGGTTTGACCGCTCACTATACTGTCGAAGGTCAAGGCTTCTACGGTATCGATACCGCACTGGGCTTTGAAATGGCCGACTGGTTCCCATATGCACTGACCCGTACTTGGCACATCCAATCCGCTATTTTCTGGATTGCAACCGGCTTCCTGACAGCAGGTCTGTTCTTGGCTCCGATTGTGAACGGCGGTAAAGATCCTAAATTCCAACGTGCCGGTGTGAACTTCCTGTACATCGCCCTGTTCATCGTAGTCGGCGGTTCTTACGCAGGTAACTTCTTTGCTTTGACTCACATCATTCCACCTGAGCTGAACTTCTGGTTCGGTCACCAAGGTTACGAATACTTGGATTTGGGTCGTTTCTGGCAACTTCTGCTGATGGTCGGCTTGCTGTTGTGGCTGTTCTTGATGTTGCGTTGCACCGTCTCTGCCTTTAAAGAAAAAGGTACAGACAAAAACCTGTTGGCTATCTTCGTAGCTTCTATGGTCGGTGTGGGTGTGTTCTATGCTCCCGGTCTGTTCTACGGTGAGAAATCTCCAATCGCTGTGATGGAATACTGGCGTTGGTGGGTGGTTCACCTGTGGGTAGAAGGCTTCTTCGAAGTGTTCGCTACTGCCGCTTTCGCATTCATCTTCTACAACATGGGCTTTGTCCGTCGTAGTACTGCTACTGCTTCTACTCTGGCTGCTGCCGCCATCTTTATGTTGGGCGGTATCCCAGGTACATTGCACCACTTGTACTTCTCTGGCTCTACCTCCGCTTCTATGGCAATCGGTGCATGTTTCTCCGCTTTAGAAGTTGTGCCTTTGGTTCTGCTGGGTCGTGAAGCTTACGAACACTGGTCTTACCAACACCTGTCCGACTGGGCGAAACGTCTGCGTTGGCCTCTGATGTGCTTCGTAGCAGTTGCCTTCTGGAACATGATCGGTGCCGGCGTATTCGGCTTCCTGATTAACCCGCCGATTTCCTTGTTCTACATCCAAGGTCTGAACACTACTGCAGTTCACGCTCACGCGGCTCTGTTCGGTGTGTACGGTTTCTTGGCTCTGGGCTTCGTATTGCTGGTTGCACGCTACCTGAAACCTAATGTTCAATTTGACGACAAACTGATGACTTGGGGCTTCTGGCTGCTGAACAGCGGTCTGGTCGGTATGATTGCCATCAGCCTGTTGCCGGTCGGCGTGATTCAAGCTTACGCTTCTATCACTCATGGTCTGTGGTATGCGCGTAGCGAAGAATTCCTGCAAATGGAAATCTTGGATACCCTGCGTTGGGTTCGTACCGCTGCTGACTTGATCTTCATCGGTGGTGCTGTCTGCGTTGCTATCCAAGCTACCAAAATCGTATTCAGCCGCGATAAATAATCTTAAGCTGAATTAAATCGAAGGCCGTCTGAAAAGTTTTCAGACGGCCTTTCTGTTATAATTTCAATATTCTTAAATTGACAAGACAAAACATTATGTTCAACCAAGCTGCTCAAGAACTGACCACTGTTCGCGATTTATTGCGTTTCGCCGTCAGCCGTTTTAATGATGCCGGACTGTTTTTCGGACACGGAAGTGATAATGCCCATGACGAGGCAGCCTATCTGATTTTGCATACTTTGAACCTGCCTTTGGATACGTTGGAACCTTATTTGGATGCCAAATTGTTGCAAAGTGAGAAGGAAGAAGTACTGTCGATTATCGAACGTCGCGCAGTTGAGCATATTCCTGCAGCGTATCTGACGCATCAGGCATGGCAGGGTGAGTTTGATTTTTATGTCGATGAGCGTGTTATTGTACCTCGTTCTTTTATTTACGAATTGCTTGGCGACGGTATCCGTCCTTGGATTGAACACGATGAATTGGTGCATCGAGCTTTGGATTTGTGTACCGGTAGCGGCTGTTTGGCCATTCAAATGGCGCATCACTATCCCGATGCACAAATCGATGCCGTTGATTTAAGCTTGGATGCGCTGGAAGTAGCCGCGATCAATATCGAAGATTATGGCTTGGAAGACCGTATCAGCTTGGTGCATACCGATTTGTTTGAAGGTCTAGATGAAACCTACGACTTAATTGTTTCCAATCCACCTTATGTCGATGCGGAATCAGTGGAAGCGTTGCCTGATGAATACCTGCATGAGCCGGAATTGGCTTTGGGCAGTGGCGAAGATGGTTTGGACGCTACACGTCAAATCATTCTGCAAGCGGCAAAATATCTGAATCCGAAAGGTGTATTGTTGGTTGAAATCGGTCACAACCGTGAGGTATTGGAAGCGGCTTATCCCGAATTACCGTTTACTTGGTTGGAAACCAGCAGTGGCGATGGGTTTGTATTCTTGTTGACTCGCGAGCAATTATTGGGTGAAGAATAGTTTATTTTGATATAAATAAAACAAAGGCCGTCTGAAAAAGTTTCAGACGGCCTTTGTTTTATAAAAATTTTAATATTTTAAGAAAATACAAATGCCTATGGTATGCCGAATATGAAATCCAAGCAGGCTTTGAAACTATGGCTTATAATATTCATCATAGTTTCTAACGTCAGTGAATTTTTATTACTGACTTTTTGTAGAACATATACTGCCAAACTCCATATTATGAATAATTATTTAAAATCAGGCCTGTTGGCTGCTGCTTTGTTCAGTATGCCCGTTGCCGCCTTTGCCCAGCAACATACCGTTTATTTCAATCAAAACGGTAAACTGACGGCGACCATGCCTTCGGTTGCTTATGTCCGCCAATACAAGATTGAGGCAGGCAAGGCGCAGGTGCAGGATTTTTACTATCCATCGATGAAGAAATATTCTGATCCTTATGAAGTACCTGCCGGTCAGATTAAGGTTTTTGTGCCGGCGTTGGATAACGGTACGCTGACCCTGTGGCATTTCAACGGTCAGAAAAAGATGGTTGGCAGCTATCGCAACGGCAAACCGCATGGCGAATGGGTTAACTGGTATCCAAACGGCAAAAAATCTGCGGTAATGCCTTATCAAAATGGTCTGAGTGAGGGTGTGGGTTCCCGCTATTACCGAAATGGTGTGAAAGAAAGCGAAATCCAATTTAAGCACGATAAAGCCAATGGTCATTGGAAACAATGGTATTCAGACGGCAGCCCAAAAACCGAAATGATGATGAGCAATGATAAACCGACGGAGATCATCAGTTGGGATGAAAATGGCCGCATCGTGTCTGAATTGAGTATTCGCAACGGTAAACGCAGCGGCATTATTTTGGATTGGTATGATGATGGTGCGAAGAAATCTGAGTTGGTTTATAAAGACGACCAGTTGGTGAAAAAAACTTTTTGGGATACAGACGGATACGTTCTCGAATAATTTTGATCATAAAAAACCGCAGGCTGATCAGCTTGCGGTTTTTTTATTACATACAGCCTTTGTTTTGGCATAGGGTAAATAACGGTGCGCCGCTTTCACGGATTTTTTTGCCGCCGTCCAAGTCGGTAAATTCCAAAATGGCAGCTGCTTCGATTACTTTACCCCCCAGTTTGCGGATCAGCTCGACACCTGCCAGCATTGTGCCGCCGGTTGCCACCAAATCATCTACCAACAAAACGCGCGCGCCCGGTTTGATGGCGTCGGTATGGATTTCTACCGTTGCTTCACCATATTCCAAAGCGTAACTTTGAGAAACCGTATCAAACGGCAGTTTGCCTTTTTTGCGGATGGGGATAAAGCCGACGTTTAGCTGATAGGCCAAAGCCGCACCAATGATGAAGCCGCGCGCATCCAAGCCCGCCACGACATCAACTTTCTGCCCCATATAGCGGTAAACCAGTAAATCGACCAGCAGGCGGAAATATTCTGCGCTTTGCAAAACGGGAGTAATGTCATGAAACAAAATCCCTTTTTGCGGCCAGTTTTCAATTTTACGGATTTTGTCCGCCAAAGCCTCTACGCCCATTACTTCAGGATGAATCAACATCTCGACATTCCGAAATCAAAAAGTTTTTAACACGATATTGTAGCGGTCATATGCGGACTTGCCAAATTAATCGATACAATAGCCAAATTTTGCAACATACCGTCTGAAATTACGAGAAACATTGTGTTGTGTTATAATTTACAGATACATACCATCGGCTGAACCACCATGCAAAATCATAAAAAAGGCAATATTTACATTATTTCTGCCGCTTCCGGCACAGGTAAAACAACCTTGGTGTCGCGCCTGTTGAAAAATCATGACGACATCCGTGTTTCCATTTCTCATACTACGCGCCAGCCGCGTGAGGGTGAGGCACATGGTGTGCATTACCACTTTGTTCCCAAAGAAGAATTTGAATCACTGATTGAGCAAAGAGCCTTTTTGGAACACGCCAATGTGTTCGGCAATTATTACGGCACCAGCATTGCCGGCGTGAATTCGTTGAGCGAAGAGGGCTATGACGTAATTTTGGAAATTGATGTGCAAGGTGCGGCGCAAGTGCGTAAATCGTTGCCTGAGGCCAGCAGCATTTTTATCCTGCCGCCTTCCTTTGAAGTTTTAGCGCAACGTCTGATCGGCCGTGGTACAGACAGCGAAGAAGTTATTCAAACACGCCTTTCAAAAGCCCGTCATGAGATTGAGCAATCCGTTTTGTTCGATTATGTCGTTGTGAATGACGATTTGGATCGTGCCGAAGCCGATTTGTTCCACATTATTAAAGCAGGCCGTCTGAAAAAATCCTCTCAACAGGGATTTATCTCAAACCTGTTGGAAAATTCCTAAAAAACAGCGAAAATAACCGTTTATTTGAAACTTAGAAAGAAAGCAAGCAAACATGGCCCGTATTACTACTGAAGACTGCACAGGTAAAATCCCTAACCACTTCGACCTTACCCTCGTTGCCGCCCGTCGCGCACGCCAGCTCGAAAACGGCAACACGCCTTTGGTTGACGACATCCGCAACAACAAACCAACCGTTACCGCCCTGCGCGAAATCGCGGCCGGACAAATCGGAACAGAGCTGCTGACTCGCAACAAATAAACCAACCGGCAAACCGATAAAACCGCCGCGCGGACTGTATCGGTGCGATATCACAACCGATACAGTCTGACGGCTTAAAAATAGCCATAAAAGGCCGTCTGAAAATGCCAGCCCCACTGCCTACCGCCCCCTATGATCCGTTGACAGCAGAAGCGCGCGAGCTTTTGTTTCGCACCGCATCCTATCTCAATACCAACGAGCAGGCCGAGCTTGAAAGAGCCGTTGCCTACGCTTTCCACGCCCATGACGGACAAACCCGTAAAAGCGGCGAACCCTACATCACCCATCCTCTTGCCGTTGCCACGCAGCTTGCGATTTGGCACATGGATGTTCAAGGCCTCTGCGCGGGTGTTATGCATGATGTATTGGAAGATACGGGTGTGACCAAAGTCGAAATGGCGGCAGAATTCGGCGATACCATTGCCGAAATGGTAGACGGCCTCTCCAAGCTGGAAAAACTCAAATTTGAAGATCATGCCGAGCATCAGGCGGAAAGTTTCCGCAAGCTTATCCTCGCCATGACTAAAGACGTGCGCGTCATCGTCGTCAAACTTGCCGACCGATTGCACAATATGCGCACCCTTGGCTCTATGCGTCCGGAAAAACGCCGCCGCATCGCCAAAGAAACCCTCGAAATCTATGCTCAAATCGCCAACCGCATTGGCCTGAACAATGCGTATCAAGAGCTTCAAGACCTATCGTTCCAAAACCTCCACCCAAGACGCTACGAAACCCTGAAAAAAGCCATGGACAACAGCCGTAAAAATCGCCGCGATGTTGTCGGCAAAGTGTTGCGTGCATTCAGTCAGCGTTTGGTTGGTGTCAATATTGAAGCCAAAATCAAAGGCCGCGAGAAAAACTTATACAGCATCCATCAAAAAATGCTGGCTAAAAAACTGCGTTTTGCCGAAGTGATGGATATCTACGGCTTTCGGGTCATCGTAAACAACATTCCTGCCTGTTATGCCGCGTTGGGCGCATTGCATAATTTATACCACCCAAAGCCCGGCCGTTTCAAAGACTATATCGCCATTCCGAAAAGCAACGGTTATCAAAGCCTGCATACGACCTTGGTCGGCCCTTACGGTTTGCCGATCGAAGTGCAAATCCGTACGCGTGAAATGGACGCTGTGGCTGAGGGCGGTATTGCCGGCCATTGGATTTACAAATCCGGTAAAAATACTCCAGACCAAGCCGTCCTCCATATGAACCGATGGATGAAAAATATTCTTGACCTGCAGGCCAGCAGCTCAAATGCCATCGAATTTTTGGAGCATGTCAAAGTCGATTTGTTCCCTAACGAAGTCTATATCGTTACCCCGAAAGGCGATATCCTTACCTTGCCTAAAGGTGCGACGCCGATTGACTTTGCCTATGCAGTTCATACCAATATCGGTCATAAAACCGTCGCCGCGCGTATCAATAACGTCATGATGCCGTTGCGAACCAAGCTGAAAACCGGCGATACGGTAGAAATCATTACTTCCGAGCACGCCAAGCCTAATGTGGCATGGCTGAACTTTACTGTTTCCAGCCGTGCGCGCAGCGCCATCCGCCAATACATTAAAAATCTGAATCGTCACGATGCCGTTGTTTTGGGTGAAAACCTGCTGCAAAAAGCTTTATCCAGCCTGTTGCCGAAAGACGTCCTGCTTTCAGACGACCTCAAAGAAAAATACCTTGCCGATTTGAATACCAAACAAACCTCGTTTGAAGAGGTTCTTTACAATGTCGGTATGGGGCATACTTTGCCGGTACATGTTGCCATGCATATTGCCGAGTTGGCAGGCCAACATTTTGGCAGCGCGGTCAAACTCAGCCCGATCAAAGTTAACGATCAGGAAACCGGCCGGATTCATTTTGCCGAATGTTGCCATCCGATTCCCGGCGATGCAATCCGCGCCTTATTGGTCAAAGACAAGGGTATGATTATCCACCGAGATACCTGTCAAACTTTGGTCAAAGCCGATCCGGAAGAGCAACTGGATGCGGGCTGGGACAGTTTGCGCAATCAAACGTATCGCACCATCCTCAACGTCAAATCCGAAGATGCGCATGGTTTGCTTGCCTCAATGGCGCAAGCGATTTCCAATTCCGGTGCGGACATCGAATCTGTCGATACGCCAACCAAAGCGCAAGCAGGAACGGAAGGTTTTGTAGAATTTAAATTCACAATTAAAGTCAAAGACTTGGATCAGGTTAATCAGATTATTCATGCAATGCATGCCAATCCAAATATCCGCAAAGTGATTCGAGGATAATCTTGTTATAAGCAAAGGCCGTCTGAAAGTGTTTTCAGACGGCCTTTTTGATGCTTACAAATAAAAGCTGTTGGCTTTTTTATAAGAGGGGTTATGGCTTTTTTGTAATTGGATTGGGTTTAACTCAACCAAAAACGGAAAACCAAGAAGAAAACCAAGGCCAAAACGCCGGCCCAAACCAGCAACATAAATCCGGCTACTGCCTGACCCAAGCGGTAAACAGGATTTTTGCGTTCGTCTTCGAGTAGGGGATTAGGTGTATCGTGCGGTTTGTCGGACATGATGAAGCTCTGATTGAATTATTGAATAAAAGCGTAAGGGTACGCCGATAGAAGCAAAGATTCAAGTGGGAATGATTATTGATAGAAGTCTTCGTCTTCATTCCACGCCGTTTTTAAGGCCGTCTGAATGGTGTCGGCACTAAAGCCACGATAGGCAAGGAAACGCGCTTGTTTTTGTTTTTCTTTCAAATCTTGGGCTTCCTGCTTGAATTTTTTACGCAAGACGGAAATGGCGGTTTGCAGCTCGTCCTCCCTGTCGGGTAAGAATTCCCGACAGTCGTCTGCATCGATACCTTGTTGCGCCAAGGCTTGCTTGAGGCGGAGCGTGCCGTAACGGTTGCTCTTACTGTGAATATAGGCTTCTGCATAACGTTGGTCAGATTGCCAATTTCGTTCGGCAAATTCGTCCAAAACCTTTTCCAACTCTTCTTCGCTTTCAGCGTGTGGAGCCAGTTTGCGTTTCAAGCTGACACGGCTGACTTCCTGACGGGAAAGAATATCCAAGGCGCGGGCGCGTAAAGTTTTGGGAGGTTTCATGGGGATATGGAAGGGGGAGGGATTTTAACTACATTGAATTACATTTTCAGACGGCCTGATTGGGTGAAAGAACCGAAAAGGCCGTCTGAAAATAAAGTTGAATTATTCTTCGTCTTTGTTTTTTTGCGGTTGCAGATTTTCGTAGATTTCAGGCAGGGCGCGAATCAACAAATCAGGTTTGGTCGCTTTGTCTTGAGAGAGCAAGGTCATGTCGCCGTAGCCGAATGTTACGCCGACGCTGAAGCAACCGGCCGCTTTGGCGGCAATAATGTCATTTTTAGAGTCGCCCACCATCAGCATATTGGCAACGTCGATGCCCAAAACTTCGGTCGCATGTTGAAGCGGCAATGGACTGGGTTTTTTCTCAGTCAGGCTGTCGCCGCCAAGAACCAAGCTGAAGTAGCCATCGAGATTAAGCTGTTTCAGCAATTCAGCAGCCAGAATTTCATTTTTGTTGGTAATGACAACCAATGGAATACCCAAGGACTTGAGCAGGCCGAGACCGGCTTCGGTTTCAGGGTAGGGGCGGGTAAAGTCGCTCAAGTGCTCGCGATAATATTTCATAAAGAACACAAAGCCTTTTTCCCAGATTTCAGGGTCGGCTTCTTTTTCACGATCATTGGTAATGACGCGATGAACCAACTTGCTGATGCCGTCGCCGACATAACTTTCAACCGTTTGGGTGGGTAAAACAGGTAAACCCAAGTGCGCACACATGGCTTGGGCTGCTGCGGCCAAATCGGGAACGGAATCACATAAGGTACCGTCCAAATCAAAGGCAACGGCTTGGACGTGTTCTAAAGCAGCAGTGGTCATTGAGTAACTTTCTGTCATATTATTTAAGCGGTTATTTTAACATTGTTTGCCTGATTTGCCGATGTTTTGCCGATTCTTTAAAAAGATGTTTGTTTAAATTGTTAACAATTTTTGCTGGTGTAAGACTGTCAGCCTATTGGGAATGTGAAAGGGATTTTGTCGACAAAAAGGGTGGTTTGGTAGGTATTAAAAAACAAAGGGTTTGTGTGTTTTTTTGAATGGTTTGATAAGCATTTATACTAGGCCGTCTGAAAATTTTTTGGTTGGTGTGCCGATATTTTCAGACGACCTCAAACTAAATTCATATATAAATGAATAGATTCGCTTTTTATCGACTACACGCTATTACATTTTTGTCCGTTTTTGTATATAGTAACGTGTATGGCTCTCGTCTAATCATATGTATGAAAAGGAAAAATACATGTCCGCATCTGCTGTAAAAGAAACGCTGAATCCGTTTGAAATTGCGCAAAAACAAGTGAAAACTGCCTGCGACCGTCTGAATGCCGACCCAGCAGTATTTGAAATCTTGAAAAAGCCGCAACGTGTTTTGGAAGTCAACTTCCCTGTCAAACTCGACAACGGTACAGTAGAAAACTTCACCGGCTACCGTTCACAACACAATAATGCCGTCGGCCCTTACAAAGGCGGCGTGCGTTTCCATCCTAATGTGAATATGGACGAGGTTAAAGCCCTGTCTATCTGGATGACCATCAAATGCTGCGTGGCCGGTATTCCTTACGGCGGCGGTAAAGGCGGTATTACTTTGGATCCGCGTAACTATTCCGAAGCAGAATTGGAACGTATCGCCCGCGCTTATTCCGAAGCCATTTCTCCGCTGATCGGTGAGAAAATCGATATTCCTGCCCCTGATGTGAACACCAACGGCAAAATCATGTCTTGGATGGTTGATGCCTATGAAAACGTCGTGAAACATTCTGCACCGGGCGTGTTTACCGGCAAACCGGTTGAGTTTGGCGGTTCCTTGGCGCGTACCGAAGCCACCGGTTACGGCGTAAACTTCGCCGCCGTCCAAGCTTTGGAAAAACTGGGCAAAGACGTGAAGGGTGCTACTTACGCCATTCAAGGTTTCGGTAATGTGGGCTACCACACCGGTTACTATGCACACAAAGCCGGTGCGAAAATCGTTGCCGTATCTACTGTTGACGTTGCCATCTACAACGAAAACGGCTTGGATATGGAAGCAATCATCAAAGAATTCCAAACCAAAGGTTTCATCACCAACGAAGCCGGCTACGGCAAAGAAATCAGCAACGCCGAACTTTTGGCTCTGGAAGTGGACGTACTCGCCCCTTGCGCGCTGGAAAACCAACTGACTTCTGAAAACGCCGGTAAAGTCCGCGCGAAAATCGTGGTTGAAGGCGCAAACGGCCCGACCACTCCAGAAGCCGACGTTATCCTGCGTCAAAACGGCGTATTGGTTGTTCCTGATATTTTGGCAAACTGCGGCGGCGTGGTGGTATCCTATTTTGAATGGGTACAAAACCTGCAAGGCTACTACTGGGAGTTTGACGAAGTTCAAGAGAAAGAAACCGTTGTCCTGCGTCGTGCGTTCCGCGATATTTGGAACTTGGCTCAAGAATACGATGTCGACCTGCGTACTGCTTCTTACATGATGAGTATCCGTCGTGTTGAAAAAGCAATGAAACTGCGCGGCTGGTATTAATCGTTTGATCGATAGCTAAGAGTAGGCCGTCTGAAACCTGTTTTCAGACGGCCTTAATGTTTTTGATAAGCGCTTTTACAAATTTTAATCCACCTTGATTCCATTTCATTCAAACTCAGCTATAATCCCTTTTTTTGACCTTTCCAGAAAAGACATAATCATGAACAAAACTTTCAAATTCAGCGCATTGGCTTTGTCTGCTTTGTTGGCACTGACTGCTTGCAACCAAAAAGACACTGCCGCTAAAGACGCCCCTGCTGCTTCCGCAGCTTCAAATGCGGCTGCAGATGCTTCTGCCATCGGTTCTACTGCCCAACAAGCCAGCTACGCAATGGGTGTGGACATCGGCCGTTCATTGAAACAAATGAAAGACCAAGGTACGGAAATCGATTTGAAAGTCTTCACCGAAGCCATGGAAGCCATGTTTGAAGGTAAAGAAGTCAAAATGACTGAAGCCCAAGCTCAGGAAGTGATGATGAAATTCCTGCAAGAGCAACAAGAAAAAGCTACTGCCAAACGTGCTGAAGATGCCAAAGTAAACTTGGAAAAAGGCGAAGCGTTCTTGAAAGAGAACGCGACTAAAGAAGGCGTGAAAACCAGCGCTTCCGGTCTGCAATACAAAATCACCAAAGAAGGCGAAGGCAAAAAACCGACTAAAGACGACGTCGTTACCGTTGAATACGAAGGCCGTCTGATTGATGGTACCGTATTTGACAGCAGCAAAGCCAACGGCGGCCCTGTAAGCTTCCCTGTAAGCCAAGTGATTCCAGGTTGGACTGAAGGTATCCAGCTCTTGAAAGAAGGCGGCGAAGCAACATTCTACATCCCGGCCAAATTGGCTTACCGCGAAGTTGGTGCCGGCGATAAAATCGGCCCGAACGCTACTTTGGTATTCGACGTGAAACTGGTTAAAGTCGGCGCGCCTGATGCTGCTGCACAACAACCTGTACAAGTTGACGTACAAAAAGTTCAATAATCCGAATCAAGGCTTACGCCCTTAAACAACGGATAAAAGGCCGTCTGAAAAATTCCGTTTCAGACGGCCTTTTATCTAAACAAACAAGGAATTGTGATGAAAAATATCGTCATCCTTATTTCCGGACGCGGCAGCAATATGCAGGCGATTGTGAATGCCAATATTCCCGATGCCAACATTGCAGCCGTATTGAGCAACAGCGAGACCGCAGCCGGATTGGCATGGGCGGCAGAGCGCGGTATTGCCACTGACAGTTTGAACCATAAAAACTTTGACTCGCGTCTGGCATTTGATCAGGCTATGATGGAAAAAATCGATGCCTATCAGCCCGATTTGGTTGTATTGGCGGGCTTTATGCGCATTTTGACTCCGGAATTCTGCGCACATTATGAAAACCGCCTGATAAACATCCATCCGTCCATCCTGCCTTCCTTTACCGGTTTGCACACCCACGAACGCGCATTGGAAGCAGGTTGTCGAGTGGCAGGCTGCACCATCCATTTCGTGACGCCCGAGCTGGATTGCGGCCCAATTATTTCACAAGGCATTGTTCCTATTTTGGACGGCGATACCGCTGACGATGTTGCCGCACGCGTGCTGACGGTTGAACACCAGCTTTTCCCGCAAGCCGTTGCCGACTTTGTTGCAGGCCGTCTGAAAATCGAAGGCAACCGCGTTTTGAATGCACAACGCAATGCCGCCGGTCAAAGCCTGTTGGCTTAATTAAAACACCATACACACAAGGAAAACATCATGAATCCGATTAAAACAACCCTGCTGACACTTTCCCTGCTCACTGCCTCTATCGGCGCACAAGCCGCTGAATTGCCGCAATCTGCCGTTTTGCAATACTCAGGCAGCTACGGTATTCCTGCGACCATGACCTTCACCCGCAGCGGCAACCAATACAAAATCGTCTCTACCATTAAAGTACCGCTTTACAATATCCGCTTTGAATCTGGCGGCAGCATCAACGGCACAATCTTGAATCCGTCTTACTACAAAGATGTACGCGGCGGTAAATTGTATGCCGAGGCCAAATTCTCCGGCGGCAACATCACTTACGGCAAAGCAGGTGATTTGAAAACCGAAAAATCCGGCCCTGCTATGGACTTGTTCACTTTGGCATGGCAACTGGCCGCCAATGATGTGCGCCTGCCGTCAGGTTTGAAAATTACCAACGGTAAAAAACTGTATACCGTCGGCAGCATGAACAAAATCGGTAGTGAAAGCTATAAACTGAATGGCGGTACAACGCCTGTGAGCAAATATCGCGTCCGCCGCGGCGACGATACCGTTACTTACTCTTTTGCTTCCGATATCGACAATATCCCTGCGCAAATCAGCTATACCGATGACGGCAAAACCTACAACCTGAAACTGACTTCCGTCAAAATCAACGGTAAAGTAGTGAAACCGTAATCTTTATTTACTCAAACAAGAAGGCCGTCTGAAAAGTTTTCAGACGGCCTTTTATCTTTACAGCAACACGATATCGTATTGTTCCTGCGTGTAGGCGGTTTCGACTGCCAGCGAAATCGGTTTGCCGATAAAGTCTATCAACATCGCTAGCGATTGGGACTCTTCGTCTAGGAACAAGTCGATGACATTCGGAGCGGCCAAAATGCGGAAGGCTTGGACATCGTAGCGGCGCGCTTCGCGGACGATTTCGCGTTGGATTTCGTAGCACACGGTTTGCGGCGTTTTCAGACGGCCTCGGCCTTGGCAGGAAGGGCAGGGTTCGCAGAGGATTTGGCTTAAGTTTTCACGCGAACGTTTGCGGGTCAGTTCGACAAGACCCAGGCTGGTAAAGCCGTTGAGGGTGACGCGGGTGCGGTCGAAGGCGAGGGCTTTGGCAAGCTCTTGCAGGACGGCTTCGCGGTGGATTTCCTGCGCCATATCGATGAAGTCGATGATGATGATGCCGCCGAGATTACGCAGGCGAAGTTCGCGGGCGATGGTGTGGCAGGCTTCGAGGTTGGTGCGGAAGATGGTTTCATCAAAATTGCGCGCGCCGACAAAGCCGCCGGTGTTGACATCGATGGTGGTCATGGCTTCGGTGGACTCGATGATGAGGTAGCTGCCAAAGTTGAGGTTGACGCGCGGTTGCAGGGCGCGGGCGATTTCCTGCTCGATGTTGTGGGTTTCAAATAGGGGCCGTTCGCCTTTGAACAGCTCGATTTTGCCCAATGCACCTTGAACGTATTGTTCGGCAAACTGGGTCATGCGGCGGTGGTTTTCAGTCGAGTCGACCAGGATTTTGTGCGTATCAAGGCTGAACATATCGCGCAATACGCGCAGGCTCAAAGGCAAATCTTGATAGAGCAGGGTTTCAGGCGGCTGAATTTTTGCCTGTTTTTGAATGTGTTCCCACACTTTGGTCAGATAGTTGATGTCTGATTGCAGTTGGGCATCGGAAGCGTTTTCGGCGTTGGTGCGGATGATGTAGCCGTGGCAGGCGTTTTCGGGCAGCAGGTTGTTGAGGCGCTCCCTCAGGTTGCTGCGTTCGGCATCGTCTTCAATGCGTTGGGAAATGCCGATGTGGTCTTCTTGCGGAAGATGGACGAGGAAACGGCCGGCCAGCGAGATTTGGGTGGACAGGCGTGCGCCTTTGGTGTTGATGGGGTCTTTGATGACCTGAACCAAGACAGACTGACCTTCAAAGAGCATGTGTTCGATGCGTTGGGTTTCGTCCGGATTGCGGCGTTGTTCGAGGACGTCGACGATATGCAAAAACGCGGCGCGTTCCAAGCCGATATCGATAAACGCGCTTTGCATGCCGGGAAGGACGCGTTTGACGACGCCCAAATAAATATTGCCGACCAAGCTGTGGCCGCTGTTGCGCTCGATGTGCAGCTCGCAGATATTGTTCTCTTCCAAAACGGCCACACGCGTTTCTTGCGGCGTAATGTTGACGAGGACGGTTTCGGGCGGACGCACGGCGTCCTTGGGGATGGGAATTCCTGAAAGCATGGGGATACCTGATTTTGAATAGAAAAACTTTTGCGATGTGTTCTTCTCAAAAAAACAAATGGCAAAAGTCATTCTGCGAAAGCGCTTATCATACTTTAATTATGGTTTTTCCGCATCTGCACAAATGTTTATGGTTAAGAGGCCGTCTGAATGTTTTTTACAACCGTACGGCGGGAACACTTGTAAAATAGCACCTATGCCCATATAGTCATGAACATTGGTATTTTGGAAGAAATCATGCAAACCGTTACTGTTTATACCGGTCCATATTGCCCGTACTGCACCATGGCGAAAAGGCTGTTGCAGGCGGTGGGTGTGAAAGAAATCAACGAAATCCGCATCGACGGCAATCCGGAAGTTTTTGCCGAAATGCAGCAGCTTTCCGGCCAGCGCAGTGTGCCGCAGATTTTTATCGGCGATACCCATGTCGGTGGCTTTACCGATTTGTACCGCTTGCAGCAGGAAGGCAAGTTGGACGAATTACTGAATCCTTAACCCTTAACTTAGGAAAATAAAATGAGCGAAGAATTGCAACCCGTATTCAGCGTTGAGCGTCTGTATGTAAAAGACTTGTCTTTGGAAGTGCCTCACGCACCACAAATCTTCTTGGAACAAGGCGAGCCTGAAGTGGATATGCGCGTTTCTACCGGCAACACCAAACTGGAAGACGGCTTCTACAGCGTTGACGTTACCGTTACCGTGACTGCCAAACTGAACGAAGAGCGCACCATGTTCTTGAACGAAGTTACCCAAAGCGGCATCTTCCGTCTGGAAAACATTCCAGAAGAAGACGTACAACTGCTGTTGGGCGTTGCTTGTCCGAATATCCTGTTCCCTTACGCACGCGAAGCCATTTCCAATAGCGTAACCCGCGCCGGCTTCCCACCTGTACTGCTTGCTCCGATCAACTTTGAAGCAATCTACCAAGAACAACAGGGAGCTAACGCTTAATCGCGTTATACCTAAATTAAGGCCGTCTGAAACATTGCGTTCAGACGGCCTTTTTGTTTTCGGATAAAATACAGCAAACTTTCAATCAGCTGCCTTTTAAGATGACGCCCGAAACCCAAAAACAGCTCAAAATCACCGATGTTTCCGCCAAGAAACTCGAAAAACTCAACCTCCATACCGCATGGGATTTGGTGTTGCACCTGCCGTTGCGTTACGAGGACGAGACGCACATCATGCCGATTAAGGATGCGCCGATCGGCGTGCCGTGTCAGGTTGAGGGCGAAGTCATTCATCAGGAAGTAACTTTTAAGCCGCGCAAGCAGTTGATTGTCCAAATCGTCGATGGTTCCGGCAGCGTCCTTTTTCTGCGCTTCATCCACTTTTACGCCAGCAACCAGAAACAGATGGCAGTCGGCAAACGCATCCGCGCCGTGGGCGAAATCAAGCATGGGTTTCACGGCGACGAGATGATTCACCCTAAAATCCGCGATGCCGAAAACAGCGGTTTGGCAGAAAGCCTCACGCCGATTTATCCGACCGTAAACGGTTTAAATCAACCCACTTTGCGCCGTATTATTCAGACGGCCTTGGACGTTACGCCGCTGCACGACACCTTACCCGATGCTTTATTAGGCCGTCTGAAATTGCCGCACCTTGCCGAAAGCCTACGCCTTTTGCATTCACCGCCGCCGAGTTTTACCATCCATCAGCTTTCCGACGGCGCGCTCCCTGCATGGCAACGGCTCAAATTTGACGAACTTTTGGCACAACAACTTTCCATGCGCTTGGCACGGCAGAAGCGCGTCAGCGGCTCGGCCACGGCATTGGGCGGCGACGGCACATTGACTCAAGCCTTGCGCCACGCTTTGCCGTTTGCCCTGACTGATGCGCAAGAAAGAGTTGTTTCCGAAATCTGCCGCGATATGGCGCAAACCCATCCCATGCACCGCCTGCTGCAAGGCGATGTCGGCAGCGGCAAAACCATTGTGGCTGCTTTGTCCGCGCTGACCGCCATTGAATCCGGCGCGCAGGTGGCTGTAATGGCGCCGACCGAAATCCTTGCCGAACAGCATTTCATCAAGTTCAAACAATGGCTTGAGCCTTTAGGCCTTGAGGTTGTTTGGCTTTCCGGTAGCCAGCGCAAAAAAGCCAAAGACGAAGCCAAAGCCAAACTGGCTGACGGCTCTGCCAAAATCGCTGTCGGCACGCACGCCCTGTTTTCAGACGACGTCGAGTTTCAAAATCTCGGCTTGGTGATTGTGGACGAACAACACCGCTTCGGCGTCGCTCAACGCCTTGCCCTTAAAAATAAAGGGTGCGATGTTCACCAGCTGATGATGTCCGCCACGCCCATCCCGCGCACGCTCGCCATGAGTTTCTTCGCCGACTTAGACGTGTCTGTTATCGACGAATTGCCACCCGGTCGCACCCCGATTAAAACCCGCCTCGTCAACAACGTCCGCCGCGCCGAAGTCGAAGGCTTCGTCCTTAATATTTGTCGCAAAGGGCAGCAGGCATACTGGGTCTGCCCGCTGATTGAAGAAAGCGAAACCCTGCAACTGCAAACCGCCACCGAAACCCTAGAGCAGCTTCAGGCAGCCTTGCCCGAACTCAGCATCGGCTTGGTACACGGGCGCATGAAAGCCGCCGAAAAAGCCGAAGTCATGGCAGAATTTGCCGCAGGTCGTCTGAACGTCTTGGTTGCCACCACCGTTATCGAAGTCGGCGTAGATGTGCCCAACGCCGCCCTGATGGTCATCGAACACGCCGAGCGCATGGGCTTAGCGCAGCTGCACCAATTACGCGGACGGGTAGGGCGTGGCGCGGCAGAAAGCGTGTGCGTCCTCCTGTTTGCCGAACCCTTGAGCGAACTCGCCAAAGCGCGACTGAAAGTCATCTACGAACACACCGACGGCTTTGAAATCGCCCGCCAAGACCTCAACATCCGCGGCCCCGGCGAATTTCTCGGTGCGCGTCAAAGCGGCGTTCCCATGCTGCGCTTCGCCAACCTTGAAGAAGACTTACACCTTTTAGAACAAGCGCGCGAAATCGCCCCTTTGTTGATTGAACAAAACCCCGAAATCGTCGAAGCGCATTTGGCAAGATGGCTTTCCAGCAGGGAAGGTTATTTGGGCGTATAAGGTTTGCTTTAAAAGAAAAAGGCCGTCTGAAATATTTCAGACGGCCTTTTGATTTGCGTTGATGCAGCTTTTAGAAACCTTGCGCCAACATGGCATCGGCAACTTTGACGAAACCGGCAATGTTCGCACCATTGACGTAGTTTACTGTGTCGCCGACTTTACCGTATTTCAGGCAGGATTCGTGGATGTTGTGCATGATGTCAAACAGGCGGCTGTCCACTTCTTCGCGTGTCCAAGACAGGCGGATGGCGTTTTGACTCATTTCCAAACCTGAAGTCGCTACGCCGCCGGCGTTAGAGGCTTTGCCCGGAGCGTAGAGGATGCCGGCTTTGATAAATTGTTCGACTGCGCCCAAAGTTGACGGCATGTTCGCACCTTCGGCAACTACATAGCAACCGTTTGCCAGCAGGATTTTGGCGGCATCTGCATCCAATTCGTTTTGGGTGGCGCAAGGCAGGGCGACTTCGGCCGCAATGTTCCACGGTTTTTGGTTTTCAAAGTATTGCAGGCCTTGTTCTTTGGCGTAAGTGGCCACACGTTCGCGGCGCACTTCTTTCAGCTCGATCAAAGCGGCCAGTTGCGCTTCGGTCATACCGCTGTCAGGGAAGAGGACAAAGCCATTGGAGTCGGAAACGGTCAATACTTTTGCACCTAGTTGGATGGCTTTTTCGGCAGCGTATTGCGCCACGTTGCCGGAGCCGGAAATCAACACGCGTTTGCCTTCGATGCTGTCGTTGCGGGTTTCCAACATGGCTTGGGCAAAATACACGCAGCCGTAGCCGGTAGCTTCAGGGCGAATCAGGCTGCCGCCCCATTCGAGGCCTTTACCGGTCAGGACGGAAGCAAATTCGTTGCGGATTTTTTTGTATTGGCCGAACAGATAGCCGATTTCGCGGCCGCCTACGCCGATATCGCCGGCAGGGACGTCGGTGTCGGCGCCGATGTGGCGGTAGAGTTCGGTCATAAAGGCTTGGCAGAAGCGCATTACTTCGGCATCGGATTTGCCTTTAGGATCAAAGTCGGAACCGCCTTTGCCACCGCCCATAGGCAGGGTGGTCAGCGCATTTTTGAAGACTTGTTCAAAAGCGAGGAATTTCAACACGCCTAAATCGACGGTAGGGTGGAAACGCAAGCCGCCTTTGTAAGGGCCGATGGCGGAATTCATTTGAATGCGGTAGCCGCGGTTGACTTGGACTTGGCCTTTGTCGTCCATCCAAGTGACGCGGAACATAATCACACGCTCCGGTTCAACAATACGCTCAAGCAGGCTTTGTTGGGTGTATTTCGGGTTTTTCGCCAAAAACGGATCCAAACTCATGAACACTTCTTCAACAGCTTGATGGAAGGGTTCTTGGTTGGGGTTGCGTTGTTTGAGATTGGTAAATAGAGTGTTCAGGTCGGTCATTTTTCTACTCCTATTAAGTGAGATGTTTCAATATTTATATTTTGAAATATAGCTGTAAAAATTTTACTTGCCAAGAAAAATTTTACCCAGATTGTTGACATTATTTTTTTACCAATTTATAAAAATAGAATTATATTTTAAATTTAATTAAAAATATCTAAAAATATTTCATAAAATATGTTCTATTAAAAATAAAATACTAAGTAATTAAACTAGAAAATGTTGAAAAATTTTTTGTAAAAATTTAATTCAGCTCAAAATTTGTGTAAATTAGCGCTAAATTGTCAACATTGTTAATGAGTGTACTACGCGAATATGGGGAAGGTCGCCCCATTGAAGACAGGGAGGCAGGCCGTCTGAAAATTCGGTACAATACACACGAAATTCCCACAACACATACACTAAGGAAACACATGAAAGCCTATCACGACCTTATGCGCCATGTTCTCGACAATGGTATCGACAAATCCGACCGTACCGGCACCGGTACACGTTCCGTGTTCGGTTACCAAATGCGTTTTGATTTGAGTGAAGGCTTTCCGCTGTTGACCACCAAAAAACTGCATCTGCGCTCGATTATTCATGAGTTGCTTTGGTTTCTTAAAGGCGATACCAACATCAAATACCTGAAAGACAACAACGTTTCCATTTGGGACGAATGGGCGGATGAAAACGGCGATTTGGGCCCGGTTTACGGCTACCAATGGCGCAGCTGGCCTGCACCCGACGGCCGCCATATCGACCAAATTGCCAATGTGGTGGAACAAATCAAAAAAAATCCCGACTCGCGCCGTCTGATTGTATCGGCATGGAATCCGGCTTTGGTCGACGAAATGGCCTTGCCGCCTTGCCACGCGCTGTTTCAGTTTTACGTTGCCAACGGCAAACTATCCTGCCAGCTTTACCAACGCAGCGCCGATATTTTCCTTGGCGTGCCGTTCAACATCGCCAGCTACGCATTGTTGACCATGATGATGGCGCAAGTATGCGGCTTAGAAGCCGGTGAATTTATCCATACGTTTGGCGATGCGCATTTGTACAGCAACCATATCGAGCAGGCCCAACTGCAATTAAGCCGCGATTTCCGAAGCCTGCCGACCATGAAAATCAACCCTGAAGTCAAAGACTTGTTTGCCTTCAAATTTGAAGACTTCGAGTTGGAAGGTTATGACCCGCATCCGCACATCAAAGCAGCCGTATCGGTGTAATCCAAGTTGAAAATAAAAAGGCCGTCTGAAACTTCAGACGGCCTTTTGTTTAGGCAGGTTTATTGACGTTTCGCGCCATAGCCACCGATTAAGTGTTCGGTTGCATCTTTGTTTTTCAAGCCGTAAGTGCCGCCGATTTCTGCAGCATTGGGGCCGTAGAATTTGCCGTTCAGGTTGCCGCTTAACTTGTTATCGGTCGTGTTGACTTTACCGGAGAAGAGGTTGCCGTCTTTCCAGCTTGCCGTACCTTTGAAATCGTAGTTTTTATCTGCTTCAGATACGCGCTTACCATTTTCCAAAGTATGGAAGTGTGAGTTTGACGTTTCAAAACGGACACCTTTGAGGCCGAAATCAACGATAGCCATGACATTGGAAGTCAACTGACGATTGTTCTTGTCGGTAACCACATAGGCAGTGGAAATACCTTTGTAGGTGGCTGTACCTTTTGCAGGCAGGGTAGTGAAGACAGTTTCATCACCCAAGCTTTGGTAGCCTTGGTATACATGTCCTTTAGGGTCGGTGTAATGCGCGAAGGTTTGATATGTCCAGCCGGCCGCAGAAGGATCATGCAACACAATTTTGGTGCCGTCATCAAAATTGATGACATAGACACCGTCGAATTGTTTGTCAAAAACTAAGCCGTTTTTATCGGTACGGAAGTAGGCTAACTTATTGCTGTCAATTTTATTAAAGGTTGCCAGACCAGTGCGATGTTGCAGATTTTTTTGGTATAAAGAGTCTAATTCTTCAATTTTAGCTTTAATTTCCTTTATTTTGTCATGATCAACTTGACCAGACTCTGTGTTTTGTTCTTTTTTTAGATTTTCTTTTTCAGCTTCTAATTTCTTATAAAGTTCAACAATACGTTCATCCAAAGTTGATTTGCCGTATGCGAATTCGGTATTTTTCTCTTTGCCTGTTTGTTCGCTGACATCAGTTTGAGTATTGCCTTTTGAATATACTTTGGCAATAACAGAAGCATAACTTGTCCATGTAGGTTGGGTTGCGCTGCCATTGCTGGTTTTGTTAAACAATACAACGCCGTCCATTTTGACTTCATCATTGCTGTTAAAGTCAATAGAACTGATCAGGCCATTTTGGTTGCGATCTTGATTGTCTGTTTGGAACATTTTGCCTGTGGCATCTTTGCGGATTTGTACGTTAGGATTGGATTGCTGCGCACCTTTGGAGGAGATGAAATGTGTGTGCAAAGGCTGGCTAACGTTGGCTGGATCGATTGGAGCTTCATCGGTCAGTTCGGCAAGGTTGTCGGCACGGTTGGTGAGCGTAGTAGACGGCGCTTTCTGAGTGTTGGCATTGCTGTTGTTATTGGCAGAATTGCCATTGTTGCCAGCAGAATTGCCGGTATTATTGGTAGGAGTCGCGCCGGTGCTTAAAGCAGATGAACCGCCGCCTCCGCCACCACCGCATGCGGACAAAATGGCTGCGCTGACGGCTGTAAAAACGATGGTTTTAAGTTTGGTTTGGATGTTTGACATGAGATTCCCTATATAGTTATTCGCTTGATGAAAAGGTCGGAGAGATCGTTTATCTGATTTTTAAACCTTTAATTTCCGATAATAACCATAAATCATAAAAAAATAAACAGTTTGTTTGCATTTCTGTACAAAAATTAATCAAAGGTAAGGTGGTTGGGTGGGTATTTTTTTAGTTAATTGTTTTATATGAATTTATTTTAAATATTTTAGTGGGTTCGATAGCTGGCCTGTTTCTTTTTAACAAACTTTTCAGACGGCCTTTTGAAGATAAAAAAGCAGTCGGACTTTATGGATGCTTTTCTCTCAACGGATAAGCGTATTTCCGTTAAAATACGCCTTCTTTTCAGATTCGAAACATTGCCATGCGCCTTACCCACATCAAACTCTCCGGCTTCAAATCTTTTACCGACCCGACCACAATTCATGTGCCGGGGCAGCTTGTTGCGGTTATCGGGCCGAACGGCTGCGGCAAGTCGAATGTGATTGACGCGGTGCGCTGGGTGTTGGGCGAGGCTTCGGCGAAGCAGCTTCGCGGCGAGAGTATGCAGGACGTGATTTTTAACGGTGCGGCGACGCGCCGTCCTGCGCCGAGGGCTTCGGTGGAGCTGGTGTTTGACAACAGCGACCACAGTTTGCAAGGGGCGTGGGGGCAGTATGCCGAGGTGAGCATCAAGCGGCAGCTGACGCGTCAGGGCGAATCGACTTATTTCATCAATAATCAGACCGTGCGCCGCCGCGACATTACCGATTTATTTTTGGGTACGGGCGTGGGCGCGCGCGGTTATGCCGTTATCGAACAGGGGATGATTTCGCGCATCATCGAAGCGCGGCCGGAGGAGTTACGCGCCTATATCGAGGAGGCGGCGGGCGTGTCCAAATATAAGGAACGCCGCAAGGAGACGGAAGGTCGTCTGAAAGACACGCGCGAGCATTTGCAGCGTTTGGGCGATTTGCAGAACGAGTTGGCGCGTCAGGTGGAAAAGCTGGAAAAACAAGCGGAAACTGCCGAACGCTACAAATCACTGACCGCGCAGTTGAACCGCCAGCAGGATTTGCTCGATTACGCCCAATGGCAGCAATCGCTTGCCGCCGCCGACAAGGCGACCGCGCAGCATCAGTCTTTGCAGGCGCAGCAGGACGAAACCGCCGCGCAGGTTCAGGCGTTAAACGACGAAGTACACGCCTTGCAGACCGCCGAGCAGTCGCAGCAGCAGGCGGTACATGAATTGAGCAACAAACGCGGCGTGTTGCGCGAGCAGATTGCCCGTTTGGAAGAACAAATCCGCCATCAGCAAAACCTGCACCAACGCATCGAACGCGACAAGCAGGCGGCGCAGGCGCAGTTGCAACGCATCCATCAAGAGCAGCAGCAAATCCGCGTCAAGCTGGAAGAAAACGAGTTATACGTCGAAGAAAAGCAAACCGAATTGGCGGAGTGGGCGATGCAGGTTGCCGAACACGAAGAGAGTCTGCCCGAATTGGAAGAAGCCCAAGCCACGCTTAACGCCGCCTTCCAAACCCAGCAGGACGAGGCAAACCGCATCCGCCGCGAACTGGCGTTGAAGCAGCAGCAGCTTGCCCATGCCGAACAAATTGTTGCCAAGCACGAAGAGCGCAAAGGTCGTCTGAAACAGGAAAACCAAGCCCTGAACCTGCCCGACGAAGCGGAAACCGCCGCCGCGCAGGAAGCCGCCGCCTTGTTGCAAAGCCAGCAAGAGCATTACGAAGAACAAATCATCGCCGCCGAAGAAGCCTTGCATGCCGCCCGCGAGGCGTTTCAGACGGCCTCAAACCGCTTCCAAAGCCTGAAGCAGCAACACATTACCTTGCAGGCGCAGCAGCAGGCGTTGTCGCAAATCCTGTCGCAACAGCAGGAAGCCGCCGACTTCTGGCAGGTAACCGACCACGCCGCCGCGCCGCAACTGTGGCAACACATCACCGCGCCCGCCGAGTGGCAGCACGCCTTGTCCGTCATCCTTGCCGAACGTCTGCACGCCCGTAGCGTGCCGCACGGCTTCGTTCCCCCTACGCCTTTGCCGCAGGGACAGGCGGCATGGCTTTCAGACGATCTTTCCGGCGGCATCAAAAAATCCCTGCCCGTACAAGCACTGTTGAACCAAATCCAAGCGCAGCCGCCGTTTCAGACGGCATTGCACCACTGGCTCGACGGCGTATTGTGCGCGCCCGATTTGAGCTACGCCCTCGCGCATCAAAGCGATTTGGGCACGCATCAAATCTGGCTCACGCCCGAAGGCCATCAGGTTGATAAAGTCAGCGTCCTGCTCTATGCCAAACTTGAGCAGGAAAGCCTGATTGCCCAAAAAGCACGCCTTGACGGCATCGTGTCCGAATTGGACAACCTCGCCCCCGAACTCTCCGCCGCCGAAGCCGCGTTCAAACAGGCGGAAGCCGCCGTGCGCTCGTCCGAAGTGCAGCACAAAAACCTGATGCAGCAGCAACAGCAGCACACGCGCCAATACAGCCAGGCGCAGCAACGCGCCGCCGAACTTCTGGCGCGTACCAACCAAGGGCAAATCCGCCGCGAACACATCGCCCGTGAACTGGCGCAGTTGGCAGAAGAGCAGACCGTGTTGCAACATACTTCAGACGGCCTTGCAGACGACATCGTTACCTTGCAAGAGGCCGCCGCTGAACTCGAACACCAGCAGCAAACCACCGCACACAGCCGCCAAGAGCAGCAAGGCCGTCTGAAACAGGCGCAGCTTGCCCTGTTGGAAGCCAACCGCCAATACGGGCTGGCCGAAGTCGCCGTCCACAAACTCAACCAGCAAAAACAAAACTACCAACAGCAAATCGCCCGACTCGAACAGCAAACCCTAGACTGGCAGGAACGCCAGCAAGAGCTTGCCCTCGCCTATGAAACCGAGTTCCAAAACGACGAGCAGCACATCAAGCTCGACGAGCTGACCGAAGCCGTGCACACGCTGGACGGAGAATACATCGCCGTGCAGGAAAAACTCGCGCAGATTCAGGAGCAGGGCAGGGAGCAATACGCCCGCGTACAAACCCTGCAAACCAAGCTGCCGCAGCTTCAGGCCGCCACCCAAACCGCCCTGTTGCAGCAGCAGGAAGCCCTGATCAATGCCAAACGCTACCATCAAAACCTGACCGAACGCGCCGCCGATTTGGACGTACTCGAAGCGTTGGCGAAAGAATCGCCGAAAGTATTGAACAGCAGCATCGGCAGCCTCACCCAGCAAATCGAAGCCCTCGGCGCCGTCAACCTCGCTGCCCTGCAAGAACTCGAAGAAGCGCGCGAACGCGACGGCTACTACCGCAGCCAAAGCGAAGACGTGCAGGCCGCCATCGCACTTTTGGAAGAAGCCATCGCCCAAATCGACGACAAAACCAAAGCGCGTTTCAAAGAAACCTTCGACGCCGTCAACGGCAAAGTCCAAACCTTCTTCCCCTCCCTGTTCGGTGGCGGCGAAGCCACACTCAAAATGATAGGCGACGACCTCCTGACCGCCGGCGTATCCATCATGGCGCGCCCGCCCGGCAAGAAAAACAGCACCATCCACCTCCTCTCCGGCGGCGAAAAAGCCCTCACCGCCATGAGCCTCGTGTTCGCCCTGTTCAGCCTCAACCCCGCCCCCTTCTGCCTTCTGGACGAAGTCGACGCTCCGCTGGACGATGCCAACACCTCGCGTTTCTGCAACCTGGTCAAAGAAATGTCGGCGCAAACCCAGTTCCTCTACATCTCCCACAACCGCCTGACCATGGAAATGGCGGAGCAGCTCGTCGGCGTAACCATGCAGGAAAAAGGCGTATCGCGCGTTGTGGCTGTGGACATCAAACAAGCGTTGGAAATGGCTGAGCCGAATTGAGATAAGAACAAAGGCCGTCTGAAAGAATGAGGAAGAAATCTATAATTTCATCTTCCCATTTTTTCAGACGGCCTTTTTGTATTGGATAAAGCGTTATTGTTTTGAAGTATTATCTTTGGCACGTTGAGGCTGTCCCGGGCGTTGGTTGCTGCCGTTGACGGCATCGCGCCATGCTTTGCGTTCGGCTTCGATTTTGGCGGCTACTTCGTGAACCATGGTTTCTTGTTTTTTGACGACAGGCTCTTCCGGTGTGTTGTCGGAAAAGTGGAGGCCGTACCACAAGACGGCGAAAATACTGCAGACGAAGATAACGGCAATCAGGCCGACGATGGCTTGTTTGCCGGCGAGGGGTTTTTCGGGGGGAGGGACGAGGACATCGAAGCAGTCGGCGCAATCGAGGGCGAAGCAGACGTTTTCGGCCTCTTTGCGGCCGCGTCGGCCTTCTGTGATGTTGAAGGAGATGTGTTGCCCTTCGGCCGGAAGGCGGGTAAGGGTGGTGAAGGCGGCAAGGGCAAGAAAGATTTCTTGGCCTGTGTCTTCTATGGTAGCGGCACCGAAGCCGCGTTTGCTGTTCCAGCGAGTAATCGTTCCGTAATAGCGCATAATGTATGTGGGGATATTATTATAAGTAACAGTTTTTCCTTGGACTGATTTTAAATCAAAAAGTTTAGTTATTGTCTTAATTTTACACTAGATTTGTCTTGTTGGAAGCAGGCAGGCCGTCTGAAGGATTTCAGACGGCCTGTATGGTTTATGCCTACTTATTAAGCACTTTTTGGAAGGTGTCGATCAGGTGTTGCGCAATGGCACGGCTGCCAAATTGTTGCAGGCAATCTTGGCGCAAACGGACGGAATCGTATTGTGCATGGGTTTCGTAGAGGGTGAGCAATGCTTTGGTCAGTTCCGGTATGTTTTCGATTGGCACCAGCAGGCCGTTGTCGGAAGTGACGATGGATTCGGGGCCGCCGCAGCGTGTGGCGATAACGGGTAAACCTTGAGACAGTGCTTCGATATAGACGACACCGAAGGTCTCGGTACGGCTGGCGAGGACGAAGGCGTTGCTGTGGCGCATAAGGTCTAGGGTTTGGTCGGTGGTCAATGCGCCGGTAAAGGTAACAGCGTGGTTGATGCCCAAGTCGCTTGCCAGTTGTTTCAGACGGCCTTCTTCTGCGCCGCCACCGCCGATTTTGAGTTTGAGCTGCGGATAGGTTTTGAGTGCTTCTGCAAAAGCAGGCAGGAGCAGGTCGTGGCCTTTGAGGTGGCGCAGGTGGGAGACGCTGCAGAAGGTAAAGTCTTGATTGTTTTTTTCGGGGAACTCGAAATCCTGTTCAAAATTGCCGCCCAGCATATTGGGTAGGTATTGCCAGTCTGTACCAGCGTAGGTTTTTTCGAGAATGCGGCAGAAATCACGGCTGACGGCGAACCGTGCCGCGCTGTGGCGCACGGCTTCGTGCATGGACGGCCATTGGTTTTTGCGGACAAGGCCGCGTGAAATGGCACTGCTGTGTTCGGTAATCACATAGGGAATGCCGTATTTTTTGAAGATGGCACAGGCCAAAATGCCGGCGTAGTTGACGCAATGGGCGTGAATTACGTCGGGTTTGCCGTTGTCAGCGATATAGGCTTCAAAAGCTTTCATGCCTGCGTTGACCCAGCGGATGCGGTCGATATCGACAACCGGACAGCGCGGGAAGAAATACATGCTGTCATAGGCGTAAGTGTTGAGTCCGCCTTGCTGATGGCGGCGCAGGCCGTAGAAGCGCGAGAAGATGGTTTTCGGCTGGCTTCTTAAGTAGCGGAACATGGGCACGACCATGCCGATTTTCATGCCTTCGCGTTGCAGGGCTTGGGCTTGGAGGCGGAAAAAGATTCCGTCCACGTCGGTTTCGGAAGAAGGATACCAAGAGGGGATAACGACAATATGCATGATGTGTTTTTTATGGAAGTAGATAACGGCGAGGCCGTCTGAAAAGAAAAGATATCTTTCAGACGGCCTTTTGTATATTTAGTTCAATCAGTTGCCGGCAACCGTCATTTTTGAAACCAAGATGGAGCCGATTTGGTTGGACGAACGGCGTAATGCGTCGTCTGCCACGCCGGTGATGTCGCAGTACATGTCCTGCAAGCGTCCGGCAATGGTGATTTCCTGAACCGGATAGGCAATGACGCCGTTTTCCACCCAAAAACCGGCCGCGCCACGCGAGTAGTCGCCGGTAATGCCGTTGACGCCTTGTCCCATCAATTCGGTAACCAGCAAACCTGTTCCCATTTCTTTCAACAGGTCGGCCTGCGTGGCGTGGGTGTGGTTCAGATACAGATTGTGCGCGCCGCCGGCGTTGCCTGTTGTCTGCATGCCGAGTTTTTTCGCGCTGTAACTGCTGAGGAAATAGCCTTCGATGATGCCGTCTTTTACCACAAAACGAGGCTGCGTGGCCACGCCTTCGGCATCGAAATAAGTGCTGCGGAACGAGCGCAGGATATGCGGTTCTTCACGAAGGCTGAGAAACTTGGGCAGCACCTGTTTGCCGATGCTGTCAATCAGGAAGCTGCTTTGGCGGTAGAGCGCGCCGCCGCTGAGTGCGCCGATAAGGTGGCCGATTAAGCCGACGGCGACAGTGGTGTCGAACAGTACGGGATAGCTGCCGGTCGGAACGCTGCGGCTGTTCAGACGGCGTAAAGTCCGTTCGGCTGCGGTTTGGCCGATGAGCTCGGGCGCGTCCATGTCTTCGTGACGGCAGGAAGAATCGTACCAATAGTCGCGCTGCATGCCATGCTCGTCGCTGGCGACCACGCTGCAAGAAATGCTGTGGTGCGTGCTTTGCTGGTGTGCGGCAAAGCCGTGGGTGTTGCCGTAAACGTATTGGTAATGGCCGGTATGAACCGATGCGCCTTCGGAATTTTCAATGCGTTTGTCCGATGACAGCGCGGCCTGTTCGCATTGTTTGGCCAAATCGATGGCGGATTCGGTACTCAAATCCCATTCGTGGTAGCGGTCGAGGTCGCCGATATGGGTTGCCATTAAGGCAGCATCGGCAAGGCCGGCGCAATCGTCTTCGGCGGTATAGCGTGCAATATCGATGGCGGCTTTGACCGTATCTTGCAGGGCGCGTTCGGAAAAGTCGGCAGTGCTGGCGCGGCCTTTGCGTTGGCCGACATAGACCGTAATGTCTAAAGATTTATCTTGTTGGAACTCGATTTGTTCGATTTCGCCCAAGCGTACGCTGACGCTTTGACCGAGCGACTCGCTGAAATCGGCTTCGGCCGCGGTGGCGCCGGATTGTTTGGCCAAATCCAGCGTGTGTCCGCACAAGCGCAACAGCTCGTCCGGTGTGTGGTTAAACAGCATAAAAAGGTTTCCTGACAGGGTTTTGCGGCATTTTAACCGTTTCAGACGGCCTCTGCAAAAATCGCACGGAAAGGCCGTCTGAAAACTGATAAAATAGGCAGATTCAGAAAATCAGGGAAACACAATGTTTGAACAAGAAGACGAGTGGGTCAGCAAAACCCAAATGAAAAAGCAGATGAACGATTTGCAGGCTTTGGGTATGGAATTGACCAAGCTCTCCAGCGATACGCTGAAAAAAATCGGCTTGGACGAAGAGCTGTTCGAGGCGATTGCCACCTATAAAAAAATCACGTCCAACAGCGCGCTCAAACGCCAAGCCCAATTTATCGGCCGCCTGATGCGCGATACAGACCCTGCGCCCATCGAAGCCTATTTGGCCAAACTTCGCGGCGACAATACGGCGCACAATGCCTTTTTGCAACGCGTCGAGCAGGCGCGTACCCGACTGTTGGCAGATGATGGCGCGATTACCCAATTTATGGCAGATTTTCCGCAAGCCGATGCCGGTAAATTGCGCACCTTAATCCGCAACACCAAAAAAGAGCAGGAGCAAAACAAACCGCCGAAAAACTTCCGCGCGCTGTTCCAAGAAATTAAAGCAGTGATGGAGGCCGGTCAATCCGATGCTTCAGAAGAAGGGCAGGATTGGGAGGAATAAACCTTAAGGCCGTCTGAAAACCGATTGCAGGTTTCAGACGGCCTGTATCGTAATACCGAAGGAGGATGACCATGAAATTTCGCCACTCTGTAACTGCCTTGCTGATTGGTGTATTGACCCTCAATGGATGTACTAACGATCTTTGGGAAAGAAATAGCCCGTTCCAGCAAACCACAACCGAAAAAACCGTCGCCAAAGACAATATTCACGCATTTGGCGTGGTTGCCAAAGACAATACGCAACTGGAAACAGGCAGCTTGGTCATGATGGGTGGAAAATATTGGTTTGTCGTTAATCCTAAAGATTCGGCCAAGTTGAAGGCGGTTTTGGATGCTAAGCTGAGCAAACGATTTCAAATGGTTCAGCAAAACCCAAGATATGTGTATGAAGCTTTGCCTGTTGAATTGAAATCCCCTGAAGCGCAAACTTTTCGCTCGAATTTCTGCCTGCGTTACGATACTCAAAAAGCTGCCGAGATTGCCAAGTTAAAACAGCTGGCGTTCAAGCCGGTCGAACTCGATGACAAAACTGTCTACACACGGTGTATTTCTACCGAAGGTCATTATTATGCGACGCCGAAAAATGTTGCCGAAGACCGCCGTTTTGACACTGCCGTTCCGGTCAGAATTTATTATACGGAAACCAAAAAAAGCACCGACGTTCGGAAGTTGACAGGGAATATCCTGAAAACGCCATTTACATTGGCTTTGGACGCAGTCGGCGTAGTGATAGCAGGCTCATATGTCGTGATCGGTGAAATTATCGATGCTTCACGCAAATAATATCCAAGGCCGTCTGAAAACAGATTGCAGGTTTCAGACGGCCTCCTCCTTAAAATAAATGCTTAAAAAAATTAATTTTCTCTCTATTTAATCCCACACACCATGTCCGTCAAAATCCAAACACGTTCCATTAATCCGACTGTTTTTAACGACTTGCTTACTGCCGGTACCGATCCTTTGATTGCGCGGCTGTGTGCTGCGCGTGATGTGCAAAGTCCGGCCGAGTTGGACGACAAACTTGCTGCACTTTTGCCGTATCAAACGCTGACAAACTGCGAAGCCGCCGCCGGTCGTTTGGCGGATGCGATTGAGCGTCAGGAAAAAATCCTGATTGTCGCCGATTACGATGCCGACGGTGCGACCGCTTGCTCCGTTGGTATGAGCGGTTTGGCGGCGATGGGGGCGAAAGTGGATTTCCTTGTGCCCAACCGCTTTGAGCACGGCTACGGCTTAACGCCCGAGCTGGCTGAAATCGCGGCAGAGCAAGGTGTGGATTTATTGGTAACGGTGGATAACGGTATCGCCAGCATTGCAGGCGTGGCGCGTGCGCAGGAGTTGGGTTTGGATGTGATTGTTACCGACCACCATCTGCCTGCCGAGACTGTACCCGACTGCATCATCGTCAATCCGAACCAAAAAGGCTGCGGTTTCCAAAGCAAAAGCTTGGCGGGCGTGGGCGTGATTTTTTATGTATTGATGGCTTTGCGTGCCGAACTGCGCCGCCGCAATTATTTTTCAGACGGCCTAAAAGAGCCGAATCTGGGCGACCTTTTGGATTTGGTCGCACTCGGTACCGTTGCCGACGTCGTCACTCTAGACCACAACAACCGTATCCTCGTGTCTCAAGGTTTGAAACGGATGCGTTTGGGCAAAATGCGTCCCGGTATCCGCGCCTTGTTTGAAGTGGCGCGACGGGATTGGCGCAAGGCTCAGCCTTTTGATATGGGCTTTGCGTTGGGACCGCGTATCAACGCGGCCGGACGGCTGGACGATATGTCGGTCGGCATTGCCTGTCTATTGGCGCAAGATGATGCCGAAGCGCAGGAACTGGCGGCTCAGTTAAACAACCTCAATATCGAGCGTCGCGAAATCGAGCAGTCTATGCTGCAAGACGCGCTGAATGCTTTTCCTGAAACCCTACCTCCAGGGCAGACGACGTTGGTGGCGTATCGCGACGACTTCCATCAAGGCGTGGTCGGCATTGTTGCCAGCCGCCTCAAAGACCGTTTTTATCGTCCGACCATCGTGTTTGCGCCTGCCGACAACGGCGAAGTGCGCGGTTCGGGACGCTCCATTCCCAATTTGCACCTGCGCGATGCTTTGGACTTGGTGTCAAAACGCCATCCCGATTTGATTTTGAAATTCGGCGGACACGCGATGGCGGCGGGTTTGAGCATACTCGAACACAATATTCCCGCATTTCAGACGGCCTTTGAAGAAGCCGTGCGCGAGATAGTGTGCGAAGACGATTTGTCGCAAACCTATATTACCGACGGCAGCCTGCCTGCCCGCGATATTACGCTGGAACAGGCGCAGAACCTTGCCCGCCACGTTTGGGGGCAGGGCTTCGCGCCGCCGAGTTTTACCGACGAATTTCACGTCATCCGCCAGCAGCCTTTGGGCGCGGAGGGCAAACACAAAAAAGTCTGGCTGCAAAAAGACGGCTACGAATTTGAAGCCATGTTCTGGCGTTGTAGCGAAGACATTCCCGAATACATCCGCACGGTGTACCGCCCCGTTGCCAACGAATGGCGGAATAATCTCGAATTGCAGCTTTATATCGACTACTGGGAAGCCGCGTAAATAAAGGCCGTCTGAAGATGAAGAAACAAAAAACTTGGCTCGGCTTTTCATTGGCGCTGCTTGCCACCATGACTTGGGGATCGCTGCCGGTCATCGCCCAACAGGCCTTAAAAGCCGTCGATGCGCCCACGCTGGTGTGGATACGCTTTTTAGTGGCTTCGCTGGTGTTGTTTGCGTTGTTGGGGCTGACCGGCAAGCTGCCGAGGCCGTCTGAATTTTCCAAGCAAACTTTATTTTTATTGGTGTTGGGCATTATCGGCATTTCCGCTAACTTCGTGCTTGTTGCCATGGGTTTGCACTATATTTCGCCGACAACCACGCAGGTGTTGTGGCAACTCTCGCCCTTTACCATGATTTTGGTCGGCGTAGGCGTGTTTAAAGAAGCCTTTACGCACTGGCAAAAAATCGGCTTGATGCTTTTGCTGACGGGTTTGGCCATGTTTTTCAACGACAAATTCGGCGAACTTTTCAGCTTGGGCAGCTACGCGGTCGGAGTGATGATGGCGGCTTCGGGCAGCATGATTTGGGTGTGCTACGGCGTGGCGCAAAAACTTCTGTCCAAACATTTCAATTCGCAACAAATCCTGCTCATGATTTATTTTTGCAGCAGCTTTGTTTTCCTGCCGTTTGCTGAACCGTCACAAATCGCCCATATCGGCAATCCGTTTTTATGGGGCTGCTTTATCTATTGCTGCTTGAACACGCTGATCGGCTACGGTTCATTCGGCGAAGCACTCAATCATTGGGACGCTTCAAAAGTCAGTATCGTCACCACGCTGATTCCTGTATTCACCATGATATTTTCCACCATCGGCCATCATCTTGCCCCCGATTATTTTGCCGCTTCGGATATGAATATCGTCAGCTATGTGGGTGCCATGGTGGTTGTGGCCGGAGCCTTGCTGGCTGTGGCCGGAGAGAAAGTAATGGGGCTTTTTTTGAGAAAGATATGAAGCTTTATTAAGAAACAGAATAAAGCAAGGCCGTCTGAAACAGGTTTCAGACGGCCTTTATATTTTCTAAATCAGATTACTGTGAATCGCCGAATCAATAGAAGCCTTCGCGTTCTTCACGGGTGCTGATGTAGATGTTTTTCACTTGGGTGTAGGCGGCGAGCATCATTTTGTGGGTTTCGCGGCCGATACCTGAAGTTTTGTAGCCGCCAAACGGCGCACCGGCAGGCAGGCGGTTGTAGCAGTTTACCCAAACGCGGCCGGTTTCCAGTGCGTTGGAAACGCGCAGGCAGCGGTTGATGTCGGTACTCCACACTGCGCCGCCCAAGCCGTATTCGCTGTCGTTGGCCATTTTGATGACTTCTTCTTCGGTTTTGAATTTAATCACGGTGGCAACCGGGCCGAAGATTTCTTCTTGGGCAACACGGGCTTCGTTGCTGCTGGCTTCAATCAAAGTAGGCTCGACAAATTCGCCTTTGCCCAATTCGCCTTCGATTTTTTTACCGCCGGTAATAATGCGGCAACCTTCCTGTTCGCCGATTTTGACGTATTTCAAAATGGTCTCGAGTTGACCGGCATTGACTTGCGAACCCATTTGGGTGTCGTCTTCCCAAGGCAGGCCGACTTTGATTTTTTTGAATTCTTCAGCCAAAGCATTGACGAATTTGTCGTAAATGCCTTCTTGTACAAAAATGCGCGAACCGGCGCAGCACACTTGGCCTTGGTTGAACAAAATACCTTTTTGCGCGCCTTCGAGGGCTTTGTCGAAAGGCATATCGTCGAAGAAGATGTTGGCAGATTTGCCGCCCAATTCCAAAGTGGACGGAATCAGCAATTCGGCGGCGGCGATACCGACGCGGCGGCCGACTTCGGTTGAGCCGGTAAAGGCCAGTTTGTTGAAGCCTTTGTGGTGCAGCATGTATTCGCCGGATTTGGAACCGCGGCCGGTAATCACGTTTAACACGCCTTTAGGCAGCAAGTGGTTGATTTTTTGAGCGAGGGACAACAGGCTCAATGAAGTGCTGGAAGAAGGGTGGATGACGATGGTACAACCTGCGGCCAATGCCGGAGCGATTTTCCATGCGGCCATCAAGAATGGGAAGTTCCAAGGAATGATTTGGCCGACAACGCCGATCGGTTCACGCAAAACGATGGACAGGTCTTCGGCATCAAGTTGGGTCGCAGTGCCTTCTTCGCCGCGGATCACGCTGGCGAAATAGCGGAAATGGTCGGAAGCCAGCGGGATGTCAGCGGCGCGGGTTTCGCGGATGGGTTTGCCGTTGTCCAAGGTTTCTTGCAGGGCGAACAATTCGGCGTTTTCGTCAATCACATCGGCGATTTTGTTCAAAATGGCCGCGCGTTCGGCAGTCGTGGTTTTGCGCCATGTTTTGAACGCTTCTTGCGCAGCGGCTACAGCAGCATCGACATCGGCATCGGTTGCGTCTGTGAACTTGGCCAACTCATCGCCATTGGCAGGGTTGTAAGAGGATAAAAGTTTGCCTTCGCTACCTTTTGTCCATTCGCCGTTGATCAAAAGGCCGTATTCTTTATCAAACACATTTAAATCTTTTGCCATAATGCTGTCTCCTTAATGAATGGGAATAGGTGTTTCAACACCATGAAAAATAGCTTATGCTTTTTTCTTTTTAAGTTCAAGTACTAAAAATGAGGATATTCTCAAAATTTACATTTGCAATGTTGTCTCATGTAGCAGGCCGTCTGAAAAATAAAGGATTTAATTGAAATAAAAGTGCATTTGTTAATATATTTAAAGATTTATAGGGCTTAAATAGATTTTGTTATGGTATAACATTATAACCCATTGTTTTAAAAAAGATTATGGGTTGACGGCTTAAGATATGGGGAGTATTCTCATTCATAGCTGAATAGTTTTTCAACACCCTAGGAGACTCTCTCATGAAAATGCATGCTGTGGTAGTAAATAAAGATGTAGCAGGTGATGTAGAAGTTGTTGAACGCGAACTGCGTCCGTTGGAATACGGCGAGGCGTTGGTGGAAGTTGAGTATTGCGGCGTGTGCCACACCGACTTGCACGTTGCGGCGGGCGATTACGGCGACAAACCGGGTCGCGTGTTGGGACACGAAGGCATCGGTTTGGTTAAAGAAGTTGCCGACGGTGTGAAAAATCTGAAAGTTGGCGACCGTGTCAGTATCGCATGGCTGTTCCAAAGCTGCGGTTCTTGCGAATACTGCAATACCGGCCGCGAAACCTTGTGCCGCTCTGTATTGAACGCAGGCTATACTGCCGACGGCGGTATGGCGACCCACTGTATCGTCGATGCGGACTACGCTGTTAAAGTACCCGACGGTCTTGACCCTGCGCAAGCTTCGAGCATTACTTGTGCTGGTGTGACCACTTATAAAGCGATCAAAGTTTCCGGCGTTCGTCCGGGTCAATGGATTGCGATTTACGGCGCAGGTGGTTTGGGTAACTTGGCAGTTCAATACGCGAAAAAAGTATTCGGCACACACGTTGTCGCCATCGACATCAACGATGAAAAACTGGCATTCGCTAAAGAAAGCGGCGCTGATTTAGTCATCAACGCCGCCAAAGAAGACGCTGCCAAAGTGATCCAAGAAAAAACCGGCGGCGCACACGCAGCCGTTGTTACCGCCGTATCCGCCGCCGCGTTCAACTCCGCTGTGGACTGCGTCCGTGCAGGCGGCCGCGTCGTTGCCATTGGTCTGCCGCCCGAATCTATGGATCTGTCCATCCCGCGTCTGGTCTTGGACGGCATCGAAGTGGTCGGCTCTCTGGTCGGTACCCGCAAAGATTTGGAAGAAGCATTCCAATTCGGCGCAGAAGGTTTGGTTGTGCCTAAAGTTGAATTGCGTGCTTTGGATGAAGCGCCTGCCATCTTCCAAGAAATGCGGGAAGGTAAAATTACCGGCCGTATGGTGATTGATATGAATAAAGAGTGCAGCTGCATTCATCACTAATCAAATGATTCCGTGACAAAAGGCCGTCTGAACAATTTCAGACGGCCTTTTTTATTGGATTGAATAACTTAAAGCGTAAAGCTACTTTCAAATACGCGGATTTCTTTGCTGACAGGATCGGTAAACTCTATTCTTTTGGCCAAAAGTTTTAAAGGTTTGTCGTAGTCTTCATCACCAGCTGCCAATGGGGTAGGGTAAAGCGCATCGTTCATCAGCGGCATATTCAAACTCATCATATGCACGCGGAGCTGGTGTTTCTTTCCGGTATGCGGCGTGAGGCGGTAGAGGCTGAATGCGCCGCGGTTTTCGATAAGCTCGATGGTCGTGTGGGCGTTGGGTTCGCCTTCCGTTTCCCGCGTGAGAAAGAATTTTTCGCCTCGTTCCATTCGTGACGAAATATCCAGCGGATAGTCCAAATCCGTCCGCGTCGGCGCCACCGCTTCATAGGTTTTTTGGACGGTTTTTTCTTGGAACATGGTCTGATAATCGCGACGCGTGGCAGGGTTGAGCGAAAGCAGCATAACGCCTGCCGTATCTTTATCCAAGCGATGAATCGGCGTAATGTCTTCAACATTCAAATGCTGCAATTCCGGCCGCAAACGCAGGCGCGTGAGCAGGGTTTCCCGCAAAAACCTGCCGCTGGGGATGACGGGCAGAAAATGCGGTTTGTCCACCACAATCAAATGCTCGTCAATATGCAAAATCTTTTCTTCAAACGGAATACGCGGCTCACTCTCACGGCTGGTTTCACGGTAATAAAACATCGTCTTGCCGGGCTCGAACAAGGTATTCTCATCAAACGGCACGCTATCCGCGCCCACCACAAAACCGCTGTTCAGCCGCCGCCGCCAGTTTTCTTCGCCGACAAAGGGAAAATGGGCGCATAAAAAATGCAGCAGCGGCAAGCCGTAAAACTGCTTTTCATGCGGCAAAACCAAGTAGCTGGGTTTGACGCCGTCTAAAAGGGGTAGGGGATTGGTACGTTTTTTCATGCGGCGGATTGTACTCGGTTTTTAGGATTTTTTCAGACGGCCTTGTTTATATGGAAAATAAACTTCTAATAACGGATATGTAGTGATGCAGGTTTTGTGCTTAAATAGATTCTTCAAGCGACTAGAGAAACTGGTTTTGTTTGAACTTGCTTTTGTGGCATGAATTAAAGAAATGATAAAGAAGCAATTTTTGAGAAAAGGAGAATATTATGTATAGAAAAATCAGTATAATCATCATGTTATCCGCATTTTCCGTATCCACTATGACGGGAGGGGAAGTTCGGCTTGGCAAGAGTAAGGCATACGATAATGAGTATGAACTTGTGGTAGGGCATGAAGTCAATGAAGAAGTTTCACAATTAAATCAGGACGAGTATGCCGCACATCCAATACGCAACGATAGCGGCGTCATGCAGTCAGGAAAAGCGGCTTCAGGCAGACAAGCTGTTTCCCAATACGGAAAACCTAATTTGCCGCCTGTACGCTTAAATCCGCATCCTTCACGACCTTGATTTCAAAATCAAAGGGCTGCTCCATTTGTTTGGGCAGCCCTTTTGTTTTGTCGGCTCACTCACATTTTTGTTTACGCAAAACAAGTTTGTAATCGGTTTTGATGCTGGTTTGATCGCCAATCATCTTAAAATCATCTATCAAACAACGGTTTTCTGTACATTTCAACATGAAATCTGCACCGACCCTATGGCCGTTAAATTGTTTAAATGTTGCCCGGACGGTATGGGGAGAAGTGACTTTGACTTGCAAGGTTTTATGGAAGTTATCAGGATGATCCTGACCAAAGCCCAAGTAGTAATGTATCGGCATGTCACATCCCATCTCCATATCGGGTTGCTTACGGATATTTGTGTCGAATTTATTGAATTGTCGGATGATTTTTTGTAGTTCAGGCGTGGTAACACGATTGTTTTCAGAGCCTAAATCCACTTTAGACAGATAAACCTTTTTGACTAAATCTATTTTCGTTTGATTGTTTGTAGCGTTATTTGCAGCCATCGCTTGGGAGGGGAAGATGGTGGTTAATAAGCCGATAATAAAAAGAGAGCGTAGTGTTTTCATGATGTGCATAGGGACGGGATGAAAAGAATCCAAGTATAACGGCATTGAATCTATATTGAATATGTTTCTAAGAAATTTAAGTTGAAAAGTAGGGGAGGGATTGGAATCATTGAATGTGATTCTGCAATCTACTTTATAGGCCGTCTGAATGCGAAAACCGATTTTCAGACGGCCTTTTGATTTGTTCTCAACCTCACAAACCCTTAAAAATCAGCTATAATGTCCAACTATTTGATTTTCGCTTATCCCATATTGAAATGGCACAAAAAATTCAATCTGTAAAAGGTATGAACGACCTTTTACCTGTCGAACAAAAAGATTTCAAACTGACGGCTGCGTTTTGGCAGGCGTTTGAAGATACGGTCGGCCGTTGGACACGCGCTTACGGCTATCAGCAAATCCGTACGCCGGTTGTCGAGCAAACCGGTTTGTTTGTCCGCTCCATCGGTGAGGAAACCGATGTGGTCGGCAAGGAAATGTACACCTTCTCTGATTCAAACGATTCCTTGAGTTTGAGCCTGCGCCCTGAAGGTACGGCTTCTTGTCTGCGTGCGGTGGTCGAACATAACCTTCTGTACAACAGCCCGCAAAAGCTGTGGTATATGGGGCCGATGTTCCGCCGCGAGCGTCCGCAAAAAGGCCGTTATCGTCAGTTCCATCAGGTCGGTATCGAGGCTTTGGGTTTTGAAGGACCGGATATTGATGCGGAAATCATCGCGATGTCTGCCGACTTATGGGAAAAATTGGGTATTCGTGAATACCTGACTTTGGAAATCAACAGCTTGGGCAACCGTGAGGAACGCGCGGCACACCGTGCGGCATTGGTTGAATATTTGACCCGTTATGAGGCGCAATTGGATGAAGACAGCAAACGCCGTCTGAAAACCAATCCTTTGCGCGTTTTGGATACGAAAAATCCTGATTTGCAGGAAATCTGCAACGCGGCGCCACGTCTGGTGGATTATTTGGGCGAGGCTTCGCAAAACCACTATGCACGCTTCAAGGCGATGTTGGACGGTTTGGGTATTCAATATATTGAAAATCCGCGCTTGGTCCGTGGTTTGGATTACTACAATCAGACGGTTTTTGAGTGGACGACCGACAAACTTGGTGCGCAGGCGACTGTGTGCGGTGGTGGCCGTTACGATGGTTTGATTGAAGAGCTTGGCGGTAAGCCTGCGCCGTCTATCGGCTTTGCGATGGGTATTGAGCGCCTGCTGCTTTTGGTGAGCGAATACGGCTCGCTGGAAGTGAATGCTGCGCCTGATGTCTATGCAATGCACCAAGGCGAAGGTGCGGACTTGCAGGTGATGAAATACGCGCAAGCCTTGCGCGCCCAAGGTTTCAATGTGATGCAGCATTCCGGCTATCAGAGCCTGAAAGCGCAAATGAAAAAAGCAGACAACAGTGGCGCACGCTTTGCGCTGATTGTGGCTCAGGATGAGCTGGCAAACGGTACGGTTACCCTGAAAGATATGCAGGGTAAACACGAACAACAAACCGTTGCCGCCGCTGATTTGACAGACACTTTACAACAATGGAAGAACGCATAAATGGCAGCCCATTTGGAAGAACAACAAGAGTTAGACAACTTTAAATATTTTTGGAAACGCATCGGCCGTTGGATCTTTGCCTTGCTGATCGTGGCGGCTTTGGGGTATTTGGGTTACACCATTTACCAAGGCCAAAAAGCTTCAAAAGATCAGGAAGCAGCAGCCGTATTGGCGCAAATGGTGGAAAAGGCGCAGCAAAAAACCGACCCTAAAGCCATCAACGCTGATTTGGCCGAATTGCAAAAAAACTATCCTGATTCTATTTCGACAGCCCAAGCCACTTTGATGGTGGCAGCAACCGAGTTTGATGCCGGCCGTTATGATGTGGCGGAAGGTCATTTGAATTGGGTGCTGAAAAACCAAAACGCACCGCTGGTTCAAGCTTTGGCGGCGCAGCGTTTGGGCGTTGTCCTGTTGCAGCAGAAAAAATACGATGCCGCCATCAATGCCCTGAATACTCAGGTTGAGGCTGACTTCGAGCCTTTGATGTTGGAAACCAAAGGCGATGTTTACGTTGCCCAAAATAAAACCAAAGAAGCCGTACAAAGTTACGAAGCTGCTTTGAGCAAAATGCCGCAAACCGCAGTAGGCCGCGAATTGCTGCAAATGAAAATCGACAGCTTGAAATAAGTTTGTTTGAAATCAAGGCCGTCTGAAGTTGCAATGACTTTTCAGACGACCTACACTTATCCTTATCAACCGTGTTTTTAAAACACCTGCTTGTGTTCCGCTCCCGTTTTTAGGCGGCACTTGACACAGAAAGACTCAATCATGAAACCAACCATCGCGCTTGTCGGCCGCCCCAATGTCGGCAAATCTACTTTATTCAACCGTTTGACGCGCACCAAAGACGCGCTTGTGCATGACTTGCCTGGACTGACGCGTGACCGACATTACGGTCATGGCAAAGTCGGCAGCAAACCTTATTTGGTCATCGATACAGGCGGTTTTGAGCCGGTTGTGGACAGCGGCATTTTGCACGAAATGGCAAAACAAACCTTGCAGGCTGTCGATGAAGCTGATGCAGTGGTGTTTTTGGTGGACGGACGTACCGGCTTAACCCCGCAAGACAAAATCATTGCCGACCGTTTGCGCCAAAGTCCGCGTCCCGTTTATTTGGCGGTGAATAAAGGCGAGGGCGGCAATAGGGCCGTGCTTGCCGCCGAGTTCTACGAACTTGCCCTGGGCGACCCTTATGTTATTTCAGGTGCGCATGGCGATGGTGTGTATTATCTGATTGAAGATATTTTGGAAACCTTCCCCGAGCCTGAAAAGGAAGAGGAAGAAGCGAAACATCCTGTTTTTGCTGTAATCGGCCGTCCCAATGTCGGTAAATCGACCTTGGTAAACGCCATTCTCGGCGAAGAGCGTGTGATTGCCTTCGATATGGCGGGCACGACACGCGACAGTATCCATATTGATTTTGAACGTGAAGGCAAACCGTTTACCATCATCGATACCGCAGGTGTGCGCCGTCGCGGCAAAGTGGATGAAGCGGTGGAAAAGTTCTCCGTTATCAAAGCCATGCAGGCTGTTGAGGCGGCAAACGTTGCCGTCTTGGTATTGGACGCTCAACAAGATATCGCCGACCAAGATGCGACGATTGCGGGTTTTGCTTTGGAAGCAGGTCGTGCCTTGGTGGTGGCGGTCAATAAATGGGACGGCATCAGTGAAGAGCGCCGCGAGCAAGTGAAACGCGATATCAACCGCAAACTATATTTCCTTGATTTTGCTAAGTTTCACTTTATTTCTGCATTGAAAGAGCGCGGTATAGACGGTTTGTTTGAAAGCATTCAGGCTGCCTATAATGCGGCGATGATTAAGATGCCGACGCCGAAAATCACGCGCGTATTGCAAAGCGCGATTGAGCGTCAACAGCCGCCGCGTGCTGGCTTAGTGCGTCCGAAAATGCGTTATGCCCACCAAGGCGGCATGAATCCGCCGGTGATTGTGGTACACGGCAATTCGCTGCACGCGATTTCAGACAGCTATACGCGCTATCTGACCCAAACATTCCGCAAAGCCTTCAATCTGCAAGGTACGCCGCTCAGAATTCAATACAATGTTTCAGAAAACCCATATGAAAATGCGGAAGACAAACCGAAGAAAAAACCGCTGCGCCGTGTCAGCTTGAGCAACCGGATTGAGAAACGCGAAGGCCGCAAGGAAGAGAAAAACCGCTTCAAGAAGAAAACCAAAGTCAGCGTGAAAAAACAATTTAGCAAATAAGCACAAAGGCCGTCTGAATAATTTCAGACGGCCTTTTTTAATGAAAAACAGTTTATTAGAATTTTAAGGCATATTTTCGATAGGGTTTGCCGAATTTAAAAAAAACATCAAATTTGGATTTGGGATTGTTGTGAATATGGAAATGAAACAGTTGGTTTGTCGGGAAGTTCCCTTATTGCTGGATTTCTAAACGGTGTGATAGAAAAAAATAGTTGGTAATTTATCCTATTCGGGGCTACAATCCCATCAAACGCCGATTTTGGCGTCTTTACAATCATAATAATGGAGCTCAAGAATATGACAGCTAAAGGACAAATGTTACAAGATCCTTTTTTGAATGCGTTGCGTAAAGAGCACGTTCCGGTTTCAATCTACTTGGTAAACGGCATCAAGCTGCAAGGTCAAGTGGAATCATTCGACCAGTACGTTGTTCTGCTGCGTAATACTTCCGTCACTCAAATGGTTTACAAACACGCTATCTCAACAATCGTTCCTGCACGCGCAGTCAGCCTGCAACACGAAAACAAACAACCTCAAGCCGCTGCCGCAGCTGCTCCGGTTCAAGTTGAGACTGTGCAACAACCTGCCGAATAAATGATGTAACGCATTCCTGTTTTTCAATACCTTACCGCTTTTGCGGTAGGGTATTTTTATTTTCAGACGACCTTTATCATGCTGCTTGAAAACATTCTTCCCTTTGCCCACTCCCTGTTACGACAAGCCTTAAAAGCAGGCGGCCGCGCTTTGGATGCGACGGCCGGAAACGGGCATGATACTTTGCTGTTGGCGCAATTGGTTGGAGAAACGGGTAGGGTATGGGCGTTTGATGTGCAATCTAAAGCACTGGCGCAGACTCAAGGCCGTCTGAAAGAAAACGGCGTAGATGGCCGGGTAGCCCTGATACATGACGGCCATGAAAACCTTTTATCTTATATCGACGAGCCTTTAGATGCCGCAGTATTTAATTTCGGTTGGCTGCCGGGTGGCGATAAAAGCTGTACGACTGAGGCGGCAAGCAGCATCCGTGCGCTGACGGATACTTTGGGTTTGCTGAAAGAGGGCGGGCTTGCCGTAGCGGTATTGTATCCGGGACATGAAGCCGGCCGAATAGAGGCTGAGGCGATTGTGCAATGGGCGGAAACTTTGCCGCAGGAAGCATTTGCCGTGTTACGCTATGGCTTTGTCAACCGCCGCAATGCGCCTCCCTATCTGCTGGCGATTGAAAAGTTGCGTCAGAAATAGATGTTTGCGGTAAAATAGCTGCTTTGTTTTTCAACCTTTAACATAAGAAACTGCCATGCAATATCTGTTTGTAAAATACAGCCATCAGATTTTCGTTGCCATTACCATCCTGTTGTTCAACATCCGTTTTTTCCTGCTTTGGCGTCATCCTGAGAAGCCGTTGGCAGGCATTTGGAAAGCCATGCCGCATTTGAACGACACCATGTTGCTGTTTACCGGCTTGTGGCTGATGAAGATTACCCATTTTTCGCCGTTTAATGCGCCGTGGCTCGGCATGAAAATCCTGCTGTTGCTGGTTTATATTGTGTTGGGCATGATTATGATGCGTTCGCGTCCGCGTTCGCCGAAGTTCTATATCGTCTACGTTTTGGCCATGTCGTGTGTTGCCACGATTGTTTTCCTTGCCAAAACCAAAACGCTGCCGTTTTAAAAGAGGCCGTCTGAAATGTATCCGCATTTTGCCGTTATTGCTTTGGGCAGCAATCTTGCCAATCCTGCTGAACAGGTTCGCGCCGCTTTGGCCGAATTGGCCGCGCATCCGCATATCCGGCTCGAAAAAACATCTTCCCTGTATCTGACTGCGCCGGTCGGCTATGATGATCAGCCCGATTTTGTGAACGCGGTTTGTGCAGTGAAGACTTCATTGGACGGCGTGGCTTTGTTGGCAGAGTTAAACCGCATCGAGGCCGAATTCGGGCGCGAACGTACTTTCCGTAATGCGCCGCGTACTTTGGATTTGGATGTTATCGATTTTGACGGTATCCGCAGCGATGACACGCATCTGACTTTGCCGCATCCACGCGCGCATGAGCGCAGTTTCGTTATGTTACCGCTGGCCGAAATCCTTCCGGATTTCGAGTTGGGCGAGCATGGCCGTGCGGCTGATTTGGCTCAGGCTTTGGGCGGGCAGGGTATTCGCCTGTTGAAAGAGTAAGGGCCGTCTGAAAACGGACTAAAACAAGAAAGGGCGTGTTGGACACGCCTTTTTTGCTATAAAATATTGTTGGGAAACACATTACAAAGAGTTACTATGAATCCTCGTTATATTGTTGTCGAAGGCGCCATCGGTAGCGGCAAGACCGCTTTGAGCCGCCGCTTGGCAGAGCATTTCAGCGCGTTGCTGTTGTCGGAGAATCCGGATCACAATCCGTTTCTCATGAAGTTTTACAGCAATGTTTCCAATAATGGCTTGGCTGCCGAGCTTTTCTTCCTGACGCGCCGCGCTGAAAGCGTGAATATTATTGAAGAACAATGCGCGCAAGGCGGAATGGTTGTAGCTGATTTTTTGCCGGAAAAAGACCGTATTTTTACGCCTATCGTTTTGAATGATGACGAGCAGCAGCTTTTTGCTGATATGAAGCAACGTATTCTGCCGCAATACGCAGAGCCCGATGTGGTGATTTATCTGCAAACCGCCGTCGAAAACAACCGCAAACGCCTGCAAAAACGTCACGAAGGCATTATCAGCTTGTTCCCCGAAGGCTATTTGGGACGGGTGCATGACGAATACAGCCATTTCTTCCATTTGTATCAAAGCGCGCCTTTGCTGACAGTCAATGCCGATGAGTTGGATTTGGCCGGCAATGACGACCACTTCCAGCTTTTGTTGCGCGCATTGGAAGATTTTCAAGGTACGCGCAGTTATTTGAATTTAAGCGAAAAATAAACGCAGGCTAGGTTTAGGCCGTCTGAAAGGAATAATATGTCAAAATATCAATTCACACTCCCATCTTCTTCCGGCAGCGATTTTAACTCCGCCGAACATTTGCCGTTGGTTGTCTATTTTTATCCTAAAGACAGCACGCCCGGCTGTACCACCGAAGGCTTGGATTTCAATGCCCGATTGGAGCAATTCAAAGCATTGGGCTATACCGTTGTCGGTATTTCGCGTGACGGTGTCAAATCGCATCAGAATTTCTGCGCCAAACAAGGCTTCCAGTTTGAGTTATTGAGCGACAAAGAAGAAACCGTCTGCAAACTGTTTGACGTGATTAAGCTGAAAAAGCTTTACGGCAAAGAATCTCTCGGTATCGAGCGCAGCACCTTTGTGTTGGACGAAAACGGCGAAATCGCCCATGAATGGCGCAAAGTCAAAGTGGCCGGACACGCGCAGGAAGTGTTGGATACAATTTCTCAAGCCTCTTAATAGGCTTTGAAAACCTAAGGCCGTCTGAACGGATGTAAAGTCATGCCGTTCAGACGGCCTTTCAATACAGTTTGATGAATATGGACGATTTAATAGACAAGCTGCTTGAATCCCTTTGGTTGCAAGACAGGCTCAGCCACAATACGCTGCAAAGTTACCGCCGTGATTTGGTCAAAGTCGCAGCGCGGTTGGCCGAGGGCGGGCAGGATTGGTTGAGTGCCGATGAGTTTGCCCTGTCTGATGCCGTATATGCGGAGGGAGAAAAAAGCACGTCCCAAGCGCGGGCATTGTCGGCTTGCAAGCGTATGTACGGCTGGTTGGAAGAAACGGGCCAAAGAGCAGACAATCCCACCCGTTTTCTCAAGGCGCCGAAATCGGAACGCAAACTGCCCACGCTGATTACCGAAGCCCAAATCGACGCATTGCTGGCTGCACCGGATGTGGAAACGCCGCACGGACTGCGTGACAAAGCCTTGCTTGAAGTCATGTATGCAACAGGCTTGCGCGTGACCGAAGCCGTTAAATTGACGCTCAGCGATATCGATTTACATCGCGGCAGTATCCGCACCATAGGCAAGGGCGACAAATTGCGCCTGGTTCCGCTGGGACAGGAAGCGGCATATTGGGTGGAGCGCTATTGCAACGAATCGCGTCCGTTGTTGCTGAAAAACAAAATCTGTGACGAAGTGTTTGTCAGCCAGAAACGCAGCGGCATCAGCCGTCAGCTTGCATGGATGATAGTCAAAGAATATGCCGAAGCGGCTGGTATTGTTTCGCTCAGCCCGCACGGCTTGCGCCATGCTTTTGCCACGCATTTGGTCAATCACGGCGTCGATTTGCGTTCAGTCCAGATGATGTTGGGACATTCCGATATCAATACCACGCAGATTTATACCCATGTTGCCAATATCCGTTTGAAAAACATGGTCGATGAACACCATTCCCGTTCATAAATAAAGGCGGCATCTCGAAGATGCCGCTTTTTGTTATTGAGGCCCTCTGAAAGGTTATCAAACTTTAAAATTATAAAATATCAATCAAAATATAAAATTTCATAGAAAAATTTCAAAGCAAAAGGGCTGTGCCAATATTGCAATGCAAACCGTTTTTATTTATATTTACGTTCAAGAATAAATCCTACTCTCAATTACAGAGGGTAACAAAATAATTGGAGCACATCATGTTCGTATGCATCTGCAATGCCATTACTGACCACGACATCAAAGAGACCATCGCCGCCGGTGCAACCACCATGAGCGATTTGCAGGCTCAATTAGGCGTGGCGACTTGTTGCGGTTGCTGCGGTGAATTGGCTGCATCGTTTTTAACTGCAAGCAGTGCCCAAAATACTGTGACTGCCGGTATCAACGTTCAGTCTTAATTTTAGAATACACATAAAGGCCGTCTGAAGGCGTGACAGAAATCCTTGATTTCGTTTCGCGCATGTTCAGACGGCCTTTGTCATGCCTGTATGGTTTGGAAGCATTTTGCTATACAATGGCCGCTTTTGTCCCTCCGAGAGTAACCTCCATGAAACTGACCTTGATGTTTCGGGAATATTGCAGCCTGTGCCACAAAATGCGCGAACAATTAAAGCCTTATCAGGAGCAGTTTGGATTTGAGCTGGATATTGTCGATGTTGATGCCGATCCGGTTTTAGAAGAAAAGTACAATGAGCTGGTGCCTGTTTTGCTGGATGGCGATACCGAAATCTGCCATTGGTTTTTGGACGAAGAAAAACTGAAAGCGCATTTGAGCGCGTAACAAATCATTGACCATATTGTCTTTCAGACGGCCTTTGGCTGTTTATGCCGTCTGAACATTGATTTTATTATGACTGAAAAACTTTCTCCCGATGCGCTGATTGAAGCGGCGCTGTTGACGCAAGTCGAACCCTTAAACGAAAAAGCCATGCGCGAATTGTGCGTGCCGCCGTTGTCGCAAGACAAGTTGATTGATGTGTTGGCGCAACTGAAGGCCCGTTGGCAGGGTAGGGCTTTGCAACTGGTGCATACCCATGAGGGTTGGCGCTTCCAAATCGCCCAAACCGCATTTGAACGACTGGGCAGCCTGCAAGAGCAGCGCGCGCCGCGTTATTCTCGCGCCGTAATGGAAACGCTGGCGATTATTGCCTATCAGCAACCGGTAACGCGTGGCGATATCGAAGGCATACGCGGCGTGGCGGTGTCGCAAAATGTAATGCAAACCTTGCAGGATAGGGGCTGGATTGAAGTCATCGGCCACCGTGATTCTGTCGGCCGTCCGGCTTTGTGGGCGACAACGGCAACATTCTTAAGTGATTTGCGGTTGGAAAGTTTGGAAGAATTGCCGCCGCTGACTGAATTGGGCGAGCTGGTGTTGCCTGATTTGATGGAAACGCCGCCGACAGGCGATGAGGAGGCTGAAGAAGCAGTAGAATCAGGAAGCAGACTGATTAACTGATTTGAATGTAAAGGCCGTCTGAAACAATCGTGTTTCAGACGGCCTTTATTGTTGTATAACATCATAATTTTAAATATAATTTTCATCTATTTTGATAACTTATTGATTTTGTGATATAATTTAAAAATTATTAGAATAAATATCTCTCATTCTGTAATAGTTTGAGAAGGCATACGGAAACGTTTCCCTCTTTATCAATCGGCAGCCCGTTTGTTCTTCAAATATGCGCTGTATCAACTACGGAACCGATATGAAATTCAAACAATTCATTCAAAACAAATCTTCTTTCAACCCAAGCGTGGTCGGTATTACGCTTTTCTTCGTCCTTTTGCTTTTGTCAGCTGCTTTGGTTTGGCCTCAAAATACTGAGGCTTTGTTAAATGCCATGAAGCAGTTTATCTTTCAAAATGTCAGCTGGTTTTATATTCTGACTTTCTCTGTATTCCTTATTTTCTTATTGGCGCTTCCCATCAGCAGCTTCGGCAGTATCAGGCTGGGTACAAACGAGGACGAACCTGAGTTTTCGTTTTTATCATGGCTGGCCATGCTGTTTGCAGCCGGTATGGGCGTGGGCTTGATGTTTTTCGGGGTGGCCGAGCCTTTATCGCATTTCTCTTCCCCGATTGCCAAAGGCAATGCGCAAGAGGCGATTCTGCATACGGTGTTCCACTGGGGGATTCATGCCTGGGCAATCTACGGAATCATTGCGCTTGCCTTGGCGTATTTCGGTTTCCGCTATAAATTGCCGCTGGCGTTGCGCTCCTGCTTTTATCCGATTTTAAAAGACAAAATCAACGGCAAAATGGGCGATGCCATCGATGTGATGGCTTTGATTGCGACTTTGTTCGGTATTATCACAACCTTGGGATTTGGCGCGGCACAAATGGGTTCCGGTTTGTTGAAGATGGGCTGGGTGCAGGACAACAGCTATGTCTTGCAGGTCGGCATTATCGTTGTTGTGATGGCGATTGCCATATTTTCCGCGACTTCGGGTGTGGGAAAGGGCGTCAAAATTTTGAGTGAAACCAACTTGGTATTGGCACTGGCTTTGATGCTGTTTGTCTTGCTGAGCATGCCGACGACGTATTTGATTTTTGCATTCAGCGACAATTTGGGCACTTATTTGAGCAACTTCGTTTCGTTCAGCTTCAAGTCATATACCTACGAGCCTGAGCATACAAAATGGTTTACCGGCTGGACGGTGCTGTATTGGGCTTGGTGGTGTTCGTGGTCGCCTTTTGTCGGTTTGTTCATTGCCCGAATTTCGCGAGGCAGAACCATCCGCGAATTTATTTTTGGCGTATTGGCAGTGCCTAGCCTGATGAGTATTTTGTGGTTTACCGTATTTGGTAATTCGGCCTTGTGGCTGGACACGCATGTGGCAAACGGCGCCTTGTCTGCCTTGACTAACGAGCCTGAAAAACTGTTGTTTGCCTTTTTGAATTATTTGCCGTGGCCGGTTGTCAGCAGCTTGGTAGCATTGCTGGTGATTTCGCTGTTTTTTATCACTTCTGCCGACTCGGGCATTTATGTGCTGAACAATATTGCTTCGCGCGATAAAGGGCTGGCTTCGCCCAAGTGGCAATCGGTTATGTGGGGCGTGTTGATTTCGGCTGTGGCTATTGTGTTGCTGGGCGCCGGCGGTTTGCCTATCTTGCAAACCATGACCCTGATTGCGTCTCTGCCGTTTGCGGTGTTGATGATTTTTATGATGGTTTCTTTGTGGAAAGCCCTGAACAACGATGCCAACTATTTTGCAACCGCCGTCAATCCGAGCAGTATTTTCTGGTCGGGCGATCATTGGAGGGAACGCCTTGGCCAAATGATGAATCAGACGCAGGAAGTCGATATCATCAAATTTATGAAAAATACGGCGCTTCCGGCAATGCAGGAATTGAAAAACGAATTGACCGAAAAATACAATATGGACGTAGAAATCCGTTGCCTGTTGCAACAGGATGAGCCGTCGGTGGAGCTGGTGGTGCATAAAGGGACGGTAAGGGATTTTGTCTATGGGATTAAATCCGTAAAGCGGGAAATTACCGACCAGTTGATTCGTGAAGACAGCCTGCCTCATTTCAAATATGCAGCAACGTTCATACCGTTGACGTATTTTTCGGATGGGCGCGATGGATACGATGTGCAATATATGACGCAAAAAGAATTGATTGCCGATATGCTCAAGCAGTATGAGCGTTATCTGAACCTGCTTGCCGGAGTGGGGCAGGAATTGATGGGGCATGAACAAGTAGAGCTGGCAGAGTAAAGCAAATTTAGGCCGTCTGAAAATGTAGCAATATTCAGACGGCCTTTTTATTGTCTGCTTAAAAAATAATTTGTTTAAAATAAATATCTTAGATAAATTATAAGAAAAATCTAATTTAAACTATAAAAAATCTTAGTTATAATCAGTTTATCTAAAGCTATTCCGCATGGGTGCGGGTAATTTACTAAGGAATACTGCAATGCTGTTGGCACTTTCTTTGCGTGATTTTGTCATTGTTGAAAACCTGAATCTTGATTTTCAAAACGGCTTTACCGTATTGACGGGCGAGACCGGCGCAGGCAAATCGATTACTCTGGATGCGATTGGCCTGTTGTTGGGCGATAAGGCCGATTACAGCCAAGTGCGCAGCGGCGCCAAAGAAGCGCAGTTGTCGGCTTTGTTCGACATCAGCGGTTTGCCCGAACTGAAAGCGCAGCTGCAGGAGCAAGGCCTTTTGGAAGAAGATGCCGAAGAGCTCAGCATCCGCCGTATTATCGATGCCAAGGGTAAAAGCCGCAGTTATATCAATAATCAGGCTGCAACATTGGCGCAGCTGAAAGCCATCGGCGAGCAGTTAATCGATATTCACGGCCAAAATGCCCATCATTCGCTAAATCAAGAGTCTGCGCAACGCGAGTTGTTGGATGCATTTGCCGGCAGCAAAGAGCAGGCAGAAACGGTCAAACAACTTTATCAAAATTGGGTCAATGCAAAAAAAGCCCTGCAAGAAGCACAAGAGCAGGCAGAAACCATGGCCATCGAGCGCGAGCGTTTGGAATGGCAGTTTAATGAATTGAACCAATTGGAACTCAAACCGAACGAATGGGAAACCTTAAGCCAAAGCCACGACAGCCTGGCGCATTCGGCCGAATTGCTGCAAACCGCCGAGCAGGTGGGCGACAGCATAGACGGAGACAACGGCATCCAACGTCAAATCTACCAATGCCAAAAACTGCTGGGCAATCTGCAAAACATTGAGCCGCGCTTTGCCGAGAGCCTGAATATGTTGGCAAGTATTGAAGCCGAGTTGGGTGAAATCAGTGCCAATATGCGCGATGTAGCCGGTCGCAGCGATATCGATCCTAATGAATTGGCCGCACAAGAAAGCCGTATGGGCGAATTGATGAGTATGGCGCGCAAATACCGCATTGAGCCGGAAGAGTTGCCGCAAAAGTTGGCAGAAATCGATGAGCGCCTGCAAAACCTGCAAGCGGCTGCCGATTTGGAAGCCTTGGAAAATACAGTCGCACGCAATCTTGCCGAATACCATGAAGCTGCGCATATTCTCTCCGCCATGCGTCATCAGGCAGCCGGTCGTTTGGGCGAAGAGACCACCGAGCATATGCAGCATTTGGCCATGAAAGGCGCACGTTTTGACATCGTCTTGTTGCCGTCTTCGCCGACAGCACATGGGCTGGAACAAGTGCAATTCCAAGTGGCGGCGAATAAAGGTAATCCGTCCCGTCCTTTGAATAAAGTGGCTTCCGGCGGCGAATTGGCGCGTATCAGCTTGGCTTTGCAAGTGGTTGCCAGCCAATACACGCAAGTGCCGACATTAATTTTCGACGAAGTGGATACCGGTATTGGTGGCGGCGTTGCTGAAATGGTCGGTAAAGCTTTGCGTGCCTTAGGTAAAAAACATCAAGTCCTGGCGGTAACCCATCTTCCTCAAGTCGCCTCTTGCGGTGAAAACCATTGGCAGGTTCGCAAGCATAGTGAAGGCGAACAAACCGTCAGCGAAATCAGCGTCTTGAACCATCATCAGCGTATTGAGGAAATCGCGCGTATGCTGGGCGGTGAAATCATTACCGATATCACACGCAGCCATGCCGCCGAACTCTTGCATTTGGCAGCCGCCTAAAAGCCTCAAGGCCGTCTGAAAATAGGATTCAGACGGCCTTTTCTATATTGTGCCACCTTTCAGGCAGGCAGAATACAAGGTATGATTATATCGTCTGTTTACAAGGAAATTTTGATGAAAGTCCTGTTTATCGCCGATCCGATGGCAAGTTTTAAAACCTATAAAGACACTACTTACGCCATGATGCGTGAAATGGCAAAGCGCGGTTGGCAGCTTTTTCATACCTTGAGCGGAGAATTGTCCGTCCGTGAAGGCTTGGTAGTGGCTCAGGCCGCGGCATTTGAGTTTGTCGGCGCGAAGAATGATGACGATCATGAATGGTTTAAAGCAGAGGCAAAAGTTCAGACGGCCTTAAAAGATTTCGATGCGGTCATTATGCGCACTGATCCGCCGTTTGATATGCAATATCTGTACGCGACCCAGTTTTTGACGTTGGCAGAGCAGCAGGGTGCAAAAGTATTTAACAGCGGACAAGCAATGCGTGATTTCAATGAGAAATTGGCGATTTTGAACTTCAGCCAGTTTACCGCGCCGACTTTGGTTACCACACGTTCCGCCGATGTCCGTGCCTTTTTGAAAGAACACGGCGACATCATCATCAAACCGTTGGACGGCATGGGTGGTATGGGCATTTTCCGTCTGACCGAATCCGACCCCAATATCGGCAGTATCCTTGAAACCCTGATGCAGCTTGATTCACGCACCATCATGGCGCAACGTTATATTCCTGAAATCGTACATGGCGACAAGCGCATTCTGATTATCGGCGGGGAAGTTGTTCCGTATGCTTTGGCGCGTATTCCGCAAAACGGCGAAACGCGCGGCAACTTGGCTGCCGGCGGCCGCGGTGTGGCGCAGGAGTTGAGCGAGCGCGACCGTGAGATTGCAGAAACCCTTGCGCCTGAATTGAAGCGTCGCGGTATTTTGCTTGCCGGTTTGGATGTCATCGGCAGCAATCTAACCGAAGTTAACGTAACCAGCCCGACCGGCTTCCAAGAAATCATGAAGCAAAAAGATTTCGACGTTGCCGCCATGTTCGCAGATGCCGTGGCATCTTGGGCAAAACAATAAATCCAAAGGCCGTCTGAAAATTGATCCGAGCGTTTCTTCTCAGACGGCCTTTTTATGTTGAGAATATGATGAAACCATCTTCCTATGCATCTGAAAAAAAAGGAAAAAACGGTATCAAGCGCATCATCAATGCGTTTGGTTATTCCAAAGACGGGCTGGCTGCCGCGTACCGTTATGAAAGCGCATTTCGCCAAGTTTTTTGGTTGAACCTGATTTTAATTGTCTTGGCTTTGTTCCTTGATTTCGGCTCGGTCACCAAAATGGTGCTTGTTGTCGCATCGTTTATTTCACTGATTACCGAATTGTTTAATACCGCCATCGAAGCAGCCGTTGACCATACCTCTACTGAAAAACACGAGCTGGCCAAGCGTGCCAAAGATGCCGGTTCGGCCGCGCAACTGATGGCTTTGTTAATGTTATTTATTGTTTGGATTATTGCATTAACTGCTTAGAAATGTGGTAATATGGTAATTCATTAGGATTAGATAGTATTAGTTAATCTATATCAAAGTTTTCAGACGGCCTTCGGTTGTAAGATGAAAGCCGTATATCCCAGCCATGTGGCAAACATAAGGAGCAAAACATGAAAAAATTAATGGCAACCCTGATTCTGGCAGGCTTGGCAACTTCCGTATCTGCAGCCGGTATCCATATTGAAGACGGTTGGGCCCGTGCTACCGTTGAAGGTATGAAAATGGGTGGCGCATTCATGAAAATCCAAAACGATGAAGCCAAACAAGACTTCTTGGTAGGCGGCAGCAGCCCTGTTGCCGAACGTGTTGAAGTACACACTCACGTGAACGACAACGGCGTTATGCGTATGCGCGAAGTTAAAGGCGGCGTGCCTTTGGCTGCAAAAGGCGTAACCGAGCTGAAACCAGGTAGCTACCACGTGATGTTCATGGGTCTGAAAAAACCGCTGAAAGAAGGCGAAAAAGTACCTGTAACCCTGAAATTCAAAAACGCGAAACCTCAAACTGTCGAGCTGGAAGTGAAAACTGCACCGCAATCCGGCATGGATCACGGTCACGGCCATGGTCACGGTGGCGCGCATCAGCACTAATTGCTTGAATTTGCATATAAAGGCCGTCTGAAAGTCATTGGGCTTTCAGACGGCCTTTTCTGTCGTTAAATCAAAATGTGCTAAAATCATGCTTTAAGAAATGCATTTGAAACCCACATTCCCCTCATGAATACTACCAACACACCAACAAACATCATCGTCGGCCTTTCCGGCGGCGTCGATTCATCCGTTACCGCAGCCCTGCTCAAACAGCAAGGCCATCAAATCAGCGGCGTATTCATGCAGAACTGGGAAGATGACGACAACGACGAATATTGCAGCATCAAACAAGACTCCTTTGATGCCATTGCCGTTGCCGATATCATCGGAATCGATATCGACATCGTCAATTTTGCCGCGCAATATAAAGACAATGTATTTGCCTATTTCCTCAAAGAATACAGCGCAGGCCGCACGCCGAATCCGGATGTCTTGTGCAATGCCGAAATCAAATTCAAATGCTTTTTGGACTACGCCATCGAGCAGGGTGCCGATACCATTGCCACCGGACACTATGCCCGCAAAGAAGTTCGCAACGGCGTGCATTACCTGCTCAAAGGCTTGGATCAAAATAAAGACCAAAGCTATTTCCTGTACCGTCTCAAGCCTTTCCAACTCGAGCGCTCGATTTTCCCATTGGGCGAGTTGGAGAAGCCTGAAGTCCGCCGTCTTGCCGAAGAATTCAAATTACCAACCGCAACCAAAAAAGACAGTACCGGCATCTGCTTTATCGGCGAGCGCCCGTTCCGCGAGTTTTTGCAAAAATACCTGCCGACCAATAATGGCAAAATGGTGACCCCTGAAAGCAAAGTAGTTGGCGAACACGTCGGCTTGATGTTTTACACGCTGGGCCAACGTAAAGGCTTGGGCATCGGCGGCGCAGGCGAGCCGTGGTTTGTTGCGGCCAAGGATTTGACCAAAAACGAACTGATTGTCGTACAAGGCCATGACCATCCTTTGCTTTATACGCAAAGCCTGGTTATGAACGATTTGAGTTTCACATTGCCCGAACGCCCGAAAGAAGGCCGCTATACCTGCAAAACGCGCTACCGTATGGCTGACGCGCCTTGTACGTTGCGTTACTTGGATGATGAAACCATCGAGCTTGTCTTTGATGAGCTGCAATGGGCGGTAACGCCCGGCCAATCTGCGGTACTGTACGACGGCGATGTGTGCTTGGGCGGCGGCATCATCATGTCCACCGACAAGCCTGTCATTATTACTGCTTAACACAAGGGCCGTCTGAAAACGAAGCGGCGGATTAAATCAAGCCTTTCAGACGGCCTCCATTCTAAAAACGACTAAAACAAAGACTGATCAACATGGAAAAACTCTGGCTCAAAAGCTACGAACAAGGCGTCAATGCCGAAATCGACATCACACAATACAGCTCCATCAGCGACGTATTCCGTCAAAGCGTCGAAAAATTCGCGGACAAACCGGCTTTTCAAAACATGGGCAAAACGCTGACTTATGCTGAAGTGGGCAAGTTGGCGACCGATTTTGCATCTTATCTGCAAAACGTATTGAAACTGCCGCGCGGTGAGCGCGTGGCAATTATGATGCCGAACGTTTTGCAGTATCCGATTGCGCTTTTCGGTATTTTGCAGGCTGGTTTGGTGGCAGTGAATACCAATCCGCTTTATACGCCGCGCGAATTGGAGCATCAGTTGAAAGACAGCGGCGCTACCACGATTGTCGTGCTGGAAAACTTTGCCAATACGCTGGAGCTGGTGTTGCCGCGTACGCAAATCAAACATGTAATTGTCGCGTCGGTCGGCGAGATGTTCGGCATGATTAAAGGCGCGTTGATGAACTTCATCATCCGCAAAGTGAAAAAAATGGTGCCGGAATACCGCATTCCCAATACCGTGACTTTTCAGACGGCATTGAAGCAAGGTGCAGCAAATACGTTCAAACCAGTCGAGTTGACACGCGATGACACAGCCTTGCTGCAATATACAGGCGGCACGACCGGTTTGGCGAAAGGCGCTGTCCTCAGTCACGGCAATATCTGCGCCAATATGTTGCAGGCAAAAGAATGGATTAGAAACAGCCTGCGCGAAGGCGAAGAAACGGTTATTGCCGCGTTGCCGCTTTATCATATCTTTGCCTTGACGGTAAACCTGATGATTTTTGCGAATACCGGTTCCAAAATCATCTTGATTACCAACCCGCGCGACATGAAGAGGTTTATCGGCGAATTGAAAAAAGAGCCGATCAGCGTGTTCATCGGTGTGAATACCCTGTTTAATGCGATGGTCAACCGCCCGGATTTTGCCGAAGTCGATTTTTCCCGTTTGAAGCTGACTTTGGGCGGCGGTATGGCAACGCAAAAAGCCGTGGCGGAAAAATGGAAAAAAATCACCGGTACGCCGATTGTGGAAGCTTACGGTTTGACCGAAGCCAGCCCGGGCGTATGTTGCAATCCTTTGAATATCGAGGCTTACAGCGGCGGTATCGGTTTGCCGGTTCCTTCGACCGAAGTCGAATTACGCGATGCGGACGGTAAAGAAGTGCCTATCGGACAGCCGGGCGAATTGTGGGTGCGCGGCCCGCAAGTGATGAAAGGCTATTGGAACCGTCCGGAAGAAACTGCCAAAGCAATCGATGCACGCGGCTTTTTGGAGACCGGCGACATTGCTGTAATGGATGAAAAAGGCTGGTTGAAGCTGGTTGACCGCAAAAAAGATTTGATTGTGGTATCCGGTTTCAATGTGTATCCGAACGAAATCGAAGAAGTGGTTGCCGGCAATGACAAAGTCTTGGAAGTCGCCTGTATCGGCGTGAAAAGTGAGAAAACCGGCGAAGCGATTAAAGTCTTCGTTGTGTGCAAAGACCCGTCTTTAACTAAGGAAGAGTTGATCGATTTCTGCCGCAAAGAACTGACGGCTTATAAAGTGCCGAAAGACATCGAATTCCGCGACGAGTTGCCAAAATCCAACGTTGGCAAAATCCTGCGCCGCGAGCTTCGCTGATACATAAAATCAGTATGATAAGGCCGTCTGAAAACACTATTTTCAGACGGCCTGAAGCTTTCGCCGTTTGCCAGAATATGCTGCTTCAAGTTAAAATCACACATTCCAACATGGGTATCACATCATGACTAAATTTATTTTCGTAACCGGCGGCGTTGTATCTTCTTTGGGTAAAGGTATCGCCGCCGCTTCTATTGCTACTATTCTCGAGTCGCGTGGCTTGAACGTGACCATGCTTAAGCTCGACCCGTATATCAACGTTGACCCGGGTACCATGAGCCCGTTTCAACACGGCGAAGTATTCGTGACCGATGACGGCGCGGAAACCGACCTCGACCTCGGTCACTATGAGCGTTTCATCAACGCCACCATGACCCGCCGCAACAGCTTCAGTACCGGTCAAGTCTATGAAAACGTGATTGCCAAAGAGCGCCGCGGCGACTATTTGGGCGGTACCGTACAAGTGATTCCGCATATTACCGATGAAATCAAACGCCGTATCCATGAGGGCGCAGCCGGTTATGATGTGGCGATTGTCGAAATCGGCGGTACAGTCGGCGATATCGAATCGTTGCCATTCTTGGAAGCCATCCGCCAAATGCGCAGCCAGCTCGGCCGCAACAATACATTGTTTGCCCATCTGAGCTATGTTCCTTACATTGCCGCTGCAGGCGAAATCAAAACCAAACCGACCCAGCATACCGTTAAAGAAATGTTGAGCATCGGTTTGCAACCGGACATCCTGATCTGCCGTATGGACAGAGAAATGCCTGCGGACGAGCGCCGTAAGATTGCATTGTTCTGTAACGTTGAAGAACGCGCCATCGTGGGCAGCTACGATGTGGACAGCATTTACGAATGCCCGGAAATGCTGCACAACCAAGGTATCGATAGCATCATTACCGAGCAGCTCCAACTGAATGTCAAACAAGCTGATTTGACCGAATGGAAGAAAATCGTTCACGCGATTCAAAATCCGAAACACACCGTCAAAATCGCGATGGTCGGCAAATACGTTGATTTGACCGAGTCCTACAAATCGCTGATCGAAGCCCTGAAACACGCCGGTATTCATACTGAAACCGACGTACAAATTACCTTTGTTGACAGCGAAAGCATCGAGAAGAGCAATGGCGACGTTTCCATGCTCAAAGACATGGACGCGATTTTGGTGCCGGGCGGTTTCGGTTCACGCGGCGTAGAAGGCAAAATTGCCGCCGTACGCTATGCGCGTGAAAACAACGTACCATACTTGGGCATCTGCCTGGGCATGCAAATTGCCCTGATTGAGTACGCCCGCGACGTGGCAGGCTTGAAAGGTGCGAACTCTACCGAGTTTGACTTGAAATGCGCCGCGCCGGTCGTTGCCCTGATTGATGAATGGCAAACTGCAGACGGCAGCGTCGAAACCCGTGACGAGTCTGCCGATTTGGGCGGCACCATGCGTCTGGGTGCGCAAGAAGTTGACCTCAAACCGGGCAGCCTTGCTGCAAAAATCTACGGCAGCGAACATATCCGCGAACGCCATCGCCACCGCTACGAGGTCAACAACAATTATGTTCCTCAGTTGGAAAAAGCCGGTTTGGTCATCGGCGGCGTATCCGCAGGCCGAGAGCGTTTGGTTGAAACCATCGAATTGCCGAATCATCCTTGGTTCTTCGCGTGTCAGTTCCATCCGGAATTTACTTCCAATCCGCGCAAAGGCCATCCTTTGTTCAGCGCGTTTGTGAAAGCCGCGTTGGGTAACAAAAAAGCCTGATTGATGTGATTGAAAAAGCACCCGTTTCCGGGTGCTTTTTTGTTTTCAGACGGCCTTAGAAGTTATTTGTCTTCATTGACTTCGCGGTCGTTTAAAGGTTGTACGGGACGGTTGTTTTCGCCGCCGATAATGTCGCGCATAGCTTTAAACTGCGCCGCATTTGCCTGAACCGGAGTTTTTAAGACAACCCAAGTAACGTTTTCGCTGCAAGGCGGCGTTGTCAGCGAGCCTTTCAGTTGGAAGGACTTGCTATCTTTAGGCAGCAGGGCTTGGATATTCAAGTTTTTCAACGTTACGGATTCGCCTGCTTTCAGTTTTTTGGCTGTGAGTGCGGATAAGGCAGGATTGTTTTTGCCCGGTTTAAATACAGAGCCGATTACTGCCAAAGTACCGTCTTCGGCTTGATGGACGAAATGCGCTTCCATTGGGAAATGTTTGCCTTTGAAAGTATGTTCGCTCGGCGTATGGAAGTGGAATTGTTTGAAGGTATAGGTTTTACCGTTGATCACGATGGTTTGAGCCTTGCCTTGCGGTGTGGCTTGAAGGGTATGGCCGTTATTTTCTACTTTGTAATCGGCAACGTTGTAACGGTATGCCAGTTGTTTGCCTTTTACTGCTTTTGTTGTGGAGAAGTCTACTGGAGATTGCTGTTTGCCTGTTTTGCAGACAGCAAAGTCTTCACTCAAATCGCCCCAGTGTGCAGCATCGTTTTCACCTGTGTAAGACCAATGTGCATGATGGGTTTCGGCGGATACCGTTGCAGTAGAGACAGCCATTAGCAAAGATAAAAAGAGATGTTTGTTCAACATAAGGGCTCCTGTTTATTTATATTAGGTAAAAAAGAAATATTTATACCAAATAAATTATTGATATAAAAAAGCTTATTCAAAAGAAGAAAGTTAATGATAGTGGCAATTTGGGAATATTAGGTTGATATATGGCAAACATTTATCAAGCAATCATTTTTGATTAAATGATTACAATAATAGGGATGATTGTCCTTGCCATGACTTTGAATGGGAGAGGCCGTCTGAAATTTTTTTCAGACGGCCTATTTTATTTGAAAATGTTGTAAAAAGTCTAAACTCTAATGAATAAAAGTGTCTATCAAAATGAAAGTAGTTGTTTGTATCGTTGGAAAACATTAATATTGCTAAACGTGTTTTCACGAGATTTTAACTTTGTTTTGGAGAGAATAATGAAAAAATCGATTATCGCTTTGGTTATTGCTGGTTTGCCGCTGGCTGCCTCTGCAGAAGTGATTCTGTATGGTCAAATCAAAAGCAGCGTGACCGTTGGTCAAGTAAAAATCAAAGGTGACGCAGGTTCTGAAACCAGCTCTACCGCAACCAGCATCAATGACAATACCTCCCGTATCGGTTTTAAAGGTAGCGAGAACTTGGGCGGCGATTTGAAAGCCATCTGGCAAGTTGAACAAAAAACGGCCATTACCGGCGGTTCACAAGGTTTTGCCACTCGTGATTCCTTCATCGGTTTGCAAGGTAAATTCGGTAAGGTCCGTGCCGGTAAACTCAGCAATATGCTGAATGAAATGGATACCATCGATCCATGGATGTACAAAACCAATGCCGCAGGCTTGGGTATCTTTACCCGTACCGGCAACCGCAATGCTGCTGTACGCTACGACAGCCCGGATTTTGGCGGATTCAAATTCAACGTGTCTTACGCACCTCGCGACAACCGCAATCCTTCAGATAAATACACGCACACCCAAGCGGCTAAGGACCAATACACCGGCGGCGTGAGCTTCTCTAAAAACGGCTTTACTGCCAATGCGGCTTACGGCCACTATAACGGCGCGTACACCGACAATTCTGGCAAAGTCAAAGCGGCACAAATCGCCAAAGTTGAAACTTATTACGACAAAGACAATCTCTTTGTCGGCGGCGGCGTACACTATGCCAAAGGTCATGAGACAGCCAATGAATATTTAGGCTATTTCACCGATGGTTTTAATGAGTACAAGGGTAGTGACATCACTGCCGATTCAGGCAAATCTGAAGCCGTGAAAGTGGTTGATGCAGCGGTAACTGTCGGTTACAAATTGGGTAATGTCACCCCACGCATTACTTACGCACACGGCTGGCCTGCTAAGGGCGTGAACAGCGGCGAGAAATTGGTGGATAAATTCAACCAAGTCGTTGTCGGCGGCCAATACACTTTCAGTAAACGCACAGGCGTAGTTGCCCAACTGGCGTATCTGAAAGTCGGCAACAGAACCCGCCTGACTGCTGCCAATAAAGGCGGCATTGAACAAAAAGCTGCTTCTGTGGGCCTGTATCACAAATTCTAAGCCTTCTTGAAAGACAAGGCCGTCTGAAAAATTTCAGACGGCCTTTTTGTTGATTAAAGCAGTTTATTTGTCGTGGTTGGTCAGCGTTGTACCGTGACGGCCGCCGCGTTCTTTCAAACGTTGTACCAAGCCTTCGACCGTTGTCGGCATACCGTCGATACAGAATGCCTGATACAGGGCGGTATGCAGGGCGTCATTGCGGCTGAACGCATTGCCGATCAGCTTCCAATCGCCTTTGCGCGGCTCAATCCAGCGGTGGTTTACTGTGTCGCCGTAAGCGAATACTTTGTAAGACGAACGCTTGTCGTTGCTGTAAGTAAAGGATGTGCGGGCGCAATAGAGGCCTTCGACGGAGAGGTTGTCGTAGCCTTTGTCGGAGCGCACGTTTAAGATGTAGCGGATGCTGTTGTCCGGCGCAGGCATAATTTGCAGGCTGCTGAGCAGGATTTTGGGCTGCTTGCCGTAGGTTTCGTTGACATAGAGGTCGAACCAATCGCCCGATTGGGTATCGGGCAGGGGCGGCAACTCGGCTTTATGTTCTTTAAACTCGCGTGCGGCAACTTCTTCAGGGCTTTCCTGATAACGCGTGTTGGTCAGCGTATCCTTTTGGCTGAAACCCAAAGCAAATGCTTGAGTCGCGGCAAGGCTGAGAGCGAGAAGGGCAAAACGGCGCATAGACAGCTCCAAAGTGAAAAATGGCTTTATTTTATGGGCTTACAGGGTGGGGTGCAAGTAAGTGCGGTATAATTGACGTTAATTCTGATTAATATGACGAGTTTTCATCATGAATACACAAACTCTGGATGTCATCGGTTTGAAATGTCCGTTGCCGATTTTGCGTGCCAAAAAAGCTTTGGCGCAAATGCAGGAAGGCGAAGTGCTGACCGTATTGGCCACCGATGGCGGCGCTCCCGGCGATTTTGAAGCGTTTTGCCGTCAGACCGGGCATGTTTTGTTGGAATCGAGTGAAGCCGACGGCGTGTTCAAGCTGGTGTTGAAGCACAAATAAAGGCCGTCTGAAATGTCTAAAGCCGTCGCGTTGTCTGCCGCTGTATTGGCTGTCTGCCTGAGTGCATGCGGCAATGAAGGCGTTTCGCCGCAGAACGCTGCTGATTATGCCCAAAATGTAACCGACTTGTTCCGCCAAAGCTGCGTGGCCGCAGACGGCGATGTCGCCCTTGTCGGCGAGTTTGCCAATGCCAACAAACTGGTTTTATTGTCGAAAAAAGATATTGCCGATTTGCCTGCCGGAATGATGGATTTGGAGGCATTAAGCATTTGGAAGAAAACGGAAAACGGCGTAGATTATTATTTGAGCCTGACTGAAGACAGTTGCAGCGTGCGCACGGCTAAAGCCGACGACCATCTGATTTTCAAACAATTTTTGGCTTTGGCAGAAAATCCGCCGCAAGGTTTGAACGCTGAATTGCGTGCCGATAATTTGGCGGAAACCCCGTTGCCTATGCGTCAGATTTCCTACGCATGGCGCGCGTCCGGCAGTCCGAAAGAAACCTTGCTGACCGTTAAAACAACGTCGTCCGAGCATTTTCCGGTACAGGCTGTTTTTTATTTGACCCATCATTCTTACGACAATAAGGCCGCCGTTTTGCCTTAAGCCGGTTGACGATTGAAAAACATCAAATTGCTAGAAACCGTTACCGCCAAATAAAGGCCGTCTGAAACATTATCAAACCAAACCACTCGAAAGTAAGCTATGCAAACCCTGACCATCATCCGCCCCGACGATATGCACTTACACCTGCGCGACGGCGACGCGCTCAAAGCCGTTGTCCCGTACACCGCCCGACAAATGGGCCGCGCGGTTATCATGCCCAACCTGAAGCCGCCCGTCGTCAGCGTTGCCGATGCCCAAGCATACAAAGAGCGCATTATGGCCGCCCTGCCAGAAGGCAGCGCCTTCCAGCCGTTGATGACGCTTTATTTGACCGACAATGCCACTCTCGAACTCGTGCGTGAAGCCAAGGCTGCCGGTATCGTGGCTTTCAAACTTTATCCAGCAGGCGCGACCACCAATTCCGATTCCGGCGTGACCGACTTGTTCAAACTGATTCCCGTGTTGGAGGAAATGGCGAAACAGGGCATTTTGTTCTTGGTTCACGGCGAAGTGACCGATCCTGAAATTGATATTTTTGACCGCGAGGCCGCCTTTATCGAGCGCGTGATGAAGCCGGTTTTGGCGCAAGTGCCCAACCTCAAAGTTGTGTTTGAACACATCACCACTGCTGAGGCAGCCCGACTGGTATTGGAAGCCGGCGATAATGTTGCCGCGTCTGTGACGCCGCAACACTTGCTGCTCAACCGTAACGACCTTTTGGTTGGCGGCGTGCGCCCTCATCATTTCTGCCTGCCCGTACTCAAGCGCGAAACCCACCGTCAGGCTTTGGTTGCCGCCGTTACCGGCGATAAGGCGCACAAATTCTTCCTTGGTACGGACTCTGCGCCACATGCCAAGACTGCCAAAGAAAATGCTTGCGGTTGTGCCGGTATGTTCAGCGCAATGACTGCCATCGAGCTTTATGCCGAAGTGTTTGAGAAAGCAGGCGCGTTGGGCAAACTGGAAGCCTTTGCTTCTAAAAACGGCCCACGTTTCTACGGTCTGCCTGAAAATTCCGATACCATCACATTGGTCAAACAAACGCAAACCGTTCCTGCCAGCGTACCTTACGGCGATGGCGAGCTTGTGCCAATGAGGGCCGGTGGTGAGATTGAATGGACGGTGCGATATTAAATTTGCCGTCAATAAGGCATAAAAAGAAACAACCTGCTTGAAAGGGCAGGTTGTTTTTTATTGTCGTTCAGACGGCCTGTTATGGGGAGGGAGGACAGACAAGGCCGTCTGAAAACCGGATTATTGTGTGTGTTTAGTCGGTCAACATGGGTTTCAGCACTTCCCAAGCCTGCGGCAGTTGGGTAAAGCCGTCTGAAGCCATCAAATGGCCGCCTTCGGGGATATGGGTAACAGGGCTTTTGAGTTTGGCCGCCATGTCCAAAGTCAGTTCGGGCGGAACATGGGTGTCGTTGTCGGAAACCAGGCAGTGTTTGGGCATGTCGATTTTGCGCAGGATGTCGAAATCGGGGGACGCTGCTTTAATGTAGGCATCAAGCGCGGGTAGGGGCGGCAGTGTATCGGCAAAACCGGCGGCAAGCAGCAGGCCGCCGATTTTTTGCGGCTGTTGACGGCTGAGGAAGTGAAGGAGGGTAATGCAACCGAGGCTGTGGCCGACTAGGAAGGTATGGGCATCGGGCTTGCCGATGTGCTGGTCAAGGGTAAATTGCCACGCGGTCGTGCTTGGTTTGTCGGGATTGGGCATGGCGAGGGAGATTGCTTGTGCGCCGGTGCTTTTGATTTGGGCGCAAAGCCAGTCAAACCAGTTGTCGTGCGGATTGCCTTCAAAGCCATGTACGATATAAACGCGTCGATTCATGTGTCTCCTCCTTCAGACGGCCTGAGATTTTTGTCTAAATCTCTGCCTGTAAGCGTTTATTATACCATGTTTGTTTATGTTTTATTGTTTGCCGCTTTGTCAGGATGATTGATTAAGCTTTTGTTGTTAAATGATATTTGCAAGAATAATAAAGCAAACAACACGGCAGTGGCGGATGGCTTTGCCGTGTTGTTCGGGTTTGAAATATATATATGGGTCGTCTGAAAAACAGGTTTAGAAATAGCCTTGTTTTTTGCGCTCCTCCATTGCCGCTTCCGATACGCGGTCGTCCATGCGCGTGGCGCTGCGTTCGGAAATGGTTGCGGCGGCGGTTTCGGCAATGATGTCTTCCGGTGTGGCGGCAGTGCTGGCAACCGGGCAGGTGCAGGAAATATCGCCGACGGTGCGGAAGCGGACATCGCGGATTTGGGCAATTTCGCCTTCGCGTTTTGGGGTCAACGGGGTAACGGGAACGAGCAGGCCGTTTCGTTCGACAACTTCGCGTTTGTGGGTGTAATAAATCGGCGGCAGGGCGAGCTTTTCGCGTGCGATGTATTGCCAGATGTCCAATTCCGTCCAGTTGGAAATCGGGAAAACGCGCATGTTTTCGCCTTGGAACAGGCGCGTATTGTAGAGCGACCATAATTCGGGACGTTGGTTTTTGGGATCCCATTGGCCGAACTCGTCGCGGAAAGAGAAGATGCGTTCTTTGGCACGCGCTTTCTCTTCATCGCGGCGTGCGCCGCCCATCAGTGCATCAAAGCCTTGTTCTTCAATGGTTTCAACCAGTGTAACGGCTTGGGCGGCGTTGCGCGAATCGGTTTCGCGGCGCAAGACGACGCTGCCTTTGCGGATGGATTCTTCTACGCTGCCGACCACAAGTTGTACGCCGGTACGCGCGACCGTATCATCGCGGAAACGGATGACTTCGGGGTAGTTGTGGCCGGTATCGACATGCAGGAGTTTGAACGGCAGCTTCAGCGGACGGCCTTCGATTTGGAAGGCTTTGACGGCAAGCGCCAGCAATACGACGGAGTCTTTGCCGCCGGAAAACAGCAGGGCCGGATTTTGAGCATTGGCAATCACTTCGCGGATGATGTAGATAGACTCGGCTTCGAGCCAGTCGAGGTGGTGGTTTTGGATAGACATTTTTTCTCTCTTTGCAACCTTGGCGATAGCCGATACTTTAGTGAGGCCGTCTGAAAAAGGGAAAGAATGGTTTGTTTGTTGCAAAGATGTTTTTGTTATATTGCAGGGTCGTGTTTTTCAGACGGCCTTTGCGCTTTAACTTATTTTTAAACCGATTTCTCTGACGAAGCGCCTGTCTTGGCGTACACTTTGGTCTTTTATAAATGAGAATGGTTTATGTATCACGGCGAGAGATTTAATGCGTACAGCCATTTGGCCGGTTTCTTGTTGGCAGTGGCGGCCTTGGTGCTGATGCTGGTGAAAGCGGTGGAATCGGCGGACGGCTATCGGATTGCCGGTGCACTGACTTACGGAGTCTGCCTGCTGCTCCTGTATTTGGGTTCAACCTTATACCACAGTATTCCGCAGCCGAAGGCCAAGGCGATTTTGCAAAAGGTCGATCATTGTATGATTTATCTTTTGATTGCAGGCAGCTATACGCCGTTTACGCTGATTACCCTTCACGGCGGCTGGGGCTGGTCGCTTTTCGGCGTGTCGTGGGGACTGGCTTTGCTGGGCATTGTTCAGGAGCTGACGATTGGGCGCAAAAGCGAGAAGCGGCTGCTGTCGATGGTGATTTATGTGTTGATGGGCTGGTTGATTGTGGTGGCGGTGTGGCCGCTGATACAGTCGCTTTCGGCCGGCGGGTTGTTTTGGCTGGTGTTGGGCGGCATATTGTATAGCGTGGGGATTTATTGGTTTATCAACGATACGAAAATCCGCCACGGCCACGGTATCTGGCACTTGTTTGTCTTGGCAGGCAGTTTGACGCAATTTATCAGCATTTATTTTTATGTGTTGTAGATTCAGACGGCCTGAAATAAAAAACCTCTCAGTTTGACTGAGAGGTTTTTGTTTGTCGTTAACCTGGGTTTTTGTCGTGGAATTCGTGGAATTCATAGTTGTAGGTCAACTCTTTGCCGGCTTTGGTTTGCGCCAAATAATCGTCGTAAACCGCACGGATTTCCTTACGCAGCAGGAAGAGGGCGATTAAGTTCGGCAAGACCATAAAGCCGTTGAACATATCGGACATACTCCAAACCAAATCCACTTTACCCAAGGTACCCAATACGATGGCCACCAAAACCAGTGCGCGGTAGATACCCAAGTGTTTGCCGCGGAACAGGAAGCGGATATTGGATTCGCCGAAGTAGTACCAGCCGATGATGGTGGTAAAGGCGAAGAAGGTCAGACAGATGGCGAGCAGTTGCGAACCGAAACCCGGGAAGGCCTTGTTAAAAGCCAGTTGGGTAACCGCAGCGCCGGTTTCGCCGGACAAGTTGGCGTCGGTCAGCAGGATAATCAGCGCGGTTGCCGTGCAGACCATCAGCGTATCGATAAAGATACCGATAAACGCGGCCATACCTTGTTGCACAGGGTGTTTGACGTTAGCGGTTGCATGAGCGTGCGGGGTCGAACCCATACCGGCTTCATTGGAAAACAGGCCGCGTGCCACACCGAAGCGGACTGCCTCGCGCATACCGATACCGGCCGCACCGCCCAATACCGCTTCAGGATTGAAGGCGGCGACAAAAATATTGTGGAACATCGGGATGATGTGGTCGGAGAATTTGAACAAAATAATCACGGCACACAAGATGTAAATCACCGCCATAAACGGCACGACAAATTGCGCGATACCGGCAATGCGGTTGATGCCGCCGATGATAATCAGGCCGGCGAATACCGCCAAAGCAATACCGACAGCTATCGGAGGAATATCGAAAGCCAAATTCATGGCCGAAGCGATAGAGTTGGATTGGGTCGCGTTACCGATGAAACCCAGCGCGATAATCAAGGCAATAGAGAAAAAGCCGGACAGGAAACGCGCCGCGCCACGGCCGATTTTCGGAGTCAGGCCGTGCGTAATGTAAAACGCAGGGCCGCCGATGTATTTGCCGTGGCTGACCACGCGGTATTTTTGCGCCAAAACGGCTTCTGCAAAAATGGTAGACATGCCCAAAATGGCAGACAACCACATCCAAAAAATGGCACCCGGGCCACCGGCGGTAATCGCAGTAGCGACGCCGGCAACGTTACCGGTACCGATTTGCGCGGAAATCGCCACGGCAAGCGCTTGAAATTGAGACAGGGATTTGCCTTCGTGGTCTTTGTCTTTTTTGCTGAACAAGCCGCCGAAAACGGATTTGAAACCCGTCCCCAATTTGGTTATTTGCGGCGCGCCCAAGTACAGGGTAAAAAACAGGCCGATACCGATTAAGGCATAAATCAGCAGGTAGTCCCAAAGAATCTGATTGACTGCACCCACCAGAGCAGACAATATTTCTTCCATAATAAAACCTTTAATAAAAACAATAAAAATAAAATGATACGGGTAACTACCCCCTCTCATTTTTCATGGTTGGCAACATCGGCGAGCAGGCCGTTTTGCCATTCGATACCGGTTAAGTTGTTAACAATTTTAACCGATTTTGTCATCATACCGTAAACCTTCGTGAATTAAAACGAAAAACTGACAAAGGTTTGCCGCAAATGTGCTTCTTTATTTAAAAAAGGTTTCTTTGTTTTCAGACGGCCTTTTTTTTGCAAATATTCGGGCCGTCTGAATATTTTGGCTAAAGGCAACTTATGATAAAATGCACGCCTTACAAATGAAGCAAATTCCGCCTCAACGCGTGAAAAAACGAAAGGAATCAATATGGCAGGCCATAGTAAGTGGGCAAATATCCAACACAAAAAAGCCCGACAAGATGCCAAACGCGGCAAAATCTTCACCCGTCTGATTAAAGAAATTACCGTTGCTGCCCGCATGGGCGGCGGTGACCCCGGCGCGAACCCGCGCCTGCGCCTGGCTTTGGAAAAAGCCGCTGAAAACAATATGCCTAAAGACAACGTGCAACGTGCCATCGATAAAGGTACGGGCAATCTGGAAGGTGTGGAATACATCGAGTTGCGTTACGAAGGCTACGGCATCGGCGGCGCGGCTTTGATGGTGGACTGTCTGACCGACAACAAAACCCGTACCGTTGCCGATGTGCGTCACGCGTTCACTAAAAACGGCGGTAACTTGGGTACCGACGGCTGCGTAGCGTTCAACTTCGTTCATCAAGGCTATTTGGTGTTTGAACCGGGCGTTGACGAGGATGCGCTGATGGAAGCAGCTTTGGAAGCCGGTGCGGAAGACGTCATCACCAACGACGACGGTTCCATCGAAGTGGTTACCGCGCCGAACGACTGGGCCGGTGTGAAATCGGCTTTGGAGGCGGCAGGTTATAAATCTGTTGACGGTGACGTTACCATGCGCGCCCAAAACGAAACCGAGTTGAGCGGCGAAGATGCGGTTAAGATGCAAAAACTGATTGACGCATTGGAAGATTTGGACGACGTACAAGACGTTTACACTTCTGCCGTGTTGAATCTGGACTAAACAGTTTAAAGAACAAAAGGCCGTCTGAAATTTCAGACGGCCTTTTTATATCGAAACCAATTAGATTTTTCTGGTTTTCAACCAAGCCCAAAGCAGCAGCAATACGACAAAGCTGAAATACAAAATACTCCACACCGGCAGGGCGACGCCGAATAGATAGTCCGGCTCGGCGCAGTTGCCAAAGCCGCGGACGATGGGTTCAAACCAATCGAACAAAGGCCAGTCGCGCAGGCGGAAGGTCCAAGGTGCGCCGCAAGAAGGGGCGGTGCCGGGCGGCAGGCTTTGCAGCCAAATTTGATAGGCGGCGACACCTGCGCCGTAAACGGCCGGAGCGGCAATCAACAATGCCGAGAGCGAGCGGGCAAATTTGGAAGATTGAGAACTGAATGCCGTAACAATGGCCAACAGCCCGACAGCCAATACGCACAAGCGTTGCAGGATGCACAATACGCACGGGTTCATGCCCAAAACGTATTGGGAAATAAAGGAGCCGCAGGTGGCAAATATGGAGAGGACGACTAGAAATAAAACAGTCTTGCGGAAAAAGTTCATAACATAAAACCTTTCAGACGGCCTGGACGCAAAACAGCCGATAAATAATGTTTACTTTAACACAAAACGCATATGCTTTTTTTGGTTTGACGGTTTTTTGCGTATGTTTGTTGATGTTGCGTAACCATAAATATGGAAACAAAAATGTGTTCCGTATCGAAAAGGCCGTCTGAAATGTTCAGACGGCCTTTAGGGGAGAGACGTTTTATTTTTTCCCGTGAGATTTTTTGACATCTGCTTCAGTAATCGTACCGCCGCCATTATTAAAGGCGTTCATGATGTAAGTGGCAACGGCGGCGACATCGGCATCGTTGATGGCGGTAGCAGGCATGAAGCCGTTGTAGGATTTGCCGTTTACTTTAATCGGGCCGTTGATGCCTTTGGTCATGCTTTGCAACAGGGCTTGCGGTTTTTTATTGATATAGTCGGACTGGAATAAAGGCGGGAACATGGCACCCCGGCCTTCGCCTTTTTTACCGTGGCAGGCGGCGCAGTTGGTTTCGTAAATTTTTTGTCCTTTGCTTATCAGTGAGGCATCAGCGGCAAAAGCAGTTGGGAGGCTGAGTGCGGTCAGAAGGAGCAGGATAGGGCGGAGTGCAGTCATGATGTGTTCCTTTTTGAGTGGTGTTTTTGATGGCCACACGCTTGGTTTGCGTTTTAATGGCTTGATGATAACGCTAAAGGCCGTCTGAAAGTAGATTTTTCAGACGGCCTTTGGTTTAGGTCAAATCCAGCCTTGCAGATTGGCCCGACTTAATTGTGCAAGTGCGGCAATCCAGTTGGCGGAATCGTTGAGGCAGGGGATGTAACGGTATTCTTTGCCGCCGGCGGCGTGGAATTGTTCGCGTCCCATAATGGCGATTTCTTCCATGGTTTCGAGGCAGTCGGCCAGGAAGCCGGGGCAGAATACATCGAGTTTGGTTGTGCCTTGTTTCGGAAGCTGATCAAACAGGGCTTGTGTGCTGGGCTTGACCCATTGGGATTTGCCAAACTGGCTTTGGAAAGAAACGATGTATTCTTGTTCGGACAAGCCCAATGCCTGCGCCAACAGCTTGGCAGTATGGTGGCACTCGTCAGGATAGGGGTCGCCGTCGTCGTGATGCTTTTGCGGAATACCGTGGAAACTCAACATCAGTTTTTCGCTGCGTCCGTTTTGAGCCCAATAGGCTTCAATATGCTGCTTCATGGCTTGAATATAGGCGGCATCGTCGTAATAACGGGAGACGGTGCGGACGCTCATTTGGTTGCGTTGCAGCAATAACTCTTGAAACACTTTGTCCAAAGCCGCCCCGGTAGAAGAACCGGCATATTGCGGATAGAGCGGGATGACCAGCAATTTGCCCACACCTTGGGCTTTGAGTTCCGCCAAAACATCGGCAACGCTTGGATTGCCGTAAGTCATGGCATGACGGACGATGACATCGGGTAAATGTTTGGCCAGGGCTTCTGCTTGGCGGTGTGTGTAAACCTCAAGCGGCGAACCTTCTTTAAACCAAACTTTTTCATAGGCATGCGCGCTTTTTTTCGGGCGAAAAGTCAATACCAAGCCGCGCAATATCGGTTGCCATAAGAGCTTGGGCAGTTCGACAACGCGTTGATCGGACAGAAATTCTTTCAAGTAAGGCTTGACTGCGGCAGCAGTGGGTGCGTCAGGCGTGCCGAGGTTGAGCAGCAGGACGGCGGTACGGTTTTGTGCGGTGTAGGCTAAGGGCGGTTCGGTATGGAAACGGGACATGATTGTGCTTTATTAATTAAGAATATTGAGGCCGTCTGAAAAGCAGTTTGAATTAAAATCTGATTTCAGACGGCCTTTAAAAGGATTAATCCACACCGCGGGCGCGGTTTTCATGGAATTGCGCCTGCCAATCGGCAAATTTGCCTTGCTCGATGGCTTCGCGCATTTCTGCCATGATGACTTGGTAGAAGTGCAGGTTGTGGATGGTGTTGAGCTGTGCGCCCAAGATTTCGCCGACTCGGTGCAGATGGTGCAGGTAGGAGCGGCTGAAATTCTGACAGGCGTAGCAGGTGCAACTTTCGTCAATCGGACGTTTGTCGAGCTTGTGTTTGGCGTTTTTGATTTTCAAATCGCCAAAACGGGTAAACAGCCAGCCGTTACGCGCATTGCGGGTGGGCATAACGCAGTCGAACATGTCCACGCCGTGTGCCACGCCGTACACCAAATCTTCAGGCGTGCCGACGCCCATCAAGTAATGTGGTTTGTGTTCCGGCAGGATAGGGCCGACAGCGCGCAACATGCGGTACATTTCGGGCTTGGGTTCGCCAACGGACAAGCCGCCGATGGCCAAGCCGGGGAAGTCGAGCTCTTCCAAACCTTTCAGCGATTCTTCGCGCAAATCTTCATACATCGCGCCTTGTACAATGCCAAACAGCGCATTCGGGTTTTTCAGGTCTTCAAAAGCCTTTTTGCTTCGTTCCGCCCAGCGCAGGCTCATTTGCAGCGATTTTTGCGCTTGGCTGTGCGTTGCTTCGCCAGGGGTGCACTCGTCCAACTGCATTACGATGTCGGAATTCAATACGGTTTGGATTTTCATCGACACTTCTGGCGAGAGGAACAGTTTGTCTCCGTTGATCGGGCTTTGGAATGTACAGCCTTCTTCGGTCAGCTTACGCATATCAGATAACGAAAACACTTGAAAACCGCCCGAGTCGGTCAAAATCGGCTTATCCCAGCCGATAAATTCGTGCAGGCCGCCGAATTGTTCGATGACTTCCAAACCTGGGCGCAGCCACAGATGGTAAGTGTTGCCTAAGATGATTTGCGCTTTGATGTCATGCAGGTTTTGCGGGCTCATTGCTTTGACCGAACCATATGTGCCGACAGGCATAAATACCGGCGTTTCGATTTTGCCGTGGTTCAGTTCCAAAGTGCCGCGTCGGGCATGACCGTCTTTTTTGTGTAAGGTAAATTTGAGCATAGTAATAATAGATTGGACGTTCGCGTGTGTGCGAAATGAAAGGGCAGATTATAAAGGATTTTTCGTTGGTTGACGGCGGGATTTTATCTCAGTCAAAACAATGCTTCAGACGGCCTGAATGATAGAGGAAATAAAAAATGAGGTATAAATCAAACAAAAATATTCAGGCCGTCTGAAAAGTATTTACAGATGCTTGCAAAAGGGAACACGCTTCGTTACAATAAGCGACTTAGATGAAGGCACATAGCTCAGTTGGTTAGAGCACCACCTTGACATGGTGGGGGTCGTTGGTTCGAGTCCAATTGTGCCTACCAAATTTCCATAACGGCTTTATGCCGTTATTTTTTAATGTTTTGGAGCTTTCTGATGTTGAACATTACCTTGCCGGACGGTTCGGTCCGCCAATATGAATCACCCGTTACCGTGGCGCAAATTGCAGCGTCTATCGGTGCAGGTTTGGCAAAGGCAACGGTAGCGGGCAAGGTTAATGGTAAATTGGTGGATGCTTGCGATCCGATTACCGAAGATGCCCACGTTCAAATCATTACGCCTAAAGACAAAGAAGGTGTGGAAATTATCCGCCACTCCTGCGCGCACTTGGTCGGTCATGCGGTCAAGCAGCTCTACCCAGATGCCAAAATGGTTATCGGCCCGGTCATTGAAGACGGGTTCTATTACGATATCGCAACTGAAAAACCATTTACGCCTGATGATGTAGCCGCCATCGAAGCGCGCATGAAAGAGTTGATTGCACAAGACTATGACGTCATTAAAGTGATGACGCCTCGTGCAGAAACCATCAAAATTTTCCAAGATCGCGGCGAAGAGTACAAATTGCGTCTGATTGAAGACATGCCTGAAGTGGAAGCAATGGGTATGTATCATCATCAAGAATACGTCGATATGTGCCGCGGTCCTCACGTTCCCAATACTCGTTTCTTGAAAAACTTTAAGCTGACCAAACTAGCAGGCGCATACTGGCGCGGCGACAGCAATAATGAAATGTTGCAACGTATTTACGGTACGGCTTGGGCAAGTAAAGACGAATTGAAAGCCTATATCCAACGCATCGAGGAAGCAGAAAAACGCGACCACCGTAAGCTGGGTAAACAATTGGATTTATTCCACCTGCAAGATGAAGCACCGGGCATGGTGTTCTGGCATCCTAAAGGCTGGGCTTTGTGGCAAGTGATTGAGCAGCATATGCGTAAAGAGCTGAATGCTGCTGGTTATAAAGAGGTGAAAACACCTCAGATTATGGATAAAACCTTCTGGGAAAAATCCGGCCACTGGGAAAACTATAAAGACAATATGTTCGTGACCAGTTCCGAAAAACGCGAATACGCGGTTAAACCGATGAACTGTCCGGGTCATGTGCAAATTTTCAATAACGGCTTGCGCTCATATCGCGATTTACCAATGCGTTTGGCTGAGTTCGGTTCTTGCCACCGCAATGAACTAAGCGGTGCATTGCATGGTCTGATGCGTGTTCGCGGTTTTGTGCAAGATGATGCGCATATCTTCTGTACCGAAGATCAAATCGTTGATGAAGCACGTGCATTCAATGAATTGCTGGTTCGCATTTACAAACAATTCGGCTTCCATGATGTTGCTGTGAAGTTGTCCCTCCGCCCTGAACAACGTGCAGGTTCTGACGAAGTTTGGGATAAAGCCGAACAAGGCCTGCGTGATGCATTGACCGCTTGCAGCGTAGAGTGGGAAGAATTGCCTGGCGAAGGTGCATTCTATGGTCCTAAGATTGAGTACCATGTCAAAGATGCCTTGGGTCGCTCTTGGCAGTGCGGTACCCTGCAGTTGGACTTCGTATTGCCGGAGCGTTTGAATGCAGAATATGTAACTGAAAACAACGACCGTGCGCGTCCTGTAATGTTGCACCGTGCTATTTTGGGCTCATTGGAGCGCTTCATCGGTATTCTGATTGAAAACCATGCAGGCTCGTTCCCATTGTGGCTTGCGCCGGTTCAAATGGTGATTATGAATATCACCGAGAACCAAGCAGATTATTGTCGCGAGGTGGCTGCCAAATTGCAGGCAGCGGGCTTCCGTGTCGAATTGGATTTGCGTAACGAAAAAATCGGTTACAAAATCCGCGACAACAGCCAATACCGTTTCCCTTATCAAATCGTTGTCGGCGATAAAGAGAAACAAGAAAACAAAGTTGCGGTACGCCGCAAAGCAGAAGACTTGGGTTCTTTGAATATCGATGATTTCATTGCACAATTGCAAATTGAAATTAAAGAGGCGCTAAGTAATTGACTATATTTATGTAAGGAATGTTAAGATGGGTTTTCTATCTGATTTAGCTGGTGCTGCCTTATATGGTGCAGTTGATAGCTTTTTGAATAGTAAGAATTATAAGTCATTCACTGACTCTGAATTAATTACTGAACTGGCAAATTCACAAAATCATAATGATATAAAAGAAATAATCTCTATCTTAAATACTCGGGGATATGATAAGGCTACAATAAAACAAATCTTAAATTATCCAAACAGGAACTTTCTACTGCACGAAATAGAAACCTATATAGAGCGTTATTCTAATAATGAAAACAGTGAACTTCGTGATTTTATAATTGAACTACTTGTCGGAAATAATCAAGACGATTTAGCAAAAGTTTTAGCAGTAACGGTATATCTACAGAGAAACAATGTAAAGTCACGAGATTTAGAGGAATATGCTGACGAAGTGTTTGATCAAGTAAAAAATAGAGATAATAAGGTATATTTTGTTAGCAATGATAAAGTTATTGCTGACTTCTTCAGCTCTTTAGCTGGTGATGATAAAAGTAGCGCCGAACAAGCACTTAACATACTAGGTGATCGAGGATATAGTTGTTTTGAAATTGAAGATATGCTTGAGGGTTTTTATAGAAAGCATATTGATAATTAACATAATTTGATGTTTTAGTTAAAATTAACAGTACTCAACTAGGTTGAGATATTTTACTATTATTTATAAGGAGTATCATCATCGCTCAAGAACGCGAAGCACGAATCAATGGTGAAATTACCGTTAAAGAAGTGCGATTAATCAGTGAGTCAGGCGATCAGCTTGGTGTCGTTTCAGTTCGTGAAGCTCTGGCTATGGCCGAAGAGCAAGATGTCGATTTGGTAGAAATTTCCCCAACTGCCAAACCACCCGTATGCAAACTGATGGATTACGGTAAATATAAATACCAACAAGCCAAGAAGCGCGACGAAGCCAAGAAAAACCAAAAGCAGGTACAGATCAAGGAAATTAAATTCCGTCCGGGTACTGATGAAGGCGACTATCAAATCAAGATGCGCAACATTAACCGTTTCCTTGCCGATGGTGACAAAGTCAAAGTGACATTGCGTTTCCGCGGTCGTGAGATGGCCCACCAACAATTGGGCGCCCAACTACTTGAACGCGTAAAAGAAGAGTTGGCTGAGGTGGCACAAATCGAGTCCTTCCCTAAAATGGAAGGCCGACAAATGGTAATGATGATTGCGCCTAAGAAAAAATAAAGCTATAATACAAGGCTTATTTCGATTGCCGCTCGGAATAAGGTTTAATTAGCGGCAAAAACCGTGGTATTTTGGGTTCCAAGTGTTTGAAATTTATTTCAAAACCCCCTTATACCTTATCTAATAACGAATGGAGTTTTCCAATGCCTAAAATGAAAACCAAGTCTAGCGCGAAAAAACGCTTTAAAGTACTGGGTAACGGTGGTGTAAAACGCGGTCATGCGTTCAAAAGTCACATCCTGACCAAAAAAACCACTAAAACTAAACGTCAATTGCGCGGCACCGCTATGGTGGATTCACGTGATTTGGCTTCTGTTGCTAAAATGTTGCCCTACGCTTAAGGAGTTTAGAATATGCCACGCGTAAAACGCGGTGTTACCGCTCGTGCTCGTCACCAAAAAGTCTTCGCGTTAGCCAAAGGCTACCGCGGTCGTCGTAAAAACGTTTACCGTGTTGCCAAACAAGCGGTAATGAAAGCCGGTCAATACGCATACCGTGACCGTCGCCAACGCAAACGTCAATTCCGTCAACTGTGGATCGTTCGTATCAACGCAGGAGCTCGTGAAAATGGTCTGTCTTACAGCAAATTCATGAACGGCCTGAAACGCGCTGCTATCGAAATCGACCGCAAAGTATTGGCTGATTTGGCTGTATTCGACAAAGCTGCATTTGCACAATTGGTTGAAAAAGCTAAAGCTGCTTTGGCTGCTTAATTCGATAAGATTATTTAAAAAGGAAGCTTATGCTTCCTTTTTTCTTTTCTAAAAGAAACTCTATGTAGTTGATTTTCTTTCTTTAAACTCTATTTTTTTATACTGATTTGCGATAAAATAGGCCACTCTTATCAAACGGATTGGCCGCAATAAGACAAAAGGCCGTCTGAACGGGTTTGCAATCAAATCCAACAGACGGCTTTGTTGTTTCAGGCGGCCTGCCATCAACAAACAGACGATAAACCACCATGGAAAATGTAAACCGTATCGTTGCAGAAGGTATTGCCGCTATTGAAGCCGCGCAAGACTTCAATGCCTTAGAACAAATTAAAGCACGCTATCTTGGTAAAACCGGCGAATTGACCGGACTTTTGAAAACTTTAGGTCAAATGTCTCCTGAAGAGCGTAAAACCATAGGCGCGCACATCAACGAATGCAAAAATCAGTTTCAGATGGCCTTTAATGCCAAACGCGATGCCCTAAATGAAGCTAAGCTGCAAGCCCAATTGGCTGCAGAAGCCTTAGATATTACTTTGCCGGGCCGTGCGCAAGAACATGGCGGTTTGCATCCAGTTACTTTGACTTTGCAACGCGTGGTTGAGCTGTTTCACGGTATGGGTTTTGAAGTAGCGGACGGCCCTGAAATCGAAGACGATTTCCATAATTTCCAAGCCTTGAATATTCCTGCAAATCACCCAGCGCGTGCGATGCAAGATACGTTCTACGTTGAAAACGGCGACGTTTTGCGCACACACACTTCGCCTATTCAAATCCGCTATATGCTCGACAAAAAAGAGCCGCCTATCCGTATTATTGCTCCCGGCCGCGTTTACCGCGTGGACAGTGATGCCACTCACTCGCCTATGTTCCATCAGGCCGAAGGTTTGTGGGTAGAAGAGGATGTGACTTTTGCCGACTTGAAAGCTGTGTTTACTGACTTTATCCGTCGCTTCTTTGAGCGCGATGACCTGCAAGTGCGTTTCCGTCCGTCTTTCTTTCCATTTACCGAGCCTTCTGCCGAAATCGACATCATGGGTGAAAACGGCAAATGGTTGGAAGTAGGCGGTTGCGGTATGGTACATCCTAACGTGTTGAAAAACGTCAATATCGACCCTGAAAAATATACCGGTTTCGCTTTTGGTATTGGCCTCGACCGCTTTGCCATGTTGCGCTACAACGTCAATGATTTGCGCTTGTTCTTTGATAACGATTTGAACTTCTTGAAGCAGTTTAAATAAATTTCAGATGGTCTTTGATAGGCCGTCTGAAAAGTGAATAGATATTACTGATTTCGTCTGATAAAAATTTGTTTCAGACGGCCTGATAGTAGAGAAAATAATATGCAATTTCCTTATTCATGGCTGAAAACCCAAGCCAATCCTGATCTTTCTGCCGATAAACTGGAACATCTTTTGACCATGGCCGGTTTGGAAGTGGAAGAAATCGATACTGCCGCCCCTGCTTTCAGCGGTGTGGTTGTTGCCGAAGTAAAATCCGTTGAAAAACATCCTGATGCAGACCGTTTGAACGTTACCCAAGTTGATGCGGGTACGGGCGAGTTGGTGCAGATTGTTTGTGGTGCGCCGAATGTCAAGCCGGGTATTAAAGTGCCGTGTTCGTTGCCGGGTGCCGTTTTACCGGGTAACTTTAAAATTAAGCCGACTAAAATGCGTGGTGTGCCATCAAACGGTATGCTGTGTTCGACCAATGAACTGGGTTTGCCTGATGATGGTGTAGACGGTCTGCACATTCTGCCTGAAGATGCGCCTGTCGGTACCAATATCCGCGAATACTTGGATTTGGACGATACGCTGTTTACGTTGAAAATTACGCCTAACCGTGCTGATTGCTTGAGTGTTAAGGGCATTGCGCGTGAGGTTTCTGCGTTGACTCAATGTGCGTTTACGCCTGTTGAAATTCAGACGGCCTCTATCGGCAGTGAGAAAAAACAGGCTGTCCGTATTGATGCACCGGCTGACTGCGGTCGTTTTGTCAGCCGCGTTATTGAAAATGTTAATGCGAAAGCGGCTACTCCGGATTGGATGAAACAACGTTTGGAACGCAGCGGTATCCGCAGCATTTCCGCATTAGTGGACATCGGCAACTATGTCATGCTGGAAATCGGTCAGCCTATGCATGTTTTCGATGCGGATAAGCTGTCAGGCAATTTGATTGTCCGCCGTGCTCAAAATGGCGAGACTTTGGCGTGCCTGAATGAGAAGACGGTTACTTTGGCTGACAATACACTGGTGGTCGCTGATGAAAAAGGTGCGTTGAGCTTGGCCGGCTTGATGGGCGGCGAGGCAAGCGCGGTTTCAGACGACACGCAAAATATCGTGCTGGAAGCGGCTTGGTTTACTCCGGAGAGTATTGCCGGTAAATCCCGTCAATACGGTTTTGGCTCGGATTCTTCTTTCCGTTTTGAGCGTGGCGTGGATTACCGCTTGCAAGCTGATGCCATTGAGCGTGCTACCGAATTGGTGTTGCAGATTTGCGGTGGTGCAGCTGGTGAAATGGTTGAGGCACAAGGAAAATTGCCTGAGGCAAAACAGGTTGAATTGCGTTTAGGCCGTCTGAAAACGGTATTGGGCGTTGAAATTCCTGCCGAGCAAGTCGAAATTATCTTGCAACACTTGGGTTTGCAGCCTGAGAAAACCGCAGAAGGCTTCCGTGTTACTTCTCCTAGCTTCCGTTTCGATATCGAAATCGAAGCCGATTTGATTGAAGAAATTGGCCGCGTTTACGGTTATGAAAATATTCCTGACGACTATACTTCAGGCCGTCTGAAAATGTTGGCATTGCCTGAAACCAAACGCCCGCGCTTTGCAGTTTATAACGAAATGGCGGCTCGCGGTTACCGCGAAGTGGTCAGCTATGCGTTTGTGGATGAGCAATGGGAGAAAGACTTTGCTGCCAATACCAATCCTATCCGTCTGCAAAATCCGTTGGCGGCGCAGTATGCCGTTATGCGTTCTACGCTTATCGGCGGTTTGGTGGAAGTTTTGCAAAACAATTTGAACCGTAAGCAAAACCGTGTACGCGTATTTGAAATTGCCCGCGTGTTCAGCAAAGATTCGGCTGATCAATTTGTTCAAAACGAACGTATCGGCGGTTTGTGGTATGGCTCCGTGCTGCCTGAGCAATGGGGAGAAAAAACACGCAACGTGGATTTCTACGATATGAAAGCCGATGTTGAGAGCCTTTTGAAAAACAAAGAAGTATCCTTTGTTAAGACCGAACATCCGGCATTGCATCCTGGACGCGCCGCCAATATTGTTTCAGACGGCCGAGTAGTTGGTTTTGTTGGCGAGTTGCATCCGAAATGGCTGCAAAAATATGATTTGCCGCAAGCGCCGCTGGTATTTGAAATCGATATGGATGCGGTATTGGGTCGTGAGAAAACCCGTTATCAGTCCGTATCCAAATTCCAACCTGCACGCCGAGATTTGGCATTTGTAATGCCTGAAGCTGTGACGCATGATGATTTGTTAAATGCCCTGAAAGCGGCGGCGAACAAGCTGGTTCAAGAAATCAGAGTGTTTGACGTTTACCGCGGTACGGGCGTGCCTGAAGGCATGAAGAGCGTTGCCGTCAAAATCATTTTGCAAGATATGGAAAACACGCTGACAGATGAAGTCATCGAGCCTTTGGTTGCGAAAATGATTAAAGCGGCAGCCGAAAAAGATGCACAGCTTCGCGCTTAACATAAGATAAAAGTTGTCGCTAAAAATCGCCAATAATATTTGATTTTTTGGTGAGGACTTGATTTTTAAAAGAATTTTGGTAATAATTGCACCAGTTTGAATGAAGGTAAACACATGACACTAACTAAAGCAGAATTGGCTGATATTTTGGTCGACAAAGTCAGCAACGTCACCAAGAATGATGCCAAAGAAATCGTCGAGCTCTTTTTTGAAGAAATCCGTAGCACTTTGGCGCGTGGTGAAGAAATTAAAATTTCCGGTTTCGGTAATTTCCAATTGCGCGATAAACCTCAACGCCCAGGCCGTAACCCTAAAACAGGCGAAGAAGTGCCGATTACCGCACGCCGTGTGGTAACTTTCCATGCCAGTCAAAAACTCAAAGGCATGGTGGAGCATTACTATGACAAACAACAATAATCCGGTTATTCCTGCCAAGCGTTATTTTACGTTGGATGAGATGTGCCAATTGGTGCAAATCAGTCCGGCTCAGTTTGCCCAATGGCAACATGAGAATAATGTTGTAATTGGATACGGTGGCGATCGATATACGCGCTCAGATGTAATTAAGTTGTTGAAACTGAAAGATACGTTTGAACCATATATCGATACGTTCAGCCGTGGCGCTTTGGATGTAAACGGCAATCCTGCCGCCAATGCAGAAGAAGTCCGTTATGGTCTGATGCAGGTTTTGTCTGATTTGGAGCGTCATCTGGGTCCTGAACAACAAAATCACCATGTCGAGCTATAATCAATAAGGAAATTCTGATCAAAAGTGCGAAGGCATACAAAGATTTGCATAATTGATTCTAATAAAGGCTGTTTGAATGATTTTCAGACGGCCTTTATTGTTTTATATTGCTTTCAAAATATCAGAATCTTGATTGCAAATGATTCTATGAAATAGCCGTAAATGTTATACTTAGCCTCTTGTTTGCCGATTGGGAAGAAACAGTCATTAGATAATGCGGATAGATGCCGCCTTTTCATGGCAAACTGAGGTTTTTAAAACAAATGTAACGGCAGAATAAACAGGCTGCCGGACAATATTCAAATCGATGAAATGGATAGCAGAAAATGAGCAGAATCCAACAAACTTTCTCAGCGCTCAATGGCGCAAAAGCACTGATTCCTTATATTACGGTGGGTGATCCCAGCCTTGAGACAACCTTGGCATTGATGCATAGCCTGGTGGCTAATGGTGCTGATATTTTGGAACTGGGTGTGCCGTTTTCTGACCCGATGGCAGATGGCCCGACTATTCAACGTGCGGCTGAAAGGGCGTTGGCAAATCATGTTTCTTTGCGCGACGTATTGGAAACAGTACGCTTGTTCCGCCAAACCAATGATAAAACGCCGGTTGTCTTGATGGGCTATTTGAACCCAGTACATAAAATGGGCTATCAGGCATTTGCGCAAGTGGCTGCCGAAGCAGGCGTAGATGGCGTGTTGACCGTGGATTCTCCGGTAGAAACCATTGCTCCTTTGCATGAGTCGTTGAAAGCGCAAGGTATTGATTGTATTTTCCTTATTGCGCCGACAACAACTGAAGAGCGTATTCAAACGATTGCCAAAGTAGCCGGTGGCTTTGTGTATTATGTATCGCTCAAAGGTGTAACCGGTGCGGCAAGTTTGGATACTGAAGAAGTTTCGCGTAAAATAGAGCTTTTGCGCAAATATATTGATATTCCGATCGGTGTCGGCTTCGGCATTAATAATGCGGAGAGTGCGCGTAAGATTGGCGCGGTAGCGGATGCCGTTATTGTCGGCAGCCGTATCGTCAAAGAGATTGAAAGCCACGCAGGTAGCGAGGCTGAGGCGGTAGGCGTGTTGGTTAAAGAGTTGAAAGACGCGATTCGCTAAATTTTTTATTCCATTATTTCAGACGGCCTTACATTCAACAGGCCGTCTGAATTCTGAATTCCAAGGAGTCATTCATGAGCTGGCTAGATAAAATTCTTCCTCCGAAAATTAAAAACCGAAGCAGTTCGTCCAGCGTCCCTGAAGGCCTGTGGCACAAATGTCCGTCTTGTTCGGCAACGGTTTACTCAACCGAGTTGAAACAAAACAGCGAAGTCTGCCCGAAATGTAATCATCACAATCCGCTTTCTGCGCGCGAACGTTTGGACCTGCTTTTGGATGAAGAAGGTCGTGAAGAGATTGCAGCCAATATTAAGCCAACAGACCCGCTGAAATTTAAAGACAGCAAAAAATATCCGGATCGCCTCGCGGCTGCGCGTAAAGCAACCGGCGAAGACGATGCATTGGTTGTTATGAAAGGCACCATGAATGGCCTGCCTGTCGTTGTGGCTGCGTTTGAATTCCGTTTTATCGGCGGCTCTATGGGCTCGGTCGTGGGCGAGCGTTTCGTTCAGGGTGTACGTCGTGCCGTTGCAGATAATTGTTCGTTTATTTGCGTGGCGGCTTCCGGTGGTGCGCGTATGCAGGAAGGGGTCAACTCTTTGATGCAGATGACGAAGACCAGCGCGGCTTTGCATTTGCTGACTGAAAAACGTCTGCCGTTTATTTCCGTATTGACCGACCCGACCATGGGCGGCGTGTCTGCCAGCTTTGCCTTCTTGGGTGATGTGGTTTTAGCAGAACCGAATGCGCTGATCGGTTTTGCCGGTCCGCGCGTTATCGAGCAGACTGTACGCGAAACCTTGCCGGAAGGTTTTCAACGTGCAGAATTCTTGTTAGAGAAGGGCGCAATCGACCAAATCGTCGATCGCCGTTCCATGAAAAAACGTATCAGCGATTTGATTACTTTGTTGCGTCATGAAGGTAAAGTAACCGCTGCTTGATTAGTACAATAAGAAAGGTCGTCTGAAAAAATTCATTCAGACGACCTATTAATTAACTTACAAATTCAAATAATATCAAAACCACATCTGTTTATATATTCATTGACTGGAGATATTTCTTGCGATACCGTTGGAGGGCATATTGTTACAATTTTTGCAAAATTTACATCATCAGAAGTAACAAATAAACTACCTCCTAAATTATTGGATTTTTTTGGTATCGGTATAAGTACATATACTCCATCAATTAGTATCAGAAATTTATGAGCTATTTCCGTTTGATTATATTTAACAATATATTTGACTTTATAAACCGGTTTTTTACCCGATATATTATCAAACGGGGTAGAAGGAAGCCAATCCTCATAAAAATCTTCGAAATTCGAATCGCGCTCAATCCTTAAATTGACATCAAAATGATAAACAAACAGCCCTGAATCCTCACTTCTTTGCCACTCGTCCGGGTTGGAGTTTTTCAAAACCTCATCAATGGCGTCTAGTGTATTAATCATTACCAAATACCTTCTTCTTTAAATTTAGTAGTTAAATGTTCCAAGAGTAGAGGCCAACCACGGTTAAAGAAACGACATTCTTCAATAAACTGAGCAGGATTAAAACCTTTATCATAGCTATAGCCAATGTTAGCTAAAAAAACGTACTTATCTAAATCTTCTAGACCATCAATGTGGCATCGGAACAAAAAACCTTCGTTCATTTTATTTATAAGATTCAAAATAAAGAGTTCATTAGTCTTAAATTCATTATAGTCGCCTAAAATAGTGCCGGCCCATATACTCAATCGTTGGTTTTTGGTATTAAGTGTAACCCTCAAAGTATCAGCATCTGGGCTTAAAACTATGCGCCATTCAAATAGATTCGAATCGGGAGTATTTTCTGTTGCCTTAATATCAATATAGGCATTTCTGAAAATATTTGTTATTTTCTGACTGGTAACGAATTCTGGGTCAATCAGTTCATACATATTATTTCCTTTCTATAAACCACCTGCATACAAGGCGTATTAACGGTACGCGTTACATGATAGAATATTGAAAAAAATCGAACCACCAACAAATTTTCCAATGACCCACCCAAAAAGTATTTGGAGCGGAAACTATGCAAATCAATGAAAAAGTCAAAAAAGTTCGTGAACTGAGTAATCTTACCCAAGAAGAAATGGCTTCCCAATTGAACATGTCGACCAACGGCTATGCGAAAATTGAACAGGGAAAAACAAGACTGAATATTCCAATGTTAGAACGAATTGCTGCCATATTGGGTATTAATTTGACAGAGTTACTGAATATTAATGATAAAAACTTGGTTTGCCTAATTAGTGAAAACAGTCAGAATAGCAGTAATTACTATGCCAACGAAACAACCATAGAGTTAGAAAAATTACAGCTCATATTGAATCACAAAGATGAACTGTTACTGCAAAAAGATCGTGAAATTGAGGCATTGAAATTAGCACTATCCGCCTTTAGAAACACATAATTTTCTTTCAAACTAATTGTATAAGCCGTCTGAAAATTTTTAGACGGCTTCATAATAATAAGCTGAGACCTTTGCAAAAAAGCCCTTCCCACGACAGCCGAAAACCTGTGTTTGGATTTCGGCTGTCGGGAAAAAAGGAATTTTGCAAAGGTCTCGGCTTGTGCGGTTTGCTGGAAGAAGGTACTCATGAAAAATCCCCTAAATGTCTTTGTGGGAATTTAGGGGATTTTGAGGAATTTTGCAAAGGTCTCAGGCCGTCTGAAAATCATATTTCAGACGGCCTTTTGTTTGACGATTAGGCAGTCAATGCGGCTTTCAAAACCTTGTTGACTTCACCCATATCGGCTTTGCCGGCCAGACGGGTTTTCAATACCCCCATGACTTTGCCCATATCGGCCATGCCTGATGCACCGGTTTCTGCAACAGCTGCTTCCACGGCAGTTTTGATTTCTTCTGCGGACATCATTTGCGGCAGGTAGCGGTTGAGGATTTCGATTTCCGCGTTTTCTTTGTCAGCCAAATCTTGGCGGCCGGCTTCGGTATAGATTTTGGCGCTGTCTTTGCGCTGTTTCACCATTTTGGTCAGAATGGAGATGACTTTGGCGTCATCGGCCTCAGTACGCTCGTCTACTTCAAATTGTTTGATAGCGGCATTAATCAGGCGGATGGTGCTTAAAGACACTTGGTCTTTGGCACGCATGGCGGTTTTCATGTCTTCGGTTAATTGTGTTTTTAGGCTCATAATGTTCTCACTTTATATCAATAAAAAGATGCCGTCTGAAAAACAAAACACACCGCAAAGCTGCCCTTGCGGTGTGTCGTTTATCACAGGGCAGGCCTGTAATTAGTACATTTTAGGAGGCAGTTGTTGGCTGCGCAGACGTTTTTGCAGACGTTTTGCTGCAGCAGCTTTTTTGCGTTTGCGTTCGGTAGTTGGTTTTTCGTACGCTTCACGGGCGCGCAGTTCGGTCAACAGACCGGTTTTTTCTACGGCGCGTTTGAAACGACGCATGGCAACTTCAAATGGTTCATTCTCTTTAACACGAATAGCTGGCATTTTATTTCCTTTAAATTTTGTTCAATCAAACCGTTTTAAGAAATAGGGGACGGCTTGTCATAATGGGGTAGTTGTTGTATCGCTGGTTTGCCGAGGGCAGGGCGGGATACGCGCCGTGATGTAAACATCACCTCCTAACAAGTCGGCTTTTGCCGTGCAAGTGACCTTTTCGGTCAGAAACAATCGGGCGATTATCTTATAAACCCGATAGTCTGTCAAGATTGCAGGCCGTCTGAACGTTTGATTCTGTCTCACTTTTCAGACGGCCTATTGGGTATCAATAGCGGCCGGGAACCGTACCCATACGTTGTTTCAACGAAGTTTGCGGTTCGTTGAACAATGATGCGTAATAAGTCGCGTTGGTCATGACTTTTTTCACATAGTCGCGGGTTTCGGTGAATGGGATGGTCTCGGCATAGATGGCACCTTCCAAAGGCGAAGAGGCCTGCCAGTTGCGGGCACGACCGGGGCCGGCATTGTAGCCTGCGGTGGCCATTACTTCGTTATTTTGCAGGCGGCGTTTGGCATCTGCCATGTACCAAGTACCCATGCGGATGTTGCCGTCCATGGTGTAGAGTTCGCTGCTGCTCATGCCGATTTTTCCGGCGATTTCGCGGGCGGTCGCAGGCATTACTTGCATCAGGCCTTGCGCGCCGACGCTGGATTGCGCGCCCATGACAAAGCGGCTCTCTTGGCGAATCAAACCGTAAACCCATGCTGGGTCAACGCCTGCCTGTGCGGCATAGCGGACGGTCAGGTCTTTAAACGGAGAGAGGTAGCGCAGCTTGTAGTTGAGTTTGTGGTCGGTACGGTCTGCGCTGTTGATTGCCATGTCGTAGAACTGGTTGTCAAAAGCGACTTGTGCGGCAGTCAGCAGGTTGTCTTCATTGAAGTCGCGGGTGGCAAAACGCCATTCTGCCTGTGCCTGACGGCGCATTTTGGAGTCGCCGTTGCTTTGGCTGTTTTTAAACAAAACCAATGCGCGTTTGATGGCACCGTCTTCGCTCATGCGGCGGACGTCTCTGGCATCGGCATCGGAAACGTTGTTGCGTGTATTGATGCGGCGGCCCAATTCTTCACCTGCCATTACGGCGTAGAAATTGCGGCCGGAAGCGGCGGCTTTTTCGTACATTTCTTTGGCTTGGCTGCTTTTGCCTTGTGCGGCAAAGCTGCGGCCCAGCCAATATTGCCATGTCGGGTCTTTTTGCAGTTTTTCAGGCATATGCTGAATTACGCTTGCCAATTCGTCCCAACGTTGCAGGCGCAAAGCGGCGCGTGCGTACCATTCCAATTGCTCGTCGGTCAGTTGCTTGCGGTCGGAAACGCGGCCGTAGTAGCTCAAAGCAGTCGGCATGTTTTGGCTTTGTGCATGGTAGTGGCCCAATACGCCCCATGCGAAGCTGCGTTGTTCGCGGCTGAGGCCGGGTTCCATGTCGGACAGGGTGGCGGCGGCAGAAGCGGATTTGCGTGCATCTTTGCCGATTACGCTCAACAGGCTGTATTCGGTCGCACCTTGCGCGCTACCTTCAAACGGACTGCCCAATGCGGCGGCGAGATTGCGTGCATCCGTGGTTTGGCTGTTGCTCAACAAGCCGCGCACGCGACGCCATGCGTCGTTGGTGTTCAGACGGCCCGAAGCTGCCGCGCTTTCAACCAAGCGGGTACAGCCGGCAGGCAGTTTGCCGGTCACACGAACCAGCTCGGCGGCTTTGCTGTAATTGCCGCTGCTCAAATCGGCATAACATTGCACTTCTTGTGCGACGCCGGCGGCGTTCAATTTGCCGAATTCTTGACGGAATAAATCCCATTGGCCGCGCGCGCCCAAGGTTTTCAACCATTCGTTGCGGACGTTTTCAGCCATTGCGCTGTCGCTGGCTTGGGATAAAAATTGTTGTACCCAAGCATCGTCACCGCGTTTGGCGGCATCGATGGCGCTTTGGTATTGGCTGTAATCGGACAGGACTTTGGATTCGCTGTCGGCGCGGCGTGAAGGAATAGAAGTGGATTTAGGCTGAACGACGCTTTCGGTTTTCGAAGCAGTCGGTGTGTTTTGGGTGGCGCATGCCGATAAAACAGCGGCGGTAATCAAGCTGAGGGAGAGAGGGAAAAGACGTTGAACGTTCATTGGGTACCGTGTCGTTTTTAGAATCAAAATAGCTGCTTATTTTAAATGATTTATGCGGAATAACCGAATTACAAACCGATATTTACATTTTTAAAGCCCGGAAATGACTAAGGCCGTCTGAAATATGAAACACTTTTGAGGTATTCCTATTTCAGACGGCCTGTTATGAAGGAAGTCATCAATCGGGTTTGTGTTCGATATAGTCTTGCGGTTTGTCGGCTTTGCTGGTGCGCGTAACCGTATATTCGCCTTCGATAATGTCTTCATTATCTTTAGCGGAACTGTAAGTCTGACGGCTTTGGAAAGACTGCGTAGAAGAAACGGCCGCATTGCCTTTAAACGGAATCAGCAAGAGCAGGGCAACGGTGGTTGAAATAAAGCCGGGGCTGAGTAGGAAAACCGCGGCGGCAGTATAGCGAATCGGCCACAGCATCTGATAGAGGGAAATGTTTTGTCCGCTGCGGACGGCTGCGCCTGCGAGCAATAAGCCGGAGATACCGGTATGGCGCAGCATGAAGATACCGCCGATAAAGCTGAGGGCCATCAAAAACAGCGTCCAACCGCCGCCAAGCCAGTCGGCAACCCAGACGATGGACATGATTTCCAAAAAGATTAAAACCAAAAAACCGATTCCAAAATACTGCATAAGTGTTTGTTCCTTCATTCAACGGATAGTGTCGATTGTGTTCTATCTAGATAAAGATAAACCTTATTTTTTCAAGCAAATGCTGTGTGAAAAAGGGTAAACGGGCGATGAGGTCGTCTGAACGGAGATAAAAAGAGGGCAGATGTTTCAGACGGCCTTTAGATATTCTATCGCATCACATTGTTCCAATCACTTTCAAAATAACTGACGAGAATTTGGTTGTTCAAATAATTTGCTTCAACCTTGCGCCTTGCCATATCGGGCGGAAAACGGAACATTTCGGCAACGGTCTGGGCATTAAGATAGCGGGTGGGTACGTCGAATTTTTGCGGAATGGGGAAGTTTTGGTCAAACCCTGCCAACACAAATCCCCATTCGCCAAAGGAAGGGACGTAAACATGATAGGGCGCAGTATTCAACTTGGCCGCTTCGAGGGTGGCAACGACCGACCAGTAGGCATTGGGTGCGAAATAAGGCGAAGTCGATTGCACAACAATCTTACCCTGCGGCTCAAGATGGCGGGCCACGAGGCGGTACATGGGGACGGAGTAGAGTTTGCCCAGCGAGAAATTGGACGGGTCGGGCAGGTCGATGATGATAACGTCGAATTTTTCAGACGACCCTTCCAGCCATTTGGCGGCATCATCGTTAATAACGTGCATTTTGGGATGGGACAGCGAACCTTGGTTGAGCGCGCTCAAGGTGGCGGAGGTTTTAAAAGTAGCGGTCATGTCGGGGTCGAGATCGACCAAAGTAACATTTTTGACCTGCGGATATTTCAAGACTTCGCGTGCCGCCAATCCATCGCCGCCGCCGAGAATCAGGATGCGTTCGGCATTGGGGACCATCTGCATGGCAGGCAGGACGAGTGCTTCATGGTAACGGGCTTCGTCGCGTGAGGAGAATTGCAGGTTGCCGTTGATATAGAGGCGGGTGTCGTCTTTCCAGCGTGTAACGACGAGCCGTTGGTAGGGAGAATGGCTTTGATAGACGACGGGATCGCCGAAATAGCTTTGTTCGGCTTTGAAAGAGATACGGTCGGCATAGGCAAAGAGTGTAATGAGCGCGGTCAATACGATAAACGCACGTGTACGGATTGCGTGATAGCGGGGTAGTTCGGCTTTAAATACGCGTGCAGTCAGATAGGCGACGGCGGCGTTGAAAATGCCAAATAACAAGGCGGAACGCGCCATACCGAGTTTAGGGGCGAGCAGAAGCGGAAACAACAGAGAGACGGCGAGTGCGCCCAAGTAGTCGAAGGTCAATACTTTGGAAACGAGTTCTTTAAATTCCGCCCCTTTTTGGTTTAACACGCGCATGACCAAAGGAATTTCCATGCCGACAACCATGCCGACAATCAGTACAAAAGCGTAGAGCAGGGTGCGGAACGGGGCGGCGGATAAACCGAAGGCCACAAATAATGCCAGCGCGGAAATGCCGCCGATGATGCCGACCAGAAGTTCGATTTCGATAAAGCGGTGCAACACGTCTTTATCTTTGATATATTGGGTCAAGTGGGCGCCGATACCCATTGAAAACAGATAAAGCCCGATGACGGAGGAAAACTGCAAAATACTGTCGCCCAAAAGATAGCTTGCGAGCGCGGCGATGATGAGCTCGTAAGCGAGGCCGCAGCTGGCGACGATAAAAACGGAGATGATGAGGGTGCGGTGGACGTTCATGATGACGTTTTTGTGGCTTGAGTGTGGGCAATGTAATGATTTTTAAGGTGGGCTGCAAGTTTAATTATAGGATGTAGAAAAGGCCGTCTGAACAAATTGTTTCAGACGGCCTTTAATTTGTCAGGCATTAATAGCGGTGTTTGAATACCATGCCCACTGCGTAAGAAGATTTTTTCGGCAAATCTGCATCGTATTTCGGATTGACGTTTTCTTTCAACCAGCCGGCGCCGAGTGTGGCGGTCGTCCGTTTGGAGAAGCTGTAATCGGTGCTGACGGCGACGTGTTTGTAGTCTTCGCCGATAGAGCTTTTACCGTAGGCGAAGCCGATTTGAGGTTTGAAATTGCCTACCTTGTATGAACCGGACACCATAAATTCTTTGGTGTTGTTGATTTCTTTGTCGTAAGAACCGGCTACATTGCCTGCCGCATCTTTCCATACGCCCCAGCAGCTGAAGCCGTCGCAAGTATTTTTGGCGTATTGGAACGCGGCATCGACGGAGATTTTGTCTTTGCTGTATCCGGCCATGAAAGCGTGGGCTTGAAAGTCTTTGGTTTCGGTCGGAGAGTCGTTGGGTGCGTACTCGGCAGCGTAGTGGGCGTTAAAGCCGTTGCTTGGGTGGTAGTAGTCCATCCCCCAGCCGAAGACCCAGTCGCCGTCACGTTTTTTGTCCGGATTCCAGTCGTTGTTGTTGCGTGCGGCATTGGAACCTGGGGAAACGTTGAATTTGAATTGGAAACCGTTTTTCCAAGGCGACTCATAAGCCATGGAAACGCGGCGTTGGCCGAATCGGGAAATTTTGCCGAACTCCAGAATCGAGCTGTTGGTGTCGAACGGGTTCAGATAAATGCTGTTCATGGGTGTACTGATGTAGCCCATTTTGACGGTGCCAAGGTTTTTGTAGCTGTTGAGCGCGACGTATGAGTCGGCAGTGCCCCAGCCGCCCCAGCGGTCGGAATCGAAGTAAATAAAGGAGCCAAGTTGCCATTTCAGCCATAAGTCGTTGTTGAGTCGTACTTCATCGGAGAGATAAAGACTGGAACTTTTATCGGAAATGGTTGTATTGGTTACGCCGGTTTTATTGTTGTGTTCGACCTCGGTCATAATGTATATGGTACCGCTCATTTTAGGTTCGGCGTGGGCGGCACTTATGGAAGAGCCGATGAGGGCAGTGGCAACAAAACAAGATAACTTATTCATTTTGTTCTCCTTTTATGTCTTTTTCTTAGTTGGGGATGGGGTATTCGGATAATCTTATTTGACAAATTATAAAAAATCAATACATTTGTAACTTATCGTAGGATAAATTGAAAAATAGTTTTCAGTTACGTATTTTTGTGTTAATTTGCCAACAATCTTGGATGGCTCACTATTATTTCGATGGAATATGTGGTTTAAAACACTATTTTTATGACTTGAAATAGATGATTTAACTACATTGGAAAAATTCTAACTAAATGTAGACGAGTGTAGTTTGAATAATCAGGCCGTCTGAAAAAGAAGAATACCCAAAAGAAGGAATGAAATATGGCCGGAAAAACCTATCCGCTGTTGGCTGCATCATTGGCTGCCGCATTTGCGTTGTCGGCGTGCAGCCGCGATGTCAAGCCTGCCCCTGAGTTTAAACGTACCGATTATGAGCGCGTGGTGGTCAGCAACGGCGTCGAGCCGGGTACGCTGGATCCGCAGATGAGCGGCGATATGGCGGCCGGTGCGATTATCCGTCAGTTGATGGATGGTTTGGTCGGTACGGATGCCGAAGGCAAAACCATTCCTGCTTTGGCAGAAAAATGGGAGAGCGAGGGCGAGCGTGTTTGGACCTTCCATCTGCGTGATGCCAAATGGAGCAATGGTGATCCGATTACTGCCGAAGATTTTGTATACAGCTTCCGCCGTCTTGCCGATCCGGCTACCGGCGCACCTTTCGGCAGCTATTTGGTCGATGCCCAAGTGGAAAATGCGGAAGATATATTAAACGGCAAAGCCAAGCCTGAAACATTGGGCGTCAAGGCGTTGGACGCGAAGACCCTGCAATTTACGCTGATTGCGCCCGTGCCTTATTTCCCCGATATGCTGATTCAGCAATTCACTTTTCCGGTTCACCGTGCCACTGTCGAAAAATACGGCAATAAGTGGACGCAGCCCGGTCATTACGTTTCCAGTGGCGCTTATCTGTTAACGGATTGGAAAGTCAACAGCCACATCAATATGGAACGCAATCCCAATTATTACGATAAAGACAAAGTGGCCATTCCGAAGGCGGTTTTCCTTTCCGGCAGTGGCGAGTACAACCGTTATCGCGCCAATGAAATTGATGTGACTTACGGTATTCCCAGTGATCAGGTCAAAGTGGCGGATATTGAGTTTCCGGGACAAGTGAAACGTACAACTTCTTTGTGCAGCTGGTATTTGGAGCCGAACCACGAAGCGGCGCCGTTTAACGATCCGCGCGTCCGCAAGGCACTCAATATGCTGACGCGCCGCGACATCGTCGTCAAAGTGGGCGGTCGTGGCGATACACCTGCGTTCCAATTGACGCCGCCGCAAATGCAGGGCGTGATTCCTGTTTATCCGGAGTGGAAAGAGTGGACGCCTGAAAAACGCATCGAAACCGCGCGCAAACTCTTGAATGAAGCAGGCTACAACGATGACCATCCGCTTGAGTTCGATATCTTGTACAGCACCAGCGAAGCGTCTAAAAAACAAATTACTGCCGTGCAGTCGGTGTGGAAAGCCGCCATTCCGTTTATCCGTCCGACTTTGTCCAACGAGGAATGGAAAACTTATTTGGATACGCGCGCGCAAGGCAATTTCAAGGTTTCGTTCAGCGGCTGGTGTTCCGATTTCAACGATCCGGCGGGTATGCTCAATATCTTGAAATCCAACAACTCAAACAATGCATTCCGCTACAAAAGCGTGGCGTTTGATACATTTATGAACAATACGCTGAAAGATGGTGTCAGCAAGGAAGCACGTAGCCAGCTCTATGCCGATGCGGAGAAGCAGCTTCAAGAAGACGCTGCACTGATTCCGCTGTATCATCAGGTTGAAGTGCGTATGGTCAAACCTGATATCATCGGCTATTCCGACAAAGACCCTTTGCGGAACTATACAGTGAAGAGCTGGTCGTTCGCACCGAAAAAATAGATTGATTATAGACAGTACAAGTTTTCAGACGGCCTTGATGACAGAGGCCGTCTGAAACAACAGGAGACATAACACATGAAATCTGTACAACAACGTTTGTCCGCTTTACGCGAAGCCATGAAAAAACATGGCGTGGACGCGTTTGTCATTCCTTCCGCCGATCCGCACCTTTCCGAATACCTGCCCGAGCATTGGCAGGCGCGCCGCGATTTTTCCGGCTTTACCGGTTCGGCCGGCACTTTGGTGGTAACCGCCGATAAAGCAGGCGTGTGGACGGACAGCCGCTATTGGGAACAGGCCGGACAACAGCTTGCGCCAAACGGCATCGAGCTGCAAAAAATGGGTGTTGATGCGCCTTATACCGAATGGTTGGCACAAAATCTGCCCGAGGGCGCAGTGGTCGGCGCACCTGCCGATATGTTCGCACTCAGCGGCGAGCGCGGTTTGAAACAGGCACTTGCCGCCAAAAACATCCGCCTCGAATATCCTGAAACCTTGTTGGACGAAGTGTGGGACGACCGTCCTGCATTGCCGACTCCGGAAATCTACGTTCACCATCCCGACTATGTTTCCGAAACTGCAGCCGAAAAACTGGCCCGTATCCGTGCGGCCATGAAAGAGCAGGGCGCAGATGCGCATTTGGTTTCTTCTTTGGACGACATCGCTTGGATTACCAATCTGCGCGGCGATGATGTTCCGTTCAACCCCGTGTTCTTGTCCCATCTGTTTATCAGCCAAGACAAAGCCGTATTGTTTACCGATGCAGGCCGTCTGAAAGCCGAATCTGCCGAAGCTTTGAAAGCGGCAGATTTTGAAGTATTGCCTTATGCGCAAGCGGCGGACTATTTGGCAAGTGTTAAGGGCGCATTGCTGATTGATCCGAACAAAACTGCTGTCGGCACTTTGCGCCGCCTGCCTGAAGACGTCCGTTTGATTGAAGCCATCCACCCAAGCACATTCTTCAAATCAGTCAAATCCGATGCCGACATCGCCCATATCCGCAATACCATGGCGGAAGACGGCGCGGCATTGTGCGGCTTCTTTGCCGAGTTTGAACAAATCTTGGCAGACGGTGGCGAATTGAGCGAGCTGGACATCGACGGCATGCTCTATAAACACCGCAGCCAACGTCCCGGCTTTATTTCGCCAAGTTTCGACACCATCGCCGGCTACAATGCCAATGCTGCCTTGCCTCATTACAGCGCGACACCGGAAAACAACAGCAAAATCAAAGGCGACGGTATGCTGCTGATTGACTCCGGCGGTCAATACTGGGGCGGTACGACCGACATCACGCGCGTGGTGCCTGTCGGCAATCCGAGTGCGGCCATGAAACGCGATTACACTTTGGTGTTAAAAGCGCATATTTCTCTGGCGGAAACCATTTTCCCAGAAAACATCAAAGGCCCGATGATTGATGCCATCTGCCGTAAATCACTCTGGCAGGCACAATGCGATTACGGTCACGGTACAGGTCATGGCGTGGGCTATTTCCTCAATGTGCATGAAGGTCCGCAAAGCATTGCCGTTGCCGCTGTGCCGCAACCGCATCACGCGATGAAGTCAGGCATGCTGACTTCCAACGAGCCGGGTCTTTACCGTCCGGGCAAATGGGGCATCCGTATCGAAAGCCTGGTAATCAACCGTCCGGTTGAAAACCCTGAGGAAACCGAGTTCGGCAAATTCCTGTATTTCGAAACCGTTACCCTCTGCCCAATCGATACGCGCCTGATTGATACCAAACTGATGACCGGCAGCGAAATCGAATGGCTGAACCAATATCACGCCGAAGTGCGCCGCCGTCTTGAGCCTTTGACAGAAGGCGCGGCCAAAGCATGGCTGATTGAACGCACCGAACCTTTGGCGCGTTAACGTGAAAGGCCGTCTGAAACGGCGGATACAAAGTTTCAGACGGCCTTATAACAACAATTATCTAAAAATTAAAAAAACCTTACCCGACTCCGAATAAAAACAATAACCCGGTCGGAATAGAGAGAGAAACCGGCGCGGCGACGTTACAGACGCCTGCTGCCATTCATCCGATTTCCGCTTCAGGTCAGCTTTGTTTTCACGAGTCCGGTATGTTCAGACAGGACAGCCTGATTATGTTGAAATTCATCATCAAACGGATATGTGCTTCCATCCCGACCATGCTGGTGTTGATTACCGTATCGTTTTTCCTGATGCGGCTCGCACCGGGCAGTCCGTTCACAGGTGAACGCAATTTGCCGCCTGCGGTCATGGCCAACATCGAAGCCAAATACCACCTCAATGACCCGATGTACCTCCAATATTTCCACTACCTCAAGCAGTTGGCGCAGGGGGATTTGGGACCGTCGTTCAAATATAAAGATTTCAGCGTTAATGAGTTGCTTGCCCAATCCCTGCCGGTATCGGCAGAACTTGGCTTCTACGCCTTTTTGATTGCCGCCATCTTCGGCATGTTTATCGGCATCATCGCCGCCTTAAAACAAAACAGCTGGCTGGATTATTCGCTGATGAGTGGTGCGATGACCGGTATCGTCGTTCCCAGTTTTGTGATGGCGCCGGTATTGGTGCTGGTGTTTGCCGTCAGATTGCAATGGCTGCCTGCGGGCGGCTGGAACGATGGCGCACTGATGAATTTGATTCTGCCTGTCGTTACTTTGTCCATCGGTTATGTGTCCAGTATCGCGCGGATTACGCGCGGCGCGATGATTGAAGTATTGAACAGCCCCTTTATCCGCACGGCACGCGCCAAAGGCCTGCCCATGAGCCGCATCATCCTGCGCCATGCGCTGCGTCCCGCCATGTTGCCGATTGTTTCTTTCTTAGGCCCGGCATTCGTCGGCATCATTACCGGCTCCATTGTGATTGAAAACGTGTTCGGTATTCCCGGCGTCGGACAATTGTTTGTCAACGGCGCGCTCAACCGCGACTACGGCATGATTTTGGGTTTGACGATTTTGGTCGGCATCATGACCATTTTGTTTAACGCCATCCTCGATATTCTGTATGCCATTATTGACCCGAAAATCCGTTATTAATCCCATTTGCGCAAAGGCCGTCTGAAATGTTCAGACGGCTTGAAGAAAGAATAAAAAGCGAGAGAGAACATTATGTTATTCAAAAAGAAGCAGACTCAGGCCCTCGCAGAGGCAGCAGAATACGCCCAAGTACACGGCAAAAGCCTGTGGAGCGACGCATGGCGGCGTTTTAAACAGAACAAAGCGGCAGTGTACAGCATTATCATCCTGTTGCTGATCAGTATTTTTGTGATTGTGGCACCATGGATTGTCCGCTACACCTATGACTTCACCGACTGGGATAATATGCAGATTCCGCCGTCCTTTTCTACCCATCACTATCTGGGTACGGATTTGCTCGGCCGCGATTTGCTGTCGCGTGCGGCAACCGGCGGACGTATTTCCTTGCTGGTCGGTGTGGCCGGCGCATTGGTGGCTGTTGTCATCGGTACGCTTTATGGCGCGATTGCCGGCTTTATCGGCGGTAAGCTCGATTCGTTGATGATGCGCTTTTTGGAAATTTTGAACGCGTTTCCGTTTATGTTTTTCGTGATTCTGCTGACCACGTTCTTCGGCCGCAACCTGCTTTTGATTTTTGCCGCCGTAGGTTTGGTGTCTTGGCTGGACGTGGCGCGTATCGTGCGCGGTCAAACCTTGAGCTTGAAGCATAAAGAGTTTGTCGAAGCGGCGCGTGTGAGCGGCGTGGCGAAACGTAAAATCGTAACGCGCCATATTATTCCGAATGTTTTGGGCGTGGTGATGGTGTATGCCTCTTTGCTGGTGCCGGGCATGATTATGTTTGAATCCTTCTTGAGCTTCTTGGGCTTGGGCGTGCAAGAGCCGATGACCAGTTGGGGTTCGATGTTGCAAGAAGGCGCGATTTCGATGGAAGCCGCACCTTGGCAGCTGCTTGTGCCGAGTTTCTTCTTGGTAACCACTTTGTTCTGTTTCAACTTTATCGGCGACGGCCTGCGCGATGCGCTCGACCCGAAAGACCGCTAAACCACAACCAAAAGGATAATCAAAATGACAAAACAGTTACTGGTTGTAGAAAATCTGGACATCAATTTTGAATTGCATGAAAAGAACGTGCACGCCGTGCGTAATGTCAGCTTTAAAGTGGCAGAGGGCGAAACATTGGCTTTGGTCGGCGAGTCCGGTTCGGGCAAGTCTGTAACGTCTATGTCCGTTATGCGCCTGCTGCCTGAGAAATTTGCCCGTTATGGCAAAGATTCGCGCATTACTTTTGATGGTATTTCCATTTTAGATGCCGATGAGAAAACCCTGCGTGATTTGCGCGGCAACCGCATCAGCGTGATTTTCCAAGAGCCGATGACCTCGCTCAATCCATTTATGCGTATCGGTGCGCAACTGATTGAAGCGGCGCGTGTGCACAATAAAAAGCTTGACCGCAAAGAAGCAGGGCAGAAGGCATTGGCATTGTTGGAACGTGTGGGCATTAAAGAAGCCGAACGCCGCATGAAGCAATATCCACACGAGTTTTCCGGCGGCCAGCTGCAACGCATTATGATTGCCATGGCGCTCATCAATGAACCTGACTTGCTGATTGCCGACGAACCGACCACCGCTTTGGATGTAACCATTCAAGCCGAGATTCTCGATTTGCTCCACGATTTGCAACAGCAAATGGGCATGGCGATTATCTTCATTACCCACGATTTGGGTTTGGCAGAACACTATTCCAAAACTGTCTGCGTCATGCGTAACGGCGAAATTGTCGAGCGCGGCAAAATCAAAGAAGTATTTGCCCATCCGAAACACGAATATACCGCCGAACTCATCAATGCCATTCCCAAAGGCATGAAAGAGCCGGAAGAAAACAACGCCGGTGTGTTAATCGATGCCGATAATGTCAATGTTTCTTTCGTATTGAAGCAAAACTTTTTCGGCAAGCCGCTCAAAACGTTTGACGCCGTCAAAGGCATCAGCCTCAAAATTAAAGAAGGCGAAACATTGGGCGTCGTCGGCGAGTCCGGTTCCGGCAAATCCACGTTGGGCAAAGCCGTAATGCAGATGCTGCCCTATACGGGACATATCTCCTTTGAAGGCAAAGACCTGAAAAACTATACCGCCGAAGAAGCACGCCGTCTGAAATCGCAACGGCAAATTGTGTTCCAAGATCCGTTTGGTTCGCTTTCCCCGCGCTTGACCGTTGGCGAAATTATTGGCGAAGGTTTGACGGTTCATCATCCTGAAATGACCAAAAAAGAACGTATCCAACGCGTTTTGGAAGTCATGAAGGAAGTGTCCCTGCCGCTTGACGCGCTCAACCGTTATCCGCATGAATTCTCCGGCGGCCAGCGTCAGCGTATCGCTATTGCGCGCGCCGTTATCCTGCGCCCGAAATTCATCCTTTTGGACGAGCCGACCTCTGCACTTGACCGCTCCGTACAATCCAAAGTGGTCGAACTTTTGCGCGATTTGCAGAAGAAATACGGCCTGACTTATATGTTCATCAGTCATGATTTGTCTGTCGTGCGCGCCGTCAGCGATAATGTGATTGTGATGAAGCAGGGCGAAATGGTTGAGTATGGTAGCGCGGATCAGATTTTCCACCATCCGCAAAACGATTACACCAAACGTTTGATTAACGCCGCGTTTGATTTGTAGAAAAGGAAAAGGCCGTCTGAAAAGAAGTTTTCAGACGGCCTTTTTAAGCGGAGGCTTTTTTCATCTAATTAGTGCTGCTATTGCCTATGCCTGTGCGGCATCCAATGCCTGCGCCAAGTCGGCAAGCAAATCGTCGATATGCTCGATACCAACGCTCAGGCGTACCATGTCAGGGCTGACGCCCGCTGCGGCGAGTTCGGTATCGTCAAGCTGGCGGTGGGTCGTTGTAGCGGGATGGGTAGCAAGCGATTTGGCATCGCCGATATTCACCAAGCGTAAGAAGAGTTGCAGTGCGTCGATAAATTTTGCACCGGCTTCGCGTCCGCCTTTAATGCCGAAACTCAGCAAACCGGAGGCTTTGCCGCCGTAGTCGCGGTCGATTAAGTTTTTGTACGGGCTGTCAGGCAAGGCAGGATAGTTTACCCATTCGACCTTCGGGTGTTTCTTTAAGAATTCGGCTACTTTCAAGGCGTTTTCACAATGACGCTCCATGCGCAGGGCGAGAGTTTCCAAGCCTTGCAGCAGTAAAAATGCGCTGTGCGGCGACAGGGCGGCACCGGTATTACGCAATGGGACGACACGGGCACGGGCGATGTAGGCTGCCGCACCAAAATGTTCGCAGTAGTTTACGCCGTGGTAAGACGGATCAGGCTGATTGAAGTTTTTTTCAAAACGCGGATTGCCTGCCCATTGGAATTTACCGCTGTCGATAATGGCACCGCCAATCGTTGTGCCGTGGCCGCCGATGTATTTAGTCAAGGATTGGATAACGATGTCGGCGCCGTGCTCGATCGGGCGAAATAATGTGGGCGTAGCGACGGTATTATCTACCATTAAAGGCAGCCCTTGAGCGTGCGCGGCTTGGGCAAATGCTGGAATATCGACGACATTGATGGCGGGATTGCCGATAGATTCGCAATACACCAGTTTGGTGCGGCTGTCGGTATTGGCGGCGATTTCTTCGGGTTTGGCCGGATCGATAAAGCGTACTTCTATGCCTTGGCGCGGCAGGCTGTGGGCAAAGAAATTATATGTGCCGCCGTAGAGGGTTTTGGTTGCGATGATGTTGTCGCCTGCTTCAACCAAAGTTTGAACGGCATAGGTAATTGCAGCCATACCGCTGGCGACAGCCAATGCGGCGATACCTCCTTCCAAACGGGCAACGCGTTCTTCCAGAACGGCAGTGGTCGGATTCATGATTCGGGTGTAGATATTGCCCGCAACCTCAAGGTTGAACAAGTCTGCGCCGTGTTGCGTGTTGTCGAAAGTGTAGGAAGTGGTTTGGTAAATGGGGACAGCAGCGGATTTGGTAGTCGGTTCGGATTGATAGCCTGCATGCAGGGCAATGGTTTCCCGTTTCATTTAAATATCCTTGTAGCGATTACATAATGATAAATAGAGGCCAGCAGATTCGGATTTGAAGGGCAAACTTTCCATAATGGAAAAGTTTGGATGCAGCAACATACGGTCTTTCCTACAAGAAAGATTACCATGAACTACACGCAACTGACCCAAGAAGAACGATACCACATTCAAGACCTGTCCTGCCACCACACCCCTATCGAATGACACCCCATCACGCTACCATTTGCCGCGACCTCCTCCAAGATAAAAGTAACGGCGGCACTCTGTGGCAACATCTCAGAATATGCAGCAAATCCCACTGCAAACGATACGGTGGCACATGACTCTGAAATAAAATGTACAATCGCGGCGGCATGGAAAATGCCTCTCCATTGTCGAGCAAAAATTCTGCATTGGTGATGGGTAGGAAGATACCATTGAGGGTAAAGATCAGAAAAGCGAATATCTATGCAAAATTCCCCCAAATCCCTAAATGTCTGGGTGGGACTTTAGGGGTTTGGGGGATTTTTCAAAGGTATTAGGCTGTCTGAAACTGCGTTATAGAAAGTTTCAGACGGCCCTTGGGTATTCTTTGGGTTTGAAAATAAAAAAAAGACTTGAATCATCAAGTCTTGTATTTCATTTTCATTAGATAAAAAAATATCAAGAATGGCGGAAGCGGTGAGATTCGAACTCACGGAGGGCTATCAACCCTCGACGGTTTTCAAGACCGTTGCATTAAACCGCTCTGCCACGCTTCCATTCTTGAAGCCGTAATATTAATGGAACTTACGGCCTTTGCCAAGAGGTATTTTAGAAAAAATATCTAGGATTCTGTTTTTATTTAGATTGTTCTTCGCGTATGAATACCCATTCGGCTTCGTTTGAAGCTGCCTCATTGAATGAATAGCCTTCGTAGTCGAAATTTTTGAGCATTTCAGGCTCGGTAATGCCGTGTTCTGCCGCGTAGCGCACCATCAAACCGCGCGCACGCTTGGCGTAGAAGCTGATAATTTTGTATTTGCCGTTTTTCTCGTCTTTAAAAATCGGCGTAATCAGGCGTGCGTTGAGTTTTTTGGCGTTGACGGATTTGAAATATTCTTGTGAGGCGAGGTTGATTAAGACGTCGCTGCCGGCTTGCTTCAGTGTTTGGTTGAGCAGGTCGGTGATTTTATCGCCCCAAAATTCGTAGAGGTTTTTGCCGCGTGAGTTGGCAAAGACCGTGCCCATTTCCAAGCGGTAGGGCTGCATCAAGTCGAGCGGGCGCAGTACGCCGTATAAGCCGGAGAGCAGGCGGACGTGTTGTTGCAGGTAGTCGATTTGCTCCGGCTTGAGTGTATCGGCGGCAATGCCTTCATAAACGTCGCCGTTGAACATAAATACGGCCTGTTTGGCGTTTTCCGGCGTAAATGGCGTGTGCCATACGGCATTGCGTTCTGCGTTGAGCAGGGCGATTTTGTCGGAAACATGCATCAGCTCGGCGATTTGTTGAGGGGCAAGCTGGCGCAATTCCTGCATCAGGATTTCTGCTTCGGACAGAAGGTCGGGCTGGGTAAAGCTGCTGACGGGGGAGGGGTCTTTTTCGTTGAGGTTTTTGGCTGGGGATAAGACAAAAAACATAATAATTTCGGCTTTGAAATGAATAATGTGTGGAATTGTAGGTTTAAAATCGGGGAAGAACAAGACGGGCTAAACGCATTAATTGAATGCTTTTATTGAAACGTATTTCTGTTGAAAGTAAAATTCAAAGCTTCCACCTGATTCTGACATTTCTACTTGAGGAGAATATCATGTCTAAAACCATTATCCATACCGACAAAGCCCCTGCCGCGATTGGCGCATACAGCCAAGCAGTACGCGCAGGCGATACGGTTTATATGAGCGGTCAGATTCCTTTGGATCCGGCTACGATGACTGTGGTCGGCAATGGCGATTTCCGCGCTGAAGCAGTACAAGTATTTAAAAACCTGCAAGCTGTAGCCGAAGCAGCAGGCGGTTCTTTGAACGATATCGTCAAACTCAATGCTTATTTGACCGATTTGGCCAACTTTGCCGTATTCAATGAAGTGATGGCAGAATTTATCGGACAACCTTTCCCTGCACGTGCGGCGGTTGGCGTGGCCAGCCTGCCTAAAGGTGTTCAGGTTGAAGCAGAGGCAGTATTGGTTTTAAATGCATAATTGATGTTTTCAGACGGCCTGGGCTGGGCTTGAGGCCGTCTGAAAATAAGAACAACGGAAAACAATAATAATGGCACATTACGCAATCGGAGACATTCAAGGCTGTTTTGACGAGCTGACTTTGTTGCTTGCCAAAATCGGCTTTAATCATGGTACGGATACTCTTTGGCTGGTCGGCGATATTGTCAATCGCGGCCCGAAGTCATTGGAAACCCTGAAATTTGCCAAAGAGCATGATAGCAGCGTGCAAATGGTTTTGGGCAATCATGATTTACATCTTTTGGCAGTCGGTTGCGGTGAAGGAACGCTCAAGCGCAGTGATACGGTTGAGCCGATTTTGACCCATCCCGATAGTCATGCCATGCTGGACTGGCTGCGTCATCAGCCGCTTTTGGTGCGCGGCGACAGACATGTGATGGTGCATGCCGGTATTTTGCCGCAATGGTCGGTTGATAAGGCCGAAAGCCTTGCCCGTGAAGCTGAGGATGAATTGCAAGGTAAAAAATACAGGAAATTTTTTGGCAAAATGTACGGCAACAAGCCGACCGAGTGGACGGATGATTTGACAGGCTATGAGCGCCTACGCATGATTATCAACGTCTTTACCCGTATGCGTGCGCTGACGTACAAAGGCGAATTGGATTATGAATATAAATCCACTCTGAAAAAAATGCCGCTTTACCTGCGCCCTTGGTTTAAAGCGCCCGATAGGCAGAATTTGGATTATATTACCGTGTTCGGACATTGGTCGTCATTGGGCTACGTTAATACCGATCAGGTTATCGCTTTGGATACCGGCGCGTTGTGGGGCGGAGAGCTGACAGCAGTCAATTTGGATACCAATGAAGTGATACAGGTACCGTCCTTGGGCGGACTGGATTGGAAAACGGCATTGAAATAGTTTGGATAAGATAAAAGGCCGTCTGAAATGTTTCAGACGGCCTTTTTGTATTGGTTAATCCAAAGAAGGCAGGAGTTTGTCCGGATTCATAATGCCATAAGGGTCAAGCTGATTTTTGATGGCATGCATCAGGATGAGTTCGGCCTGCGTACGCACACGGGGCAGCCAATGTTTTTTGATGATGCCTACGCCGTGTTCTGCGGCAATCGTACCGTGGCAGGCAAGAATGTTTTCATAAACAATGGTATTGACGGCGTCTTCGTATTGGTAGGCTTCGTTGCTCAATACGTTGGGCAGGAAGGTATTGTAATGCAGGCTGCCGTCGCCTAAATGTCCGAAGCAGACAATTTGTATGCCCGGAAAGCGGGTTTCCAAGGCAGGGGCGCATTGGCGGATAAAGGCGGCCACTTGGGCGATAGGGACGGCAATGTCGTGTTTGATGCTGGTGCCAAGTTTGCGTTGGGAGGCGGAAATATTTTCACGCAAGGTCCATAAGTCGGAGCGCTCTTGCTCGGATTGCGCCAAAATGCTGTTTTCCCATCCGTTTTGATAGAGAAATTCGGCAAGCTTTTCATCCAGTCCGGCATCAGGAACGGAATCTGCAAGTTCTATCAAAATATGCCATTCCGCATCAGCAGGCTTTTTGAGTTGGCTGAATTCCGAAGATAAATCGAGGGCAAAGCGGCTGATCAGCTCGAAGCTGGTCAAGCGCTCGGCAAAATGGCCTTGCACCTCAGTTAAAAGCGAGACGGCGGATTCAATATCGTCTAAACCTACCCATGCGGTCGCTTTGGTTTTGGGCTGGGCAAAGAGTTTGAGTGTGGCGGCGGTAATGATGCCTAATGTTCCTTCGCTGCCGATAAAAAGATGGCGCAAGTCGTAGCCGGTCGTGTTTTTGTGCAGGGGTTGAAGGTGGGAAACCAGTTCGCCGTTTGGTAAAACGACTTCCAAACCCAATACCAAATCACGCATGCTGCCGTAACGCAAGACATTCAAACCGCCGGCATTACAGGCGATATTGCCGCCGATTTGGCAAGAGCCTTCGCTGGCAAGGCTGAGCGGAAACAGTCGTCCGGCTTCGGTTGCCGCCTTTTGAGCATTCTGCAAAATCACGCCTGCTTCAATCGTCATGCTGTTGTCGGCAAGGTTGATATCGCGGATGCGGTTTAGCTTGGAGAGGTTTAGTAGTACGCCTTCGGTGGTTACCGTTGCGCCGCATAATCCGGTATTGCCGCCTTGCGGGGTTACGCGGATGCGGTTTTCAAAACAGAAACGCATGATTTTCTGCACGCTCTCGACGGAGTTCGGCTGTAAGACAATATCCGGCGAAGAAACAAAACGGCGGCGTTGGTCGTTTAACAAGGCCGGAGTGGCTTCGATGATTTCAGAGGCGGAAAGAAACTCAGTAAAACGGTCGTGAAGGTGCATGGCAGTCAGGCGGAAAAGTCGGGAAGGGGAGTGTGAGAAATGTAAAAAAGCAGGATACACAATGGTATCCTGCTTTTCTTATATTCAAAAGAATATTATTTAGCAGCTTCAGAAGCAGCAGAAGCAGCGGCTTCAGTAGCAGATGCAGCAGCTTCAGTAGCAGAAGCAGCGGCTTCAGTAGCTTCGGTAGCAGCAGAAGCAGCGGCTTCAGTAGCAGATGCAGCAGCTTCAGTAGCAGATGCAGCGGCTTCAGAAGCAGCAGAAGCGGCAGTTTCAGCAGCTTTATCAGCACCGCCACAAGCGGCCAAAGCTAAAGACAACAAAGCAGCAGCGAACAGAGATTTTTTCATTTTTGAGGACCTTTTTTAAATCGATTTAAACATTTAAACTAAAAATAGCCGTCGAACGGCCTGTACAATAGAAATTCATTGCTGAATTTTCGTTATTATGCCCCACGGGGTAGGCCAATGCAACGTTGCTTAACTGTTTGCGGACTAAAATCAATACAAAATTAGCGAAAATAATGTAAATCAGGGAGGCAGGTAAAAAATCATCTAAAAATATTCATAATTAATGAACTTTTAAAAAGTTGTTTATATTCAATAATTTGATTATTTTTAACTGTTGTTGGTTTTAAGGATTTAGAATGTTTTTGCGTTTGGGAAAATTTTTGTAATTTAGCAACTTTGTGTTGTGAAAAAGCAACTTTTATGGATTGGAATCATTCAATTTGGTTTTTTATATGGGCTTTTTTGGTTTTGTTGTGTTTGCCAAAAGTATTTGTTTAAGGTAAACCGATTGTTGAGTTACAGCTGTGATAGAATAGCCTGAACTTGACTTTTAAATATTGATTAAGGACGACATGATGTCTATTGTTAAAAATTCCGTAGTTTCCCTGCATTATGAAATGTACGATGCAAACAACCAGCTGTTGGACAAAACCGAAGAGCCGATTGCTTACCTGCATGGCGGTTATGACGGTATTTTCCCTTTGGTGGAAGAAGCGTTGCACGGCAAAAATGTAGGCGATACCGTTGAAGTGGCTTTGTCGCCTGATGATGCTTTCGGCGAGCAAGATCCTGAGCTGGTGCGTATTGAAGATGTAAGCGTGTTCCCTGTCGAAGTTGAAGTCGGCATGATGTTTGAAGCCGATGATCCGGAAACAGGCGATGTATTGATTTATCGTGTAACCGATGTTGCCGACGGTAAAGCCGTAGTGGATGGCAACCATCCTTTGGCCGGTATGAAAGTATTGTTCAAGGCGACCGTTGAAGGTGTGCGCGATGCGACCGAGGAAGAAATTGCCCACGGCCACGTACATGGCCCGCACGGTCATCACCACCACTAATCAGGCTTGAAGCATGATAAAGGCCGTCTGAAAAGGAATGAAACCTTCCTTTTCAGACGGCTTTTAAGTTTTTACAAGACAGATAAATAGGAAATTTTGGCGCAGGTCAAATCAAACAGGGAAATATGGATTTTGTTAGAGACTACAATAAATTACATATAACGGTGCGACACAATCTGTATTAAGATTCAGATATTGGTAAAACAGGCAGAATGCAATGAGTGAAACATTGGAGCAGCAGGCTGTAGCGGCCGGTATTGATTTAGGCTACCACGACATCAACGGGACATATCATGCGACCAAACCTGAAGTTTTGGAATCGATCGTTGCTATTTTGGACAAAAGCAAACCGGATTCAGACGGCCTTTATCTGAATACGATGGTCGCGCATGAAAACGGCGAAGAATCTTTACAGATGCCGTCTGAATTTCATGGTGCGGAAGCGGTCGTATTGATTGATGAGGCGGATGAGTGCCAGAGCTTGACTTTATATCCGGGCGACAACGATACGCTTTGGATTAAGCTGCCCCGACTGGCTTGCGGTTATTACACGTTGTCTGCCGAGACCGGCGGCGGATGTCGCCTTGTACGCCTGATTGTTGCGCCTGAATCGGTTTACCAACCCAAACTGCTTGCTAATGGTGGTCGGATGAATGGTTTGACCATGCATTTGTACAGCCTGCGTTCCGAGCGTAACTGGGGCATAGGCGACTTTACCGATTTGCTGAACCTGATGAAATATGTGGCAGAGAAAAAGCTGGATTTTGTCGGTATCAACCCTTTGCACGCCTTGTTTACCAGCAAGCCTGCCTTTGCCAGCCCGTATAGCCCTTCTTCGCGCGAATGGCTTAATCCGATTTACTTGGATATCGAGAAAGTCGGGGCGTTTACTTATAACGAGCAACTGAAAAACTGGCTGGCACAACCAAAAATCCGTCAGCGTATTGCCGCTTTGCGTGTTACGGAAACGGTGACTTATACGGCGGTTTGGGCATGCAAATGTGATGCGCTGCATATGGCGTTTAACGCGTTTGAACAAGATACTTGCGAAGCTGCGGCAAATGAACGCGCTGCATTTGAAGCATTTGTTACGGAAAAAGGCAAAGCTTTGCAGGGCTTCGGTTTGTTTGAGGCTTTGAACCAGTATTACAGCCGTCCCGGACAAGTGGGTTGGCAGTCATGGCCGTCTGAATTTCATCAGCCTGATGGTGAAGCAGTAGAAAAATTCGCGCGCAGCCATGAACGTGAAATCCGTTTTTATATGTGGCTGCAATGGCTTTGCGCGGAGCAGTTGCAAGAAGTTAACAAAGCCGCTGCCGAATATGGTGTCAAACTCGGTATTTACGGTGATTTGGCGGTCGGCGTGGCGCGAGGCAGCGCGGATACTTGGTTAAACCGCCAAGATTATTGTATGGACGTATCGGTCGGTGCGCCGCCCGATCCTTTAGGGCCGACAGGGCAGAATTGGGATTTGCCGCCGCTTAATCCGTTGATGTTGAAGCATACGGGCTATGAAAAATTTGCTCATCTGTTGCGCGAAAACATGCGTCTGTATGGCGTATTGCGGATTGACCATGTAATGGCATTGTGTCGTTTGTGGTGGGTTTTAAACGATAAAACAGCAGATTTCGGCGCGTATGTGCATTACGATGCCGAAGTGACTTTTGCCATTTTGGCATTGGAAAGCCAGCGCAACCGTTGCGTCATCATCGGCGAGGACTTGGGAACGGTACCCGATCAAGCGCGTTATCTGCTCAACCGTTATCAAGTGTTTTCCTACAAAGTGATGTATTTCAGCAAGGGCTGGAATGGTTTCCAATTACCTGAAGAATACCCCGAGCAGGCGATTACGGTCATCAGTACCCACGATGTCGCGCCCTTGGCAGGTTATTGGATAGGCAAAGATTTGGATACGATGTTCAAACTCGGTACTTTGCCTGATGCAGCCGCTTTTCAGACGGCCTTGGATGAACGCGAACACGATAAAGCCGATTTGCTGGATAAATTGAAAGAAACCGGCTGTCTAGGTGCAGACGTACAAATGCCGGCAAAAGCCGATGAAACCTTGCTGGCGGCTTTGCACAAATACGGTGCATTGAGCCGCAGCAAGCTTTACGCCGTACAACTGGAAAACTTGCTGGGCGTCATTGACAATTTGAATGTCCCCGGCGTAACGGACGGCTATTCGAACTGGGCGCAAAAAATGCCGGTTTCTTTGGAAGATTTCCCACAACACCGCCTCATGGGCGGCCAACTTGCCATTATTGACGAGGTACGCATGAAAACAAACAGCCAAATCAAGACTTATCATGAACTTGACCAAATCGAGCGCGATACGGTCGAAAGCCTGTTTCTTGCCACCCACAGCGACTTGTTCGCTTATCTGGGACGACACCGCCTTGCAGAGGGCGATGAAGTGGTGCGTGTTTTGATTCCCGGCGCTGTAAGCGTGGATATTGTGAACCGCCGCAGCGGCGAACTCATCGTGCCGTCTGAAAAAATTGATGAACGTGGTTTCTTTGTGGCTGTTTTGCCCGATGATGCGCCCGATTACGCTTTGAGTATCCGTTATACCGAAGATTCCGAGCCTGTGATTGAAGAAGACCCTTATCATTTCAGCTCTGCATTGCAAGACATGGATTCCTGGCTGTTGGCCGAAGGCAAGCACCTGCGTCCTTATGAGATTTTAGGTGCGCATTTTGCCGAGTTGGACGGCGTGAAGGGCGTACGCTTTGCCGTCTGGGCGCCAAATGCGCAACGCGTTTCCGTTATCGGCGAGTTCAATAACTGGGATGGCCGCCGCCATGTGATGCGTTTCCATCGCGACAACGGCATTTGGGACATCTTTATTCCGGCAGTTAAACTTAATGCCCTTTACAAATTTGAAATCCGCGATGCCAACGGCAATGTGCGCGAAAAAGCCGACCCGTATGCTTTCGGTGCGGAACTGCGCCCGACCACGGCATCTATCGTGCGCGGTTTGCCTGGCGAAGTGGAAGAACCGGCTTTCCGCGCCCGTGCCAACGCCATTGATGCGCCGATCAGCATTTATGAAGTGCATTTGGGTTCATGGAAACGCAATCCGGAAAACAATTTCTGGCTGACTTACGAAGATCTGGCCAGAGAGTTGGTGGCATACGTCAAAGACATGGGCTTTACCCATATCGAGTTCCTGCCCGTGTCCGAATACCCGTTTGACGGCTCTTGGGGCTATCAGGCAACCGGTTTGTATGCGCCGACCAGCCGTTTCGGTTCGCCGGAAGAATTGCGCGCCCTGATTAAAGCTGCACACGATGCAGGCATCAGCGTTATCCTCGACTGGGTGGTCGGACACTTCCCGACCGACGATCACGGCCTGGCCAAGTTTGACGGCACCGCATTGTATGAACACGCCGACCCGCGCGAAGGCTATCACCAAGACTGGAACACCCTGATTTACAACTTCGGCAGAAACGAAGTGAAAAACTTCCTGCAAGGCAATGCCCTATATTGGATAGAACGTTTCGGCTTTGATGGTATCCGCGTTGACGCGGTTGCTTCGATGATTTACCGCAACTATTCGCGCAAAGACGGCGAGTGGATTCCGAACCAATACGGCGGCCATGAAAACCTTGAAGCCATCGCTTTCCTGCGCGATACCAACACCATGTTGAAAGAGGAAGTTCCGGCTGCAACTGAAATCGCCGAAGAATCCACATCATTTGCCAATGTAACCCGCCAAGAAGGTTTGAACTTCAGCTTTAAATGGAATATGGGCTGGATGAACGATACTTTGCGTTACATGATGGAAGACCCCATCAACCGCAAATACCATCACAACAAAATGACCTTCGGCATGATGTACCAGTACAGCGAAAACTTTGTCCTGCCGCTTTCACACGATGAAGTCGTGCACGGCAAACGCTCGCTGCTCGGACGTATGCCCGGCGACTGCTGGCAACAATTTGCCAACCTGCGCGCCTACTACGGCTTTATGTACGGCTTCCCCGGCAAAAAACTCTTGTTTATGGGCAGCGAGTTTGCACAAGGCCGAGAGTGGAACTACAACGAAGGACTGGATTGGTTCCTGCTGGAGCAAGAGGGCGGCTGGCACAAAGGCGTACAAGACTTCGTACGCGAGTTGAACCATGTCTATAAAGACACTGCACCGCTTTACCAATTGGACCAATGGCCTGAAGGCTTTGAATGGCTGGTTGCCGATGACGGCGACAATTCCGTATTTGTCTTCGAGCGCCGCGACCGCGAAGGCAACCGCGTTATCGTGATCAGCAACTTCACGCCTGTGGTGCGCGAAGGCTACCGCTTTGGTGTGAATTCTGCCGGTGAATACCGCGAAATCCTCAATTCAGACGACCTGCATTACAAAGGCAGCGGCGTTTCTGCCGGCGCAGCGGTGGAGACAGAAGAAGTTTGGTCGCATGGCAAACCAAATTCCCTGTCTGTTACCGTACCGCCGTTGGCAACCGTTTACCTGTATCAGGCGGCAGTCAAAGACGAAGCGTAAATCAACTTTGAGGGTGGCATCGTGCCTGCCTAATTAGCTGAAAATTAAAAGATAGTGACATAAATATGACTCAAGGCCGTCTGAAAGATTTTCAGACGGCCTTATATTGGACACGAAACCAAATACATACCAAGGAATCATTCTATGACTGCCAAATCATGGCATATCGAGGAAGGCAAGCCTTATCCCATGGGCGCGACCCTGACAAGCAAGGGCGCGAATTTCACCTTGTTTTCCATCAATGCCGAAAAGGTCGAATTGTGTCTGTTTGATAAAGATAAAGAAACCCGTTTGGAGATGCCTTCGCGGCGCGGTTCGGTATTTTACGGATTTGTGCCGGACGTTAAGGCAGGGCAGCGATACGGTTTTCGCGTGTATGGACGTGAAAACGCAGAATACGGCTCATGTTTTAATCCCAACAAATTGCTGATTGACCCGTATTCCAAAAAAATTGACGGCAAACCAAGCTACCGTACCGCCGAAGAAATGGCATGGTTCAGGCCGGAAGATGAACGCGACAATGCCGCCGTTGCGCCGAAAAGCGTCGTGATCGGACGCAGCCGATTTAATTGGGCCAAAGATTGCCGTCCGGAAATACCGTGGGGCAAAACCGTTATTTATGAAGCCCATGTCAAAGGGTTTACCAAGCAGTTTCCCGATTTGAAGTACGCAGGCACTTATAAGGCCTTGAGTGATAAACGGGTTTTGGCCTATCTGCAAGAGTTGGGGGTGACGACGGTCGAGCTGTTGCCGATTCATTATCATCTGGACGAATACCATCTTCAGCAGATGGGTTTGAGCAATTATTGGGGCTACAACACTTACTCCCATTTTGCCGTCGAGCCGTCTTATGCCGATAATCCCGAGCGTGCGGCGGCAGAGTTTAAACAGGTGGTCAAAGCCTTGCATCAGGCGGGTTTGGAAGTGATTTTGGATGTCGTGTACAACCACACGGCAGAACAGGACGACAAAGGCCCGATGCTGTGTCAGCGCGGTATCGACAACACTTTATGGTATTGGCACACCTCTTATGGCAGCTATGAGAACTGGTCAGGTTGCGGCAATACGCTCAATATTGTCCGTCGCGACGTTACCCGTTGGGCGGCAGACAGCCTGCGCTATTGGGCTGAAGAGTTTCATGTTGACGGCTTCCGTTTCGACTTGGGAACCGTATTGGGACGCGAACCTGATTTCCAATCGTATGGCCGTTTTTTCCAAGTCCTGTATCAGGACCCGGTTTTGGCCGGTCTGAAGCTGATTGTCGAAGCATGGGATATCGGCGAGGGCGGTTATCACTTGGGCAATTTCCCGCAACCTTTTGCTGAATGGAACGGCCGTTTCCGCGATGATATGCGCGCGTTTTGGTCATGGGAAAGCGGTAATTTGGGCGCATTTGCCGAACGCTTGGCGGGGTCGTCCGATATTTTCAACCACAGCGGCCGCCGTCCGTCTGCCAGCATCAACTTCATTACCGCACACGACGGCTTCACTCTGCACGATTTGGTCAGCTACAACGAAAAACACAACGAAGCGAATGGTGAAAACAACCGCGACGGGCATAATGAAAACATCAGCTACAACCACGGCGTAGAAGGCGAAACCGATGATGAAGAGGTTTTGCTCAACCGTGAATACACTTCCAAAGCGCTGCTTGCCTCTTTATTTTTATCCAACGGTACGCCCATGCTGTTGGCAGGCGATGAATTCGGCAACAGTCAGCAAGGCAACAACAACAGCTACTGCCAAGATAATCCGATTACATGGTTGGATTGGCAAAATGAGTCTCATGCGTTGCAAGATTACACTCAAGAGCTAATACGCATCCGCAGCCAAATCAAGCTGCTGACAGATGATTGCTGGTGGGAAAAAGAGCGCGTGCAATGGCTCAATGCCGACAGCAGCCCGATGACCGAATATTGTTGGCACAACAGGGGCAGTAAGGCGATTCAGATTGTTTTGGACGACGAGTGGCTGCTGTTGGTGAATGCCAAACGTAGTCGTCAGTTATTTAACCTGCCTCAAGGTAATTGGGAAATTTCTTGCGTACCATCAGAGAAATTAAATTACGAAGAATCAGGGAAATGTGTTGTTGAACATATGGGGATTTGGATTTTACATAAAACAAATTAAATGAGAATTAAACTATTGTTTGATTAACTCTTTGATATATTGTTGGTACTTGTTCATTTTGGGCTTTGTGGTATAAATCGGAAATGCCGATAAGATGATTAATGGTTTGGTTGTTAATCAAATGTTTTATAAAGAAAAAAATATCCTTTTTTAAAATCTTTCCGCTATAATTCCCTTATTGTGTAACAAACCTACGCGTCATTCCTTTCAGACGGCCTGTTGCCGTTGTCAGGCTGTCTGAAAACCGAGTTTCGTTGTTTTTAATAAAACCATCAGGCGCGTTGTCCAGTGCCTCACGCTAGAGAAAGGCTTCCATGGCTAAGAAAAAACTCCCCATCTCCGGTTACGATTATGTAATGCCTAAACCGGACGCCGAAACCATCCGTAAGTCCATCGTTTATAAGCTGATTTTCATCTTGGGCGTAGATCCGAAGGAGGCAACTTCACACCAATGGCTCAACGCTGCCATGCTTGCCGCGCGTGACCTGATTGCGGAAGATTTCCTCAAAACACGCCGCGCCCACATCGACAACAGCAAACGCATGGTTTATTACCTATCTATGGAATTCCTGCTCGGCCGTTCGTTTGTCAACGCGCTGATTAACGAAGGCGTTTACGCCGAATTTGAAGAGGCCTTCAAGCAACTGGGCAAAGAATTTGCCGATGTCTGCGAACAAGAAGAAGATCCAGGCTTGGGTAACGGCGGTTTAGGCCGTCTGGCTGCCTGCTTCCTCGACTCTTTGGCAACCCTGCGCATTCCGGCCATGGGCTACGGCATCCGTTACCAATACGGTATGTTCAAACAAGAAATCGTGGATGGGCAACAAGTCGAAAAACCCGATTTGTGGCTTGACCAAGATTTGGCATGGCAGTTTGCCCGTCCGAACAAACAATATTCCATCCGTTTCGGCGGTCACGTGTTGAACTTGGGCGATAAAAAAGAATGGCAGCCGAGCGAAGAAATTTCCGCTTGGGCATACGATGAAATCATTCCTGGCTATGGCGGCGAATGTGCCAACCCATTGCGCTTGTGGACTGCACATGCAGGCAACCTGTTCGACCTTGCCGACTTCAACCGAGGCGACTATGCCTCTGCCGTTCGCGCACAAAACAGCGACGAAAACATCTCACGCGTTCTGTATCCGAACGACTCTACCGAATCCGGCCGCGAATTGCGCTTGAAACAAGAATACTTCTTGGTTTCCGCTTCCGTTCAAGACATAGTCGCCCGTCACAAATGCCGTTTCCCAAGCATCCGTACTTTGGCAGACGAAGTCGCCATCCACTTGAACGACACCCATCCGGTGCTCGCCATTCCAGAATTGATGCGCATCCTGATTGATGAAGAGGGCATCGCATGGACTGAAGCATGGAATATGTGCTGTAAGATTTTCTCTTACACCAACCACACATTGATGAGCGAAGCCTTGGAAACCTGGCAGGTTGACCTGATGGGTCGTTTGCTACCGCGCCACTTGGACATCATCTTTGAAATCAACGCCTACTTCCTCAATGCCTTACGCGCCATCGGCAACTTCGACGACGACTTTGTCCGCCGTGTATCCATCATTGACGAAACCCACGGCCGCCGCGTCCGCATGGCATGGCTTGCCGTGATCGGTTCGCACAAAGTCAACGGCGTGGCAAAAATCCACTCCGATTTGATGACCACATCCATCTTTGCCGACTTTGCCAAAATATTCCCGGAACGCTTTACCAATGTAACCAACGGCGTAACCCCGCGCCGCTGGATCAACATCGCCAACCCGGGCTTGACCAAATTCTTGGACAAACATCTGGGCGACGAAGACTGGCGTTTGCATTTGGACAACCTTGCCAAGCTCAACGACAAAGTGGACGATGCCTCCGTACAGGCAGAATTCGGCGAAGTGAAAAAAGCCGCCAAAGAGCGCCTTGCCAAATACATCGAAACCGAGCTGGGCATCAAAGTTAATACCGATGCACTTTTCGACATCCAAATCAAACGTATCCACGAGTACAAACGTCAAGCATTGAACGTGATGCACATCGTTGACCGCTACAACAAAATCTTGGAAAACCCGGATTTCGATTGGCAGCCGCGCGTGTTTATCTTTGCCGGTAAAGCCGCATCCGCCTATTACATGGCGAAGAAAATCATCCGTCTGATTAACGACGTTGCCAAAGTCATCAACAACGACACCCGTATCCGCGACCTGATTAAAGTCGTTTACATCCCGAACTACAGCGTCAGCCTTGCCCAAATCATCATTCCTGCCGCCGATTTGCACGAACAAATCTCACTGGCAGGTACAGAAGCATCCGGTACCAGCAACATGAAATTTGCCCTCAACGGCGCAATCTGTATGGGTACACTGGACGGCGCGAACGTTGAGATTTTGGAAAAAGTCGGCGCGGACAACTGCTATATCTTCGGTAACACCGTAGAACAAGTCGAAGAAATCCGCCACAACGGCTACGACCCGTTGAGCTATATCGAGCGAGACAGCGACCTGCGCCGCGTCGTCAACCAGATCAGCCAAGGCACTTTCTCTCCGGAAGAGCCAAACCGCTACAACGACGTGTTGCAACCATACGGCGACTTCTATCAACTGATGGCCGATTTCCGCAGCTATATCGACACGCAATACAAAGCGGACGAACACTACCGCAACGTATCCGCATGGCGCAAATCAGCCTTGATCAACATCGCCAACATGGGCTTCTTCTCATCCGACCGCTCCATCGCCGACTACTGTCGCGATATTTGGTATATCAAACCATTGAGCGAAAAAGAACTGCCCGGCAAAAATTAAGCGTTGAGCAGATAGAGAAAGCCGATACATCGGAAAGGTGTATCGGCTTTTTTCAGACGGCATGATATAGAAAGGAGTAAAACAGTATGGTTGTATCGCTGTTTTAGCGTATTTCTAAATGACTCAATTTTAAAATCGATATTTAAAATTTAGTAACCATTCATTCTGACGGTAGCGGTAATGTGCTGTATTGCTATGGGAGATTGAGCGTCTGAAACGAAACTCAGGGTACACGCCTTTAAGGTTCCACTGCGGAAAGCCCACAGCGGCTATCATTATGTATTGATTGTCGCGCCGCCGTCTGTTGTCGCTGACAAAACTTGCCGCGTCATAAAGACTGCGGCGGTGAAGCAGGATGGCGTTGAGGTAAGTACCGCTTGAAAAAAAACTATACGCTCCCAGCCGTGTTGTATATTCCTTGCTGGAAGAAGATTTTTCGGGATAGGCTTTGCGTGTTGCATCAAAGTTGGCGAACAGGCCGCTTTTCGACGTGAGAGAAAATTCTGTCCCCACGCCCAGTTCGTATTGTTTGTAGTCGGCAAAATAATCTTTGCTTTGTCCGCCGTATCCGGTCTTTTTCGCTCCGGCACGGGCATTGACACGCCAGCGCGGGGAGAGTGTGCGCGACCAGTCGGCATCCACACCCCATGCGCGGTAGTGGGTGTGGCGGTTGCGGAAGTCGTATTCGAAATAGGGCAGCAGGGAAAAGGAGGAGCGTGTGTCGGCATAGGCATATCCCGCGTACAGCGAACTGTTGTGATAGCTGTAATCCGGCATGGCTGTCGAATCTTTGTCTTTTTCCGTGTAGTGGTTGCCGTACAGTACACCGCGCACCTGTACACCGTGATGCCCTTTGAGCGGGATGGTTTTTTCGGAGGTCGCGCTATAGGATGAGAAGGTCGAATCCGTTGGTGCGGGCAGGGTGCGCTCCATCAGGCACATGCCTGAGATTTCCCACACGCATTGGTTGATGCCGTTGCCTTGGTTTACATTGCTATTGTAGCCGTAGCCGAGGCTGATTTGGCCGTGCCAGCGGCGGCGTTTGCTTAGTTCGGACAGGTAGTTTTCCACGATGGGGTGAGTTTCAGCAGGAATATCCGTTTTCAGAACTTTCTCAAACGCGGCGGCGGACTCTTTGTTTTGGTTGTCTTCGGCATAAAACCGCCCCGCTTCGAGCAGAAGGCGGGGGTTGTCGGGTTCGGCTTCCAAGGCCGTCTGAAAACTGTTCCTTGCCGCGCGGAAATTCCCTTCGTCCCGTTTTTGTAGCGCATCGGCCAAATGAATCAGCGCGGGTTTGTGCCGGGGCAGTTTGGCGTAGCGGGCGGCGAACTGCCGCACCTTGTGCCACTGCCGCGCGTTGAGGGCGTGGTAAATCGCGCTTTCCAGTTCTTCCGCCGTATCGCCGACTTGGTAGACTGTACCGTCTATCATGATGTAGCCGTCGTTTTCCCTCACTTCCCCGCGTGCCTGCTCCGTATCCAGCCAACCGCTTTCGCGGTATTGCTGCGTTTGGCGGCTGCCCTCGTCCAGCAGGCGGCGGCGTTCGTCCGCGGCATCGTCGGACGGGGCGGCAAGGCAGACCGTACAGAGCGGCAGGAAAAGCAGGCAGAGGCGGTGGTTCATGGGATGGGGTCCTTTGGGCAGGGAGGCCGTCTGAAAGAAGTAAAAACAGAAATTCCGCAAGGCAATGCAGGTTTGCACGGCACTTCGGAAACAGGTCAGCCGCAGTATATTTATGCCTACTGCGGCTGCGGTTAAAAAACGGCGGTTTTCCTGATTGCGGGAACGGACGGCCAAACGCCGAAAACACCGGCATTCCCTAATCGCGTAAGCGGGCAAGGTTATTTTTTCGCGCCGCCGAAGGCTACGTCGTCGCCTTTGTTGTTGTCAGTCCCGCGAGTGGCATAGCCTGCCATGGCTGCCGCGCCATTGCCGTAGAATTGTCCGGTAATGCCTTCGTTATTGCGACCTGGTATGCTGTCGAATGTACCTTTTGAATTGTTAATTTCGACACCATTAAAGCTCAAATCCTTATCGCCTGTGCGTTTCAGTGCGCCGCTCATAGAACCTTTGTCACCCGTACCGAATGTGGCTTTGATTTCACCGGTATAGAAATCGTTTTTGCCCGGCGTGTGCTTGTTGATACCGACAACGTTATAGGTAACCGCAGTCAAGTTTCTGGTGTTTTTAGTCGGATTCTCACCCACAAACCAAACCGTGCGGTTGCCGTCGTTCATATTTAAATCCGTGCTGTTGGCGATCTGATTGCTGTTGCCTTTGCGCGGCGCCCATTCGCCGAAGAAGACATTGGTTGCCGCCGTCGGCACTTTGGCAAAAGTCATGCCGCCGAATTTCGGTGCAATCGGTAACTTGGGGTCGGCCATTTGGCGTACGCTGAACACCTCGGTGTTGTTGGCGCGTTTTTCATACCACACTTGGGCGAGTTTGGTTTTCGAGAACCAGCCCGCAATCGGGTTGATGTCGCCGGGTTGCAGGTATCTCGGATTGGCCGCACCGTTTACATTGGCGTTCTGATTGCCGCCGTTGATAGGCGCATTGCCGTATTTGTTGCGGATGCGCTGCGCGGGTCCGGCTTCGAGGTTGATGGAATTGGACAGGCCGTTGCCTTTGCCTGTGCTGACTTTGATGCCCGCCGCACCTGCACCGAAGGGCAGAGGATCGGATTCGGCAGCTTGAATTAATTGTTTTTGACTTGAATCTCCACCTTCAACTTTTACTGCATAAGCAGAGCCGAAGGCGGCGGTCAGAAGGACGGCGAGGGTTAATTGTGATGCTTTCATGATTTTTCCTTTCAAAGAAAAGATATGGTGGATACCGCTGTTTTGTCTTCAGCGGCAAGGTATATCGGGTGTTACCGATAGGGCGCATATTAATATAAATAAAAATATAAATCTAATTAAAACTCATTATCAAATACAAAGTGCGGATTGCATTTGTCAATATTTTATTTTTAATATCATTGCATTATCATCTAAGAAATACAAATATTATAGTAAAGGGAACAGGCTGTAGCCGACGGGCAGATTCCTGCCCATCGGCTGCATAGGATACAGTCAAGCCTTAAAACTTACCCTTGATGCCTAAGGTAACAGTCCTGCCCGGGCCGGGGACCGGGGTGTTGGACATCGGGTCTAGATAATAGCGGTTGGCAAGGTTGGTAACGCCGAAATTCAAGTCTATATGTTTCCCTATGCGGTAGCGGGCATAGGCATCCAAAAGGGTGGTGGCATGCCAGCCGTAGGGTTGGCCGTTGCGCTCATACACCTGCCCCACGCCGTCGGCAATCAGCTTGTCGTAGTTTTTCCGCTCCGCCTTGCTGTGATGGATGGCGCGCATGCCCAATTCCAGTTTTTCGTTGAAGAAGCGCGTGCCGACATCGAGGGTAAGCGAATATTTCGGCTGCAGGGACTGGAAGAAGCGGCTGAGGCCGAAGCCACCTTCGAGGCATTCGGGTACGCGTTGGTAGTAATAGTCGAATTTGAAGGCGATGCCCTTGTCGCACACCATATGTTTCAAGCGGTAAGTGCCACCGAAGGAGGCAAAGAAGCGGCCGCTGTCGAGGCGGCTTTGCAGCTCCACCCCCTTGCTGATTGCCTTGTCGTATTGGATCATGCCGCCGTCCATATTCGAGGTGTCGATTTGGTTTTTGATTTTATTGCTGTAGTAGGTGAGGCGGAGGTCGCCTTGGCGCAGTTTGGCGAAATGCGGGGCGAAATTGAAATTGTAGCCGACTTCCCAGTTGGTGCTTTTTTCCGGCTTCAGGCTGTATTCGGCCACGGTCTTGCTGCCGTACAGCCCGCCGCTGCCGGTGGAAGCGGTCAGTTCGTAAAGGCTGGGGAAGCGGCTCATGCGGGCATAGCGGGCGAAGAGGCGGTGGTTGTCGGCAAGATCGTAGCTGACCGACAGCATGGGCGACCAGGAATGCGCGCGCTGTTCCTGCGGCATGCGCCAGCGGTCGGCTTCGCCGAATGGATGGGGTATCCACGCGGTATTATTATAGTCGTGACTTACCCTTTGATCCGGAGACGGATAGGAGCTGCCCGTATACTCATTAACCAGCCTATCACTGTTTTTGCCGACAGGCGAACCCGGGATATAGCGGCGGTAGCGGCCTATTTTGCCTTGTGGGTTGTTTACCATTTCACGGTACATTTCCGGAGTAATCTGTATTTTATCGGTATCGAATTTACCCGCGACCATCGGGATAATCTGCTTACGGCGCAGGATATAAAGTGCGTCTTTATCTTTATCGGCTTTACTTTTCATGGTAAGGCTGCCGTCCGCTTTGCCGTAAATACGGGTACGGTAAAAAGCATCATCGGAGACGTCGTCTTCGACCTGATCGAAATCATAGCCGTTCTTTTCGGCAAAGCGGCGGCTTAACTGCTTATACTCGTCGCTCTGCTTATCCATTTGATCCCAAAAATTGCGGTTGTAAGTCCGCCGCAAACCGTCTAATAAGCGCAAGTCTTCTTCATCCGCCAATTCGTAATACGGCATTAGCAGGCCGGTAACATAGCTGTCCGAACCCAGGCCGTACTGATACCAGGGGTTGCGTGCGGCACGCTGCCGCGCCAGTTCGATATTGCGCCCTTTAAAGTTCTGATAGCGCACGCCCGCCTGTATGTTCAGGCGGGAAGTCGGTTTCCAGTCGAAGACCAGGTTCGCGCCCCATTCGCGCTTTTTCGCCGACTGCGGGCCGCCCAAGGCCGCCATGCGGGTCAGTACGCCGAAAGTATTCATCAAATCATTGCTGTCGGCGGTATCGGTGCGTTCTTCCAGCGTTTCGCGCTGGTAGTCGGCGGCAAGGGTGAGGCTGAGTTTGTCGGAAAGACGGAAGCGGTTGCTGAGGTTGAAGCCGTTGCGGACGACGTCGGTACGCTGCCGCGCGCCGGGAACGATGATGCGGTCGGGATGTTCGATGTAGTAGCGTTCCTGATTCAGCTTTTGCTTCAGTTCGGCCAGGTTCATCAGCTTGCCGATTTGGTTGGTCTGGTCGGTCATCACATTTTTATCGGCGGGCGTGATGGCGTAGTAGCCGCCCGTATGCCCCATCCAGCGGTCGGTAATCGCACGGTTGTTTTCATCGTGTTCTGCCAGCTTGCGGGCGATTTTGTCGGGCGAGTCTTCTATCATGCGCAGCACTTCTTCATGGGTTCGCGCCGAACCGTAGGTGTTCGACGCCATCGCGCTTTCGCAGCTTTCCCCCCGCAGGTTAGGCGAGGGCTGTTTGCGTATGTTGCACCAATACCAAAGGTCGTACTCATAGTCGGGCGTAATGACGCCGACGACGGGGCCGCCGCTCTGATGGCGGTTGCTGTCGGTCTTCACCCGCCACATATCGGCTTGAAGGTCTATCCATTTGTTGTTTTGCGGTTTCCATTCGTAGCCGATTTTGTAGGTTTTGCTGTCGATTTTCGTGCCTATGCCCGGTGCCTGCTGCGCGGGTTCGTCTAGGGATTGTTCGGCGAAACCGAGTATCCATGCCGTTATCAGGGGATTGATTTCGCCGAAGCCGATTTTGTTGTCCATATATTGCAGGCTGATTTTTTGGTTGCTTGGCAGATACCAGTTGTTTTTCAGCAGCAGGGTTTTGGTGTCGGTGTGGCTGTTCATGATTTCTTCGCCCGGCCTGAACAGGACGGCCATATTCGGCACCAGGCTGGCGGAAGATTTGCAGAGCATGTCTTTTTCCCGCCATGATTTGTCAGGATACTGGTCGTAACAGGCATCCGCACCGTAAATGGGGTTGTTGAGGTAGCTCTGATAACCGCGTTTGCCCGCGTAGTAGTTGCCTTTTTGGCGGTGGCTGTATGCGGCAAGGCCGTCTGTAATGTCGGTTTTGAAGGCGGCGGACAACATCAGCTGCCTGTCGTCTTTGAAGTTGGTGTGGCTTTTGCCGCCCGCATACTTCGTACCTGCTATGCCTTCGTCCAACAACAGGGCGGTGGGGGAAGGTTTGCCGGTATAGCCGGTCAATACATCGGGCATACCCGATACCCCGTCCGCTGTAGCGCCTATGGGCGAGAGGGTGCGGTAGTCGTGGCCTAAGAATTGGCGCAAGTCGTTTTTCTGCGCCACGGTGTTGCCGGAAAACTCGGTTTTGACTTCGATTCCCCAGTTTTTGCCTTCGGGGATGATGTCGGCGGGTTCGATGGTGCGGATGGACATCGCGCCGCCGACACCCGATTTCACGCCGCGCGTCATGGCGGGGCTTTTTTCCACGGCTATGCTGCGGAACAGGGCGGGGTCGAGATAGTTGCGGTCGCCCACACCGTAGTTGTTGAGCCAGACATCGACCGTTTGTTCTGTGCCGTCCAGTGTTACGGGGATGCGGCCTTTGCCGGTGATGCCGCGTATGTTGGGCGTAATCGCGCCGCCTGTGGTGCGGGTGTTCATGTTGTACACGCCGTTTAGGCCTTTGAGTACGTCGCCGGCGGATTGGACGCGGTAGCGTTCGAGGTATTCTTTGCCGACATAGGCGTTGGAGACGTTTTTGTAATACACGTCGTCCGCGCCTTTTTGGTCGTTGGTACGTTTGCCACTGACAACAACGGTATCCAATTCCTGGTATTGTTCTGGTCGAGCTGAGGTTTCGATGGTATTGGCAACGGTTAATGTACTGAATGCGCTGGCAAGGCTGAGAATGATTATTTTGGGTTTGGGAGTAAAAGCAGACATAGTTTCTCTTTGTTAAGAACTTAATATAATAGGTTAAAATACTCTTTTATATAAAAAATATAAAATTTTTAAATATTATTAATATTTATATAATAATTGATTATTCTTATCATTATTGAAATAATTTAATAAATAGTCGTTTTTATCATAATTTTATTGGATAATATTCAGATAAATAGAGAGATGAAAAGGCCGTCTGAAAATTTTCAGACGGCCTTTTGTTTCATTTGCTTTGAGAATCAATCAAGCAAGATTATTTTTCAGCTTCTTCAAAGCCGACGACTTCAAAGCCGACGACTTCGAGGCCGAAGCCGGTGAGGCCGGTGAAGGAGGAAGGCTGGCCGAGGACGCGTAGTTTTTTGACGTTGAGGCCGGCGAGAATTTGTGCGCCTATGCCGTAGCTTTTACTGTCCCATTTGTAGGCTTGGTTTGCGCCTTTGGGCAGGGTGCGGTCGAGCAGGGTGGCACCGTCTTCGGTACGGTGCAGGAGGATGACTACGCCGCTTTCGGCTTGTTGGATGCGCTCAAGGGCTTTGGGCAATGACCAGGAATGGCGCGGGTTAGCTTGGATGAAGTCCATCACGGTGAAGGGTTCGTGGACGCGGACGAGGGTTTCTTCGTCGGCGGTTGGTGTGCCTTTGACGAGGGCGAGGTGGGTTTCGCCGGAGAGTTTGTCGACGTAAACGTGTTGTTGGAACTCGCCCCACGGGGTTTGTACGGGTGCGTTACCCATGTCTTCGAGCAGGCTTTCGGTACGGCTGCGGTATTCGATGAGGTCGGTAATAGTGCCGATTTTGAGATTGTGTTCTTCGGCGAACTTCATCAGTTCGGGCATGCGCGCCATGGTGCCGTCGTCGTTGATGATTTCGCAGATGACGGCGGCGGGAATCAGGCCATTCATTTGTGCCAGGTCAACGCCGGCTTCTGTGTGTCCTGCGCGGACGAGTACGCCGCCTTTTTGGGCGCGCAGTGGGAAGATGTGGCCGGGTTGGACGATGTCTTCTGGTTTGGCGGATGGGGAAACGGCGGTTTGAATGGTCAGGGCGCGATCGGCGGCGGAGATGCCGGTGGTAATGCCGTGGGCGGCTTCGATGGAGACGGTAAAGTTGGTGCCATATTGCGCGCCGTTTTTCTGGGTCATCATGGGCAGGCCGAGTTTTTCGACCATTTCGCCGTCCATCGGCAGGCAGACCAAGCCGCGTGCGTTTTTGATCATGAAGTTGATGGCTTCAGGGGTGACGAATTGGGCGGCCATCAGCAAGTCGCCTTCGTTTTCGCGGTCTTCGGCATCGGTGATGATGACCATTTTGCCGGCTTTGATGTCTGCTAGGATTTCGGGGATGGTGGAGATGTGGGACATGGTATTTCTTTCTTGGCTGATGGTGGGGGCGTGGCGGTCTTGGTGGTCTTGATCCAGCCACATGTCAGGCATATTGGCTGCCTGCTCGATTTTTCGGGCTTTTTTCTCGCCGAAAGATTTGTTTTTCAGCAGGGCGGACAGCTCGCCTTGGTTGATGGCGATGGCTTGGGCAAACTTGGTCTGCTGGCCGTTGTGGTGTTGTGTTATCCATTGCCGCAGGTTGTGGCGGCGCAGGTCGGTGGTGTTCATGATGAGATGAAATTGAATTGTGTGTAATGAATTGTAGTCTTGTCTTTACCAAAAGGCAAACTTTGTTTGTTGAGATTTTGTTATTACTTTTTAGTAATGAAATTTATTGTTTCAGACGGCCTGGGTAGGGCTTGAAATTGACGGTTTTGGGAGAATATGGGGAATGTTCTGATGATTATTTTAACGGGGGATGTTTGAAATGAAAATGCTTGGGCGCGGATTGGTCGTGCTGGTGTTGTGTGCGCTGACGGCTTCAGGCGGCTGGTTTTATGCCTTGCATGGTCAGAACGAAGAACATCAGGTTTTATCCCGTGAAGGGGTTTTGATGCAGATTAAGCAGATGAACCGCTTGGAAAGTACGGCATTTTATATCGATACGATTATCCGTACGGAGAAAAAAGGGGATTGGCGAAGGCTGTGGCAGGATTCACAAAGCGGTATTTTTATTGTGCGCGGTAAGGTGTTGGCCGGTTTGGATTTGGATAAGTTAGGCGCGGACAATGTTAATATTGTGGATGACAAGGTGTTGATCAGCCTGCCGGCGGTGGAAATCTTGAGTGTGGATTTGGAAAATATCGAAGTGTACGATATTCAGACCGGCTCGTTTAATTTGCTGCCTATGGATAAGTCGGTATTTAAGACGGTGCAGGAAGAGGCGAAACGGCAGGTATTGCAAAGCGCGTGCAAGGCTGAGATTTTGGAACATGCCAACCGTCAGGCGCAAACGCAGTTGGAAAACCTGTTTGCATTGACGCAGACGAAGGTGTCGGTGTATCCGGCTGCGGTAGGGAAGTGCGGTTAATATGCGTTATCTTGACCGATTGATTGAACATTGTATACAAGCAAAAAAGCTTGTGCCTGACCGTACCTTTGAATTTACAACGTTGGAACAATTGCCCAGTCATGGATGCTTTATTTATGTTATTCAACAGATTGAAGGCGACATTAATACAACTTTTCAGCAATTTCAAAATTTTCGCTTACTTAAAACACATGCCTGCGCAAAATTAAATCGCCCAAGTCAGGTTCTATACGTAGGGTCTTCACGCCACAGTATTCGGAATAGATTGGCACAGCATTTGGGCTTCGGGCATAAAAGTACCTATGCATTGCATTTAAATCAATGGTATCAAGGCCAATATAAAATAACGATTCATCAATATGCCGATACACTTCCCGCTGATGTGCTGCAATTGATTGAAGACGATCTTGCTGATCAATTACAGCCGGCATTTGGTAAATCAGGTGCCAACAATAAATAGCACGCATATGAGTGTAGAACATGTAATAGCAAAGATTGACAGGGTTTGGCTCAATTGTTATTTTGCCGCCATTCTCCCATTTTGCTGTATTGTTCATACCAATAGATTACTTGAAAAGATAAGGCCGTCTGAAAAATTTTCAGACGGCCTTTGTTTCATCAAGCCATTTAACCGCGTTGTAAAACGGCGGTATTGATGTATTTTTGAATACCGGTGGCAATGGCTTGGGCGCATTGCTGGCGGAAGGACTCGCTGCCGAGCAGCCGCTCTTCGGTAGGGTTGGAGAGGAAGGCGGTTTCCACCAAAATGGACGGAACATCCGGCGCGCGGAGGACGGCGAAGTTGGCTTCGTCAACGCGGCCTTTGTGCAACTGGTTGAGTTTGCCCAATTCGGTCAAGACGGAATGGCCGAGCTTGCGGCTGTCGCGCAGGGTCGCAGTTTGGGTCATGTCTAAAATGGCATTGTCGACGTTGCGGTTGCCGCTGGTTTGTACACCGCCGATGGCATCGGCATTGTTTTGGGTTTGTGCAAGGAATTTTGCCGCCGAGCTGGTCGCGCCTTTGGTATTGAGCATGTACACGCCGGTACCGCGAGCAGACGGGCTGGTAAAGGCATCGGCGTGGATGGATACGAATACATCAGCATTGCGCGCACGGCCTTTGGCAACGCGTACGCCCAATGGGATAAAGATGTCTTCGTTGCGCGTCATGAATACGTTGTAACCCAAGGCTTCGAGGCGTTTTTTGGTTTCGCGTGCGATGGAGAGTACGACGTTTTTCTCTTTGAGGCCGCTCGGGCCGATTGCGCCGGGGTCTTCGCCGCCATGGCCGGGATCGATCATAATCACAGGACGGCGGTTGCCGCCGCTGCCGCGATTGCTTTTAGGTGCAGGGGTGTCGTATGCGATATTGGTATTCGGACGTTGTTTGGGGATATTGCCGTTGAGCAAGGCCATCATCGGGTCGTTAGCATCTGTGCCGTGCGGATAAAGGTCGATAACCAAGCGGTTTCTGAAGTTGCCGACAGGGGCGAGTGCGAAGACTTGCGGATGGGTGCTTTGTTTGAGGTCGATGACGATACGCACGGTGTTGGGCGTATTTTGACCGGCGCGAATGCTGCGGATAAAAGGGTCGTTAGACAGCACTTTGCTGGAAATGCCTTGCAGGACGCTGTTGATTTCCGCACCTTGAATATCCACGACCAACCGGCTGGGGTTGTCCAACATAAAATGTTGGTATTTCATCGAGTGGTTGCTCTCAAGGGTGACGCGTGTGTAGGCGTGCGCCGGCCAAATGCGGACGGCAAGGAATTGCGCAGGAGAGGCCGGTTTGGCCAATGCGGCACCAACGGGCGTGAGGGTGAGAAATAGTCCTGTGCCTTGACGGAGAATGTGTCTTCTAGTTAATTTGACCATGATTCTAAACTTTTTCGGCCTTGGTTTGTGTGGGCGGAAAAGGTGCAGGTTCTGCCCTTATCGGTGTACGTCAATGTAATGGTAATGTCTGCCGGAGGCGTGAATTCCCCGCCTTGCTGCGGCCATTCGATGAGGCAGATGCTGTCAGGCGCAAACAATTCGTCCAAACCGGCATCTTCCCATTCCTCGGGCATGGTAAAGCGGTAGAGGTCGAAATGGTGGAGGGTGAATGTATCCAGCGGATAAGATTCGACAATGGTGTAAGTCGGGCTTTTGACTGCGCCCGTATGTCCAAGTCCGCGCAAAATCCCGCGTGTCAGCGTGGTTTTGCCTGCACCCAGCCCGCCTTCAAGATAGATGGTCAGCGGAGCGGAAAGCTGCTTGCTCCATTCTTCACCCAGTTTCAGGGTTGCTTCTTCATCGGGCAGAAAACGGGTGTACAGTCCGTTTGAGTGCATGGAATAGGCCTTGTCGTTCAAAAGGCTTAATTATGATGGAATTGGCGGCGTTTGCAAACCTGATAGACGATAAAGTTAGATAAAGATAGTGTTGAGGCCGTCTGAAAACGGAATTCAGACGGCCTTTAATGTTAAAATGAAAATATCTCCCACAAAATTGCGAGACAGCTTATGCCTTTATCCATAGACGAACAATTATTGCCGCACCGCAATGCCATCGACAGCATCGATGCGGAAATCCTCCGTTTGCTCAACGAGCGCGCCGGGCATGCGCATGCTATCGGCGAATTGAAAGGGACAGGCGCGGTGTACCGTCCTGAGCGGGAAGTGGCCGTTTTGCGCCGGATTCAGGATTTGAACCGCGGCCCTTTGCCGGATGAATCGGTCACCCGGCTGTTTCGTGAGATTATGAGCGAATGTTTGGCAGTGGAGCGTCCGTTGACGATTGCCTATTTGGGCCCGATGGGAACATTCACCCAACAAGCCGCCATCAAACATTTCGGCCACGCCGCACACACCATGGCGTGTACCACCATCGACAACTGCTTCAAACAAGTTGAAACGCGCCAAGCCGATTATTTGGTGGCGCCGGTGGAAAACTCGACCGAAGGCTCGGTGGGCCGCACTTTGGATTTGTTGGCTGTAACCGCTTTAAAAGCCTGCGGCGAAGTGGTTGTCCGCATTCATCACAACCTGCTGCGTAAAGACAGCCATGAAATCGGCGGCATTACCAAAGTTTTCGCCCATGCCCAAGCCTTGGCGCAATGCAATGACTGGCTTGGCCGCAACCTGCCCAATGCCGAACGTATCGCCGTAGCCAGCAATGCTGAAGCAGCGCGTTTGGTTGCCGAATCTGACAGCCCGAATGTGGCCGCCGTTGCTGGACGTATCGCCGCGGAAATTTATCAGTTGAGCTTTGTCGCCGAGTGTATCGAAGACGAGCCGAACAACACCACGCGCTTCTTGGTGATGGGCCATCAAGAAACCGGCCGCAGCGGCAACGACAAAACTTCTTTGGTCGTATCTGCGCCCAACCGTGCCGGTGCCGTTACTTCTTTGTTGCAACCCTTCACCGAGTTGGGCATTTCCATGACCAAATTTGAAAGCCGCCCAAGCAAATCGGTTTTGTGGGAATACCTGTTCTTCATCGATATCGAAGGCCACCAAAGCGATGAAAATGTCCAAAAAGCCTTGCAGCTTTTGGGCGAACGCGCTTCCTTCGTGAAAGTTGTCGGCTCTTATCCGACCGTTGTTTTGTAAGGATTATTGGGTATTGAAGGCCGTCTGAAAAGTTTTCAGACGGCCTAAATTATGATCTCAATAGTTGCCATTTATGCAACATTATTGGCAGATTGATGTCAGTAAGTTTGCATGATTGGAAATGAACCTTCTATAATCCGAACGTTTTTAATATTTTCATGCAAAGAAAGGAGCAAGCCATGACACGCAATACTTCAATCTGCTCAATCACATTCTTTGCAGCCCAAGCGTCGGTCTGACTTTCGGATAACGCTTTTCGCATTCCATGTCGCCCGCTTCGGGCTGCTTTCCCTACGATTATCGGCTAGAAACCAGGCCGTCTGAACATTTCGCAGACGGTAGATACCTATTGTCATCTGTTGACGGTTTCTATCCGTTTTAAAGAAAGCATAAACACATGGGCAATTATCCCCATCATATTCAAATTATTGCCGATTCAAATACATGGATTGAAGGCAACGCTGTCGCACAGCTCGAAACCACCGCCCGATTACCGCATATGCTGCGCGTTGCCGGAATGCCGGATTTACACGCCGGGCGCGGTTATCCGGTTGGCGCGGCATTTTTCAGCGACCGTCATTTTTATCCTGCCCTGATTGGGAACGACATCGGTTGCGGCATGGCGTTTTGGCAGACCGATTTACGCGCAGCCAAACTCAAACCGGCCAAACTCGCCAAAGAGCTGGGCAATATCGATATGCCGTTGGATAAAGACGAACAGGTCGATTTGCTAGGTGACGCTGTCGATATGCGTCAGTTTTCAGACGGTCTTGCCGTGGGTACGATTGGCGGCGGCAACCATTTTGCCGAGTTGCAAACCGTTGATACCGTTTATCGCGCCGATCTGCTTCCGCCTAATTTTGATGAAAACCATCTGCAACTGTTGGTGCATAGCGGTTCGCGCGGATTGGGTCAACAGATTTTGCAACGCCATATTGCCGCCTTTGGGCATCAAGGTTTGGCGGAAGAGGGCGAAGCGGCGGCAGCCTATCTTGCCGAACACCAAACAGCCCTTGAATTTGCCAGCCTTAACCGCCGTTTGATTGCGGCCAGAATGCTCGACCGTTGGTGCGCAGAAGGAACATGCCTGCTCGATGTCCATCATAATTTTTTGGAACAAACTAAGATTGACGGCACAACCGGTTGGCTGCACCGAAAAGGCGCAACGCCCACCGATAAAGGCTTGGTCATGATACCCGGCTCACGCGGCGATTACAGCTATCTGGTCCGACCTGCAGAAGACTGCCAAATTTCGTTGAACACATTGGCGCACGGCGCAGGTCGGAAATGGCAGCGCGGCGAATGCAAAGGCAGGCTGTCGCATAAATATACTGCTGACAGCCTGCGCCAGACCGAATTTGGCAGCGTAGTCGTTTGTCAGGATAAGGCACTGATTTTTGAAGAAGCGCCGCAGGCTTATAAAAGCATCGACAGTGTTATTGCCGCCATGAAAAACGCCGGTTTGATTGAATTGGTCGCGCGGTTCAAGCCTGTTTTGACTTATAAAACCGGCGGCGAGTGTGGAGCGTAAAGATGAAACAGAATACACCAGCGATTTATCTGCAAATTTCCACCGCGCAAGGGCCCGCAGAGTGCCGTATATTTGCCCGTTTCGTCTTAGGTAAATTACTTGCCGAAGCTCAAGCAAAAGGCATTGATGCCGAACTTGTTACCGAAACCGCCGATATGTACGGAATTTTGTCGGCAACACTCAAGCTGGAAGGGCAGAAAGCCGAAAGTTTGGCGCAAACTTGGCAGGGGACGCTCCAATGGATATGCCCCAGCCCTGTCCGTCCGAAACATCCGCGCAAAAATTGGTATATAGGGGTTTTCCGCTTGCCCGATATGCCGCAGATGTATGAAATGCCGTCTGAAAACGGAATCGAGTTTCAAACCTGTCGTTCGGGCGGCAAGGGTGGGCAACACGTCAATAAAACCGAAAGCGCCGTCCGCGCTACCCATAAAGAAAGCGGCATTTCCGTGCGGGTCGAGAGCGAGCGCAGCCAGCACGCCAATAAAAAATTGGCGGTCATGTTATTGGCGCAAAAGCTGGCGGAGCATCATGCCGGACAGGCAGGAAATTTTGCGCAGGAGCAGCACGCGCAACTCTATCAAGTTGAGCGCGGCAATCCGAAAAGGACGTTTGTCGGAGCGACGTTTAAGGAGAAGTAATTTGCCTGCCGGATAAGTAGGCATTTAAAACATAAACTAAAGGCCGTCTGAAAACTTTCAGACGGCCTTTTATCGGTTTATCGATTAGCGTTCGCTTAACGCTTGTTTCATACGTGTGATCGGTTTGATCAGGTATTGGAAGATGGTTTTTTCACCGGTTTTGATGTCCACCGTTGCAACCATGCCCGGAATAATCGGCATAGGTTTGCCGTTTTTGTCTTTCAGGGAGTTGTTTTCGGTTTGGACGAGAACACGGTAATAGACTTGGTTCGGGTCGAGTTTCAAGTCATTGGCACGGTTTTGCATGGAGTTGCTGACGGTATCAGCACCGACGAGGGTAACCTTGCCTTCCAAACCGCCGTAGATGGAGTAGTCGTAGGCGCTGACTTTAACCAATGCAGGTTGGCCTGCGCGGATAAAGGCGATGTCTTGCGGGCGGATATAGGCTTCGACCAGCAGTTTGTCGTCAACCGGGACGATTTGCATAATGTCTTCGCCTGCGTTCACAACGCCGCCGATGGTGGTAACTTTTATGCCTTTGACGATGCCGCGCATAGGCGCGCGGATTTGCGAGCGTTCAACCGGGTCAGCACGCATGGCAACGTTTTCTTTGGATTGCGCCAGCTCGGATTCGGCTTGCAAGAGTTCGTTGTTGGCATCGGCTTTGTAGCGGTTGCGGCGTTCGGAGATTTGGGTGGCCAAGTCTGCGGAATCGCGGCGCATTCTTAAAAGTTCGACTTCGGAAACCACACCTTCGGCAACCATAGGCGCAGTAATGGCGATTTCGCGGTCAAGTGCGGCCTTGCTTTGGGAAAGGCCGCTGACGGCGTCGGTCATGGCTTGACGGCGTGCTTTGTAGGCGGCAATTTCGCGACGGCGAAGCTCAGGGCCCACGCTGTCAGGGAAGGATAGCTTGGTGCCGTAAGCTTCGGCTTTAAGTCGGGCAACGGTGGCTTCGAGGTTTTCGACTTTGGCTTCGCTTTCACGCAAAACGGCGGAGCTGCGTGTGTCGTCGAGTTTCATCAGAATCTGATCTTTCTCGACCATATCGCCTTCTTTAACCATGATTTCGGTTACGATGCCGGGGTCGAGGCTTTGGATGACTTGCTCACGGCTGCTGGGAATGATATTGCCGTTGCCGCGGGTCACTTCTTCGACAGGGCTGTTGTATGCCCAGACGACGAAGACAACCAAGAAAAGGAAGAATAGGATGATGACCCAAAATTGGCCGCTGTGTTTTTCTTTTTGAAGGGCGGCATTGAGGTCGTTGATGAGGTGTAGGTCTTTGGATTTGACGTTGTTTTCGCGGCTCATAATCGTGTATCTTTATTGTGTTTGGTGGATTGTAACCATTAGGGCAGGCCGTCTGAAAGAGTAAGTAGGTTTCAGACGGCCTTTTGCTTTATTGTGCTGCAGATTGAGGGGCGGCGGCAGCTTGTTGTTGCTGCTGTTTGACTGCAGCAGCTTGTTGCTGTTGTTGTTTGACGTTGGCTGCTTTGGCCTGTTCGTTTTGCATGAGTTTTTGCAATACCAGGTCACGCGGGCCGTCCATCACGACTTTACCATTATCCATCACAATGATGCGGTTGACGATTTGCAGCACTTGCGGACGGTGCGTCACTAAAAGCATGGTACGGTTGCGACCCCATTGGGCAATGGCATTGAGTGCCATACGTTCGGTAGCTTGGTCCAGACTGGTGGTCGGCTCGTCCAGCAAGACGACTTTCGGGTTGCGCAAGGTCATGCGTGCCAGGGCGATGATTTGTTTTTGACCGCCGGACAAGCCCAAACCGTCTTCACCCAAAGGCATATCCAAACCGCGCGGATGGTTGCGGATGATTTTGTCGAGGCCGAAGCGGTTGAGTGCAGTCAGTAAGTCTTGGTCGGTAGAGTAGCTGCCGGTGCGCGCCAAGTCCATGTTTTCACGCAATGTGCCGAGGAACAGGCGTGGCGATTGGCTTAACAGCAGGACTTGATCGCGCAGGAAATTGGGGTCAAGCTGGCGCATATCGACGCCGTCAAGGGTAACGTTGCCTTTTTCAGTGTCGTACAGACCGCTGGCCAGTTTGAGCATGGTGCTTTTACCGCTGCCGATACGGCCCAAAATACCGACTTTTTCGCCCGGTTTGATGGTCAGGCGCAAATCTTCGACAGCGCTGTTGTTGTCGGCTTGATATTTGAACGATACGTTTTCAAAGGTAATACTGCCTTGAACGTTGTCCAAAGTAATGTATTTGCGTTCCGGATTACGCTCGATAGGGCGGGTAACGATGTCGTTGACGCCTTTGAGGGCAAGTTTGGCCTGTTGGAAGCGGGTAGCCAAACCGGCAATTTGTGCCAATGGTGCCAAGGCGCGGCCGGACAGAATCACGGAGGCAATCAATGCACCCATGGTAATACGTTCCGCATGGTTGTCGGCATGAATCAAATAGGTACCGACAACGACCAAGAAGACGGTATTGAGCTGCTGCATGGCAACGGCGAAGTTGACCATGAAGTTGCTGGTGTCTTTGACTTTGATGGAAGAAGCGGAAGTTTTGGCGGTGTATTCGTCCCAACGTTGTTGCGCCCAAGATGTGGCGTTGTTGGTTTTCAGGGTTTCGATGCCTTCGATGGCTTCAACGGCAAGGCCGGAGCGTTGCGAACCTTCTTTCATCGATTCGTTGATGTGGCGAGAGAGCGGGCGTTGTACGACAAAACCGACAATCACGACAATCGGAATGATGGTTAAGGGAACAAGTGCCAGTTTGCCGCCGACCATGGAAATCACGAAGATAAACAGCAACAGGAAAGGCAAGTCGACAATAGTCAACAAGCTGGCACTGGTCATAAACTCGCGCACGGCTTCAAATTCGCGCAAATTGCTGGCGTATGAACCGGAAGAAGCTGGACGGTCTGCCAGACGCAATGCCATCACGCGGCGGAACAGGGCGGAGCTGATGATCAGGTCGGCTTTTTTGCCGGCAATGTCGGTCAAATGACCGCGAATCATCTTGGCGGCAAATTCAAACAAAATCGCCAAGACCACGCCGATGCTCAATACCCACAAGGTTTCATAGGCTTGGTTGGGAATCACGCGGTCGTACACGTTCATCACATACAGGGAGCTGACGAGCGCAAGGAAGTTGATGATAATGGTGGCCAAAATGACTTGGTAGTAGTAGCTGCGGAAACGCCAAATAACTTTCCAAAACCATGCTTTGGGCAAATGGTATTCAGGCAGCTCTGAGCGCATATCGGTAGCCATTTTGGGTTTGATAAACCAGCAGTAGCCCAAATACAGGCCGGAGAGCTGTTCGTGGCTGAGTTCCTGTTCCAAACCGTCTACTTGGCGGATATGGTATTTGCGCTCTTGTCCTGAACCTTCGATTTTGGTGATGACCGCGGCCTCTTCGTTGTGCAGGATAATCATGACCGGCACGGCGAGCGAGGGAATATCTTCCAGATTGCGTTTGGATAAGGTGTTTTCAAAGCCGTGGCTGCGCAGGACTTCGACCAGCGAGTGATAGTTGACCTTGAGCTTTTTGTCGCGCACGACTTCGGCGGACAAAGCGGCTTCGGATACGGGCGCACCCAAAAGGCGGGTCACTAAAACGATATGTTCAATGATGGCTTTCATATTTTTTCGCGTAATGTTTTTGGTTTAACCGGCGGATATGGCTTTATTTTTGTGCCAAACCGACCCAAGCGGAAATCTTGGCCTGGGTATTTAAATAGTCGAGCGCCGCATCGCGGAAATCGTTGCGGGCGGCGACGTAATCCTGCTCGATGGAGGATAACTCGCTGTATGCGCTCAAAACGTCGGTCAGCGTACGTCGGGCGATTTTAAACTGCAATTCGTACACTTTGATGACTTCTTTTTGGGCGGCGATATGTTGCGCCGTCAGCGCGGTACGCTGTTCGCTTTCCTGCATATCGATGGCGGAAGTTTGAACGCGTTCGTTCATGTCGCGCAGGATTTGTTCGGACTTGGCTTCTGCGGCAATCAATGATTTGGCATTGCGTTCCACATTGTGTCGTGCGGCAATATCCAACACATTCCATGCAACGTTTAAATAAAGCTGTTTGGTATTGCGCGTTGCACTGCCTTCCAAATTGAGGGCAGGCAGGCGTTCGGCTTTGGAAGCGTCTAAATCGGCACGGACGCTGTCGCGCTCGGCCAATTGCGCCTGATAGGACGGATTGTTATTGCGGTTGGGATTGTTGAAGCGTTCGCTGATGGATTTCGCGGTGTCGTTTTTAAACGGATCTTCCAAATCGTTGGCAGTCAGCTGGCGCGAGGTATAGCGGGACAGGCGGCTCAGTGCCAAATCCATGGTGCGGCGTTGTTGGGCAATGATGTTTGCCACTTGCAGTTGGCGCGCGCGCGCTTCAATCAGTTCGGAACGGCGGCCGGCATCATATTTGACGATGGTATCCAAGTCTTTTAAGAGCTTGTTGTGGCGCGCCAAAGTCTGTTCGTTGAGGATTAGGGTTTCTTTTGCACGCAATGCGCTCAGATAGAGGCGGCCGATATCGCTGCCCAGCTGCTCTTGGCTTTCGGTGTATTTGTGTTGATAGTATTCTTCGCGGCTGCGGTCGCGGCGGACGGCGGCTTCAATCGCACCCCATGAGTAGATGTTCACGCTGCCGCGCACGCCAACACCGTCTTCCATGTCGTTGCTGGAATATTTATTGTGTTGCGCCAGCACTTTCGTGCCGGTCAGGGTCACGACAGGATAATGGCGCGCACGCGTGGCTTTGGTCGTGCTTTGTGCAGCCTCCTGAGTGGCTTTGGCTTCACGCACAATCGGATCGCTGATTAAAGCGTCCCTGAGGATGTCTTGCAGGCTGTATGCAGAGGCCGTCTGAAACGGCAACAGACAGCAGGCGACGGCAACGGCCGATGACAATAAACGGGGCTTTGTGGGGGAAGAATAAATATGCGACATGATTTTAAACCAAATAATTTATATATTATCATTGTCCGTATCGGGTTTCGCCTGAGGCATGACCGGGCGAATTTTGAACGAGAACACATACATTTACAAAGCATAAAGCATTTTTTCCAGCTTTTCACAATATTCTGATAAAAGGTCGAGATACATGCCTTAAAGTATATTATTGCAGAGCGCGACTATCGTATCTAATGATTTTAATGTAAAAAATCTATCAAAAAGGCCGTCTGAAAGGATTTCAGATGGCCTTTTTTCAACTTTAATCCTTGCGTTGCAATACAGCGGCAAAAAAGCCGTCGGTTTGGTGTTCTCCAGAGTTGAGGCGCAGGTATTTTCCGGTATCCAAATCGACCTTCAGGCTTTGCAGCAGTTCGGCGCAGTTGACGAGTTCAAATTCGGGATGTTCGGACAGGAAACGTTCGACTTGCAACTCGTTTTCTTCCGGCAACACGCTGCAGGTGGCATACACCAAGCGGCCTTGCGGTTTCACCAGTTTGGAGGCGGCATCGAGGATGCTGTGTTGCTGTTCCAAAAGGTTGGCCACGGTCTCGTCGGATTGGCGGTATTTGAGGTCGGGGTTGCGGCGTAAAGTACCCAAACCGGAGCAGGGGGCATCCACCAACACACGGTCGGCTTTGCCTGCCAGTCGGGCAATACGGGTATCGTGTTCGCTGCTGATGCGTTCGGGGTGGATGTTGGTCAGTCCGGCTCGGGTCATGCGCGGTTTGAGGTTGGCAAGGCGTTTTTCGGCGATGTCGAAGGCATAGATTCTGCCTTTGTTGGCCATTTGCGCGCCGACAGCCAAGGTTTTACCGCCGGCACCGGCACAGAAATCGACAATGATTTCGCCACGTTTTGCGCCCACCAATAAGGCAAGCAGCTGGCTGCCTTCGTCTTGGACTTCCAGCGTACCGTCCAAAAACAGTTCGTGTTTGTTAAGCGCGATTTTGTTTTTCAGACGGATACCCCAAGGCGAATAAGGGGTTGCCTCTGCATCGGCACTTTCGGCTTGCAACAATGGCAATACTTTGTCGCGTTTACCTTTCAAGGTATTGACGCGGATATCGAGCGGGGCAGGTTGGTTGATGCTGCGGCCGAAGGCGAGGATTTCTTCTTCGCTCCAATGCTGTTGCAGTTGTTCCACCAGCCATTGCGGCAATTCTGCGGCGGTATTCAGGCCGTCTGAAAACTCGGTTTTACGGGCTTTCAAATTACCAAGAAACTCTGTTTCTTCTTCATCAAGCAGGTCTTTGATTTGGCTGATGTTGGTGCTTCTACCGAGAACCAGTGCGGCGAGTGCGGCTTTGCGCGGCTGCGCGTGCGGACGGCGCAGGGCGGTACTGATTTTTTGATAGTGGCGCAGCGCGGCAAAGGCAGTTTCGGCGATTTCGTGGCGGTCTTGGCGGCCGAGCTTTTTGTGTTCGCGGAAATAGGCGGAGAGGACGGCATCGGAAGGCTGTTTGAAAGTCAGCATTTCAGCCAAAACTTTGGCGGTATGGTCGAGTTGTGCGGCGTTCATAATGTAATGGGTTCTCTTAAAGTTGGTAAATGGTTTCAGACGGCCTTCATGATGCGTTCGATTTCGTGCCAAAAGCCGTCCGGCCGTAATTCCAAAACGGCAATCAAGCCTTGGTCGATACGGCGGATTTCGGTTGCGTTTAATGTTTCGGTTTCGGCGACACGCGCAGGTGCAAGATAAGCCATGCGGTCGAGCAGATGGTAGCGGGCTTCTTGGCGTTCAAACCCGTATTCCGCCCAATCTTGAATATAGACGCCGCGCCAGCCGTATGGATTAAGCGGCGGCTCAAAAGCATGGAAACCGTGTGGAAAAAATCCGATGCCGCGCACGATGGAAGCAGGAAGCAGATTTTCCGACAGGCCTTGTGCGGTTAAGGTTGCTTTGCCTTGCGGCGTATGCAGCAGCTGGGATTGCTGCACCAGTTTGGTGGCTTTGTCTGTCAGCGTGTCTTTAGGATTGAGGCCGCGCAGGTTTTGTACTTGGTCTCCGCCGTAGTATTTACACGCCAGCTCGATGTGGTAGGGCTTTTGATTAAGCGAAACGACAAAATCCGCAGCCCCCAAAGTTTGGCCGTCTGAAAAAACGGGTAGATTGTAGGCGTGCAGTTTGGCATGCGGCGAGTTGGCAAACCAAAAAGCCAACAGCTCTTCGGCATAAATGCCGAGACGGTGGCCGAACGGGGTGCGTTGGGCGAGATGTTTCTTCAGCGGCGCGGGATCGGCGTCCAATGCCAAAAGGTAACGGAAACCGTGTTCCCCCAATAGTTCGCGTACGCTCAATTCGCAACCGCTTTGCCACAAAGGCGGCGCAGTCAGCAGCGAGGCAAGGTCGCGGACGGGTTGGCTGGTGAGTTTCCACCATAATGCGTCTAGGGCGTAATTCATGCTTATCCGAATATCAGTCATGCCGTCTGAAAGGCTGGATATGTTTTCAGACGGCCTTAATCAGTCTTTTTTGTTCATACGGTGGCTGACGGTATTGAAAAAACCGCGCAGGATATCGATGTCTTCGGTTTGCGTGTTGGCGCGTCCGAACAGGCTCTGCATACGGCGCATCAGGCGCTCGCCGTTGCGGCGGTTGAAAAAGCCGATGTCGTTCATCACACTTTCCATGTGGGCAACCATGCCTTTGATTTGCTCGTGGGTCGCGGTGTGGTCTTCTTGTTTCAGGTGGGTCATGGGCGAATCAGTTTGGCTGAAGATTTCATAACACACGACCTGCACGGCTTGGGCAAGGTTGAGCGAGAAATAGTCGGGATTGCCGTTGATGGTCATCAGTCGGTTGCAGGCTTGGACTTCTTCGATGCTCAAGCCGAAAGTCTCGTTACCAAAAACCAGCGCCACTTTCTCGCCACGGTTGGCGGCCTGCAGTAATTCGGGTACCAAATCGCGCGGCGTTTGCAGCGGCGCGGTGATTTCGCGGCGGCGGCTGGTCAGGGCGCAGGCGATGGTGGTATCGGCAAGGGCTTCGTCCAAAGAAGCGGCAATGGTGGCATTTTCCAAAACGTCTGCCGCGCCGGAAGCGAGGATGAAACTTTCTTCCGGTAATTTAAACGATTGTGGATGCTCCGGATCGAATACGGGCGGATTTTCCGTCATCGGCGTTGCCATCAGATTGGGGGCGACGATGGTTAGTTTGTGCAGGCCCATTGTTTTCATGGCGCGCGCGGCGGAACCGATATTGGCAGGATGGCTGGTGCGCGTGAGGATGATGCGGATGTTGTCCAGATAAGCGGGCAGGGCGGGTTTTTCGGAAGTCATGTTTTGTTTTCTGTTTGTACGGGAATCAGGTATAATGCGCCATCTTTTTGTTTTCAGACGGCCTTTTTCCATGCCGTCTGAAATGTTCTTTAACAGCATCGGAAACGATTAACAGCCTCTTGTGTGCCTTATTCGGCGCATTAGGGCGTATTTTACCTGAATTAGGAAGAAAACCATGAATCCGTTTTTAAATACCGCTTTCAAAGCCGCCCGTAAAGCAGGGCAAATGATGATTCGCGCCGCCGGCAATTTGGATGCCGTCAAAGTAGACAGCAAAGCATTCAACGACTTCGTTTCCGATGTTGACCGCAGCTCCGAGATGATTTTGGTGGAAGCGCTCAAAGAAGCCTATCCGCATCACAAAATCACTTGCGAAGAAGGCGGCTCCCACGGTAAAGCCACCGCCGAGTATGAATGGATTATCGACCCGCTCGACGGCACAACCAACTTCCTTCACGGCCATCCTCAATACGCTATCTCTATGGCACTCCTGCACAAAGGCGTATTGCAAGAAGCTTTGGTGTACGCACCTGAGCGCAACGACGTGTACATGGCCTCCCGCGGCAAAGGCGCGTTGCTCAATGACCGCCGTATCCGCGTTTCCAACCGCATCGAATTGAACCGCTGCCTGATCGGTACCGGCTTCCCTGTTGTCGATCAAAGCATGATGGACAAGTATCTGGCGATTTTGAAAGACTTCTTGGCAAAAACCGCCGGCGGCCGTCGTGAAGGCGCGGCTTCTTTGGATTTGTGTGCCGTTGCGGCCGGCCGTTTGGACGGCTTTTTCGAGTTTAACCTCAAACCTTGGGATATTGCCGCCGGTGCATTGATTGTCCAAGAAGCAGGCGGTATCGTTACCGATATGTCCGGGGATGAAGGCTGGTTGGAAAGCGGTGATATCGTTGCGGCCAATCCTAAAGTGTTGGCGCAAATGCTGAAAATTATTGCTGATCACCAATAAGCGTTTATAGGGAACGGTCTGTTTTTCTCGTGGCAGGTCGGATTCTCAATAATCGGAAAAAGGCCGTCTGAAACCTGAAATAGGGTTTTAGACGGCCTTTTATTTTGTTGTTAACGGATTCGGATAAAAGCTGAAAATACAGCTTTTAAAGGAAGCGTTTTTTAATTTTGTCTGTATTTTCTATTGCTTCGCAGTTATGATGTAGATACGTTTGGCTGAAATAATGCCGCATGCAATCATAAAAATAGAAAGTAGAGGAGAATAATGAAACGAGATTTTGAAACAGTAAAACGCATTGTCATTAAGATTGGAACCAGTTCTTTGGTGTTGCCAAACGGCAAAATCAATTTGGCAAAAATCGACCAACTGGCCTTTGTTATTTCCAGCTTGGTTAGTAAGGGCAAAGAAATTGTACTGGTGTCTTCCGGCGCAATGGGCTTTGGGCTGAATGTCCTCAACATGGAAAAACGTCCGGCGGAAATGGCGCAGCAGCAGGCTGTTTCCAGCGTCGGCCAAGTGGCCATGATGAGCCTTTACTCGCAGATTTTTTCCCATTATCGGATGACGGTATCGCAAATCCTGCTGACGCGTGATGTGGTCGAATATCCGGAAAGTTTGGCAAACGTTACCAATGCTTTTGAATCCCTGCTTTCCATCGGCGTCATTCCTATTGTCAATGAGAACGATGCGGTCAGCGTGGACGAGATGGACCATGCGACCAAATTTGGCGATAACGACCGTTTATCGGCAATCGTGGCGAAAATCGTTAAAGCCGATTTGCTGATTATGTTGTCCGATATTGACGGTTTGTTTGATAAAAATCCGGCTGTTCACGCTGATGCCAAGCTGCGTAGCCATGTTGCCGATATTACCGAAGAAATTATTGCTTCTGCCGGCGGCTCGGGCAGTAAGTTTGGTACGGGCGGCATGTTCAGTAAGATTAAGAGCGCGCAGATGATGTTTGAACATCACGGCCAGATGGTGTTGATGAACAGCGCCAATCCGCGCGATATTCTTCAGGTTTTAGATGGCGCGCCTATCGGAACGTGGTTTGCACAAGAGAAATAGGGAGGTTGGATGAGCTATATCGAACAGTTGGGCAAGAATGCCCAAAAAGCCAGCAAAACGTTAATCAGCTTGGGAAGTGTAGAAAAAAACAATCTGCTGCGTCAGGTTGCGGCGGCGTTGGTTGAACAGGCTGAGATGATTTTGGCGGAAAATGCCCGCGATTTGGCCGCTGCAAAAGAAAACGGCATTTCGGACATTATGCTCGACAGGCTGCGCTTGAATCATGAACGCATCAAAGGCATTGCGGAAGGCGTTGAGCAGATTGCCGATTTGCAGGACCCGATTGGGCAGGTTGTCCGCGGCTATACCAATTTGGACGGTTTGAAGATTGTTCAAAAACGCGTGCCTTTGGGCGTGGTTGCCATGATTTTTGAAAGCCGCCCGAATGTTTCAGTCGATGCATTTTCTCTGGCCCTTAAAACCGGCAATGCCATTATTTTGCGCGGCGGTCGCGATGCCATCCATTCCAATACCGCATTGATTGCCGTTATCAGGCAGACTTTGGTAAAAGCGGGAATGGATGCCGATGTGGTGCAGCTTGTTGAGGATACCAGTCATGTCGCCGCCGAGGAATTGATGCAGGCAGTCGATTATATTGATGTACTGATTCCGCGCGGCGGCGCGCGCTTGATTCAGACGGTAAAAGAGAAATCGAAAGTTCCCGTCATTGAAACCGGAGTCGGTAATTGCCATATTTATGTGGATGACAGTGCCGATTTGGAGATGGCGGTCGATATCGTCGTGAACGCCAAAACGCAACGTCCGAGCGTGTGCAATGCCGCGGAGTCTTTGGTTGTCCACGAAAAGATAGCGGAAGCGTTTTTGCCGAAACTGGAAGAAGCCGTTGCCAAAGTGCATCCGGTCGAATTTAGAGCCGATCAGGAAGCACTGTGTATGTTTAAAAATGCTGTTTTGGCAACCGAGGAAGATTACAGTACCGAGTTTCTTGACTATATTATGTCGGTCAAGACAGTGAAATCGGTGGAAGAAGCCGTCGATTGGATTAACGGCCACACGACGCATCACTCGGAAGCGATTGTGACCCAAAGCATTGCCCATGCCGAGTTTTTCCAAGAAAGTATTGATGCGGCGGCGGTTTATGTCAATGCGTCCACTCGGTTTACCGACGGCTTTGTTTTCGGATTGGGCGCGGAAATCGGTATTTCCACCCAAAAAATGCACGCCCGTGGCCCGATGGGTTTGGAAGCGCTGACTTCGACCAAGTTCTACATCAACGGCAACGGTCAGATCCGACGTTGATAAACGCCCCTCAACTTCATCAATTTGCGTATAATGGCGGGAAATTTGATTTTTCCCGAACAACCGATTTAGTAAAAAGGAACACACCATGTCCTCTATCCACGATCAAATCAAAGAAGTCGTTACCACACACCGCGTCGTATTGTTCATGAAAGGCACGAAGCAATTCCCGCAATGCGGCTTCTCTTCCCGTGCCGTACAAATCCTGAATGCGGCAGGTTGCACCGACTATGTAACTGTCAACGTATTGGAAAACGATGCTGTACGCCAAGGCATTAAAGAATACAGCGACTGGCCGACCATTCCTCAACTGTACGTTAACGGCGAATTTGTCGGCGGCTCCGACATTCTGATGGAAATGTACGAAGCCGGCGAACTGCAAGAATTGCTGAAAGCTTAATTATCCACAATATTCCGTAATGTAAAATTGTTGACAAAGGCCGTCTGAAACCCTGATTCAGACGGCCTTTCGCACGAAACATACCCTTTCCGCCATTCGTGAAAAAAAGTATAATTCACTCCGTCAACGAAACTCGGAAATACAGAAAATGAACGTTACCGTCATCAATCATCCCCTCGTCCGCCACAAACTGACTTTGATGCGCGAGGCAGAATGCAGTACCTACAAATTCCGCACGCTCACTACCGAGCTGGCACGCCTGATGGCGTACGAAGCCAGCCGCGACTTTGAAACCGAAAAATACATCATCGACGGTTGGTGTGGCTCCATCGAAGGCGACCGCATCAAAGGCAAAACCTTGACCGTTGTCCCTATTTTGCGTGCCGGTTTGGGTATGCTTGACGGCGTACTCGACCTGATTCCTACCGCTAAAATCAGCGTTGTCGGCTTGCAGCGTGATGAAGAAACGCTGAAACCGGTTTCTTACTTTGAAAAATTCGTTGACAGCATGGCCGAGCGTCCCGCCCTGATTATCGACCCGATGTTGGCGACCGGCGGCTCTATGGTTGCGACCATCGACTTGCTGAAAGCCAAAGGTTGTAGCAATATCAAAGCATTGGTATTGGTTGCCGCTCCGGAAGGCGTGAAAGCCGTCAATGACGCGCATCCTGATGTAACCATCTACACTGCCGCGCTCGACAGCCACTTGAACGAACACGGCTACATCATCCCAGGCTTGGGCGATGCCGGCGATAAGATTTTCGGTACACGTTAATTGAAATGTTTAAGGCCGTCTGAAAAGTGTCAAACATCAACTTTCAGACGGCCTTGTTATATGGTTTGCTTTAAAACCCACATCAGAAAGGACAATCATGAGCTTCCAAGATAATCTGGCCACCATGCCTACCATCGACCATTTGAGCGGCTTGGATATTCTCAATAAAGAGGGCAATGTGGTTCATCACATTCCCAATGCGCCCGGCAAACAAGGCTCGCTCAAGCTTTACCATGCTTTGGCGCAAGAGTTTGACGGCAAGCTGGACGCAGCGGCGGCAGAACGCGGCCTAGCATGGTTTGCCGAACATGTTGCCGATGCCGAAGCCAATCCGGGCAAACATCCGAATATTGATTTGCTGTTTAAAGTGAAGGCTGACAATATCAGCCTGACTTTGAAACCATTGGTTGCTTAATAAATACAAAAAAAAGGCCGTCTGAAAATAATTTCAGACGGCCTTTTTATATGCTTAAAACCTTAAGCGATAGAAGCTTCAATGAATGCAGTCAGTTGACCTTTAGCCAATGCACCGACTTTGGTTGCAACGTTTTTGCCGTTTTTGAACACCATTAGGGTAGGGATGCCGCGAACGCCGAATTTGGCAGGAGTGGCTTCATTTTCGTCGATGTTGATTTTAACGACCTTCAGACGGCCTTGGAATTCGGTGGCGATGTCGTCCAAGATTGGGGCAATCATTCTGCAAGGGCCGCACCATGGTGCCCAAAAGTCCAGCAGTACAGGTACGTCGGATTTCAAAACGTCTTGTTCGAAGCTGGCATCGCTGGTATGGATAATCAATTCGCTGCTCATGTTATTTCCTTTTGAATCGGGATTAATAAAGATGTTGTTCAGAATAGTGGCAGACAGGGAAAATTTCAAGTGCCGCCACCCGGTAATAGTTTTTTTGAAATGCGTCTATCGTAATCCTTAAAGATTCAGACGGCCTCTTGAACCATATGGCCGGAGTGGGCAATCAAATGGCGCGTATAGTCGCTGCTTGGATTGGCAAACACATTTTCGCATTCGCCTTCTTCAACGATTTTGCCGTCTTTCAACACCATCACGCGGTGGGAAATGGCGCGGATCACGGCGAGGTCGTGGCTGATGATGATGAAGGCGAGGCCGTATTCTTTTTGCAGGCTGCTGAGCAATTCAAGGATTTGTTGTTGCCATTGGACATCAAGCGCGCTGGTTGGTTCGTCCAATACGAGGATTTTCGGGCGGACAATGATGGCGCGGGCGATGGCGAGGCGTTGGCGCTGGCCACCGGAGAATGCGTGCGGATAGCGTTCGAGTGCATCTTCGGGCAGGCCGACTTGTTTGAGGACTTCTTCGACGCGGCGGCGCATTTCTTCGCGCGGCATACTAGGCTCGTGAACGCGCAAGGCTTCGGAAACGGTATCAAAGACGTTCATACGTGGATTAAATGCGCCGAATGGGTCTTGGAACACCATTTGGATTTCGCGGCGTAATTCGTGTCGCCATGGCTCGCCGTTGATGTTCAGGCTGCCTTCGGAATCGATAAGGTGCATAACGGCTTTCGCCAGCGTGGTTTTGCCGCAACCACTTTCGCCAATGATGCCTAAGGTTTCGCCGGATTTTAGGTCGAAAGAAATGGGGTTGAGAATGGTTTTGTCGCGTTTTTTAAACCAGCCGTCTGATTCTTTGATGGAGAAGGCGATTTGTTCGGCCTTGAGTACGGTGGCTGGGTTTGCAGGTAAAGGAGCCACTTTGCGCATTGTGCCGGCGTTGAGCAACATTTTGGTGTATTCGTGCTGCGGATTGGCGAAGACTTCAGCTGCTTTGCCGGTTTCGAGTATACGGCCGTTGCGCATAACGGCGACATCGTCGGCAAAACGGCGCACAAGGTTCAAGTCGTGCGTAATGTAGAGCATGGTCATGCCGTGTTCTTCCTGCAGGCGTGAGAGTAGGTCGAGGATTTGGGCTTGAACGGCAACGTCCAAAGCGGTGGTCGGTTCGTCGGCAATCAGGAGCTTGGGCTGGGCTGATACGGCCATGGCAATCATGGCGCGTTGGCGTTGGCCGCCGGAAAGTTGGAAAGGGTAGGCCTGAGCTTTTTGCTCGGGCTGGTGGATGCCGGTTTCGTCCAGGAGTTCGATAGCGCGCGCCCATGCCTGTTTTTTATCCAAACCCAAATGCAGGGACAGGACTTCGGCGATTTGTTCGCCGACACGCATCACGGGGTTGAGGGCGGTCATGGGTTCTTGAAACACCATGCCGATTTCGCGGCCGCGCAGTTTTTGTAGGGCGCGTTCGGGCTGGGTCAGCAGATCGGTTCCGCAATATTTCAGACTGCCTTCAAAAGTAACCATCGGATTCAGGCGCATAATGCCTTGCGACAATACGGTTTTGCCGCTGCCACTCTCGCCGACCAATGCCAGTTTGCGGCCGGGTTGCAAGGTCAGGTTGATATCGTGCAGGACTTGCTTGCTCGGAAAGGAGCCATTTAGGTTTTCGATTTCGAGTATAGGTGTAGTCATGGTCGTGGCCGTCTGAAAAGTTTGTTGATGACAGATTTTCAGACGGCCTGCATGAATCAAGGGGCCGTCTGAAACAGCGGTTTAGTCTTGAAACTGTTCTTTGAGTTTGCGTTTTAATACTTTGCCGGTGGCATTGCGCGGCAGCTCGTCTTGGAAGATGACTTGTTTGGGGATTTTAAAGTTTGCCAACAGGCCGCGCAGGTGGCTGCGGACTTCGGCTTCTTCCAGTTTCATGCCTTCTTTGAGTTGGATAAAGGCAATGATTTCTTCATCGGCGTATTGGTCTCTCACGCCGATTACGGCAGTGGCTTCCACAGCTTCGAGTTTGTAAATGGCTTCCTCGATTTCACGCGGATAGACGTTTTGGCCTTTGGAGATAATCAGGTCTTTTTTGCGGTCGACGATGAAGATAAAGCCGTCTTCGTCTATGGTGACGAAGTCTCCGGTTTTCAGCCAACCGTTGACAATGGTTTCATCTGTGGCGTCAGGCATATTGAGGTAGCCTTGCATGACCGAGCCGCCTTTGATGATGAGTTCGCCCACTTCGCCGCGCGGCACTTCGACCAATTCGTCATCGACGGCTTTCACGGTCAGGCCGGGCAGGGCGACGCCGACGCTGGCGGTTTTTTGGCGTTCGGGTGTATTGACGGCCACAACGGGCGAGCATTCGCTCAAGCCGTAGCCTTCCAGCAATTTGGCGCGCGGGAATTTGGCTTTAAAGTCGTCGATGGTTTGTCCGGACAGAGGCGCACCGCCGCTAATAAACAGACGGACGCGGTTGAACCATCTGAAATACCAAGGGATTTTAGTTTTGCTCATGGCGGTGTAAATGGCCGGTACGCCGAGGAAAATGGTAGCGCGTTTGAGTAAAACCTGTTTCAACACGTTGGAGAACGGGAAGACGGATTTGACCAAAATAATCGAGCAGGCTTGATATATCGGCAGCAAAACCATGGCGGTCAGCGTAAAGCTGTGGAACATGGGCAAGAAGACGACGAAGCGGTCTTTTTGCGAAATTTGGAAAATTTGTTCGATGCCTGAAAGGTTGGAAAACAGGTTGCTGTAACTGATTAATGCGCCTTTTGGGTGGCCGGTTGTGCCGGAGGTGTAGATAATGTGCGCCAAATCGTTGGCAGACGGCTGACGGCTCAGATTCGGTTTGCCGGGGAATGTTCGCGCGGCATCGAAATAGCTGTCATCACTACTGGCAGCTTTGGTTTCGCCAATCCAGATGATTTTATTGACTTTGGTTTTGGCTTTGATGTTTTTGAGTTCTTTGGCCAACGGCGCGGAGGCAAACATGAAGCGTGCGCCGCAGTCATTGAGGATGTAGGAAAATTCTTCGCTTTTCAAAAAGACGTTGAGTGGGACGGCTACCGCGCCGATGGAAGTAATGGCGAAATAGGCGGCAATAAATTCGGGAGAATTGGAAACGACAAGGGCAACCCTGTCGCCATATTGTACGCCTTCGTGTTGCAGATAGGCGGCGACGGTTTCTACTTCGCGTTTGAGGGAGGAATAGCTGATTTTTTCTTTGTCGTTGAAAATGACTGTGCCTTTACCGTTTTTTTGGCAGGCTGCAGTCAGCATAGCGTAAAAATTAGGGTGGGTGTGCATTTCGGAGTTTGTGTCCATATTGTGTCGATTGATGTACGGTTTCGATGAACCGTTTATTTCGAAGGATAGGTTTTACATCCTATCGGTAAAATAAGCAAGAGGCCGTCTGAAAATACTTTCAGACGGCCTTGCGCTTTGCTGGGCTTAGGAAAGCAATATTTTGAATTTAAACTTATTTATTCTGTTGATGGGAATATTCCCATTCTTCAAAAGTCTGCCGTTCGGAAGATAGCGCAAGCCGATTGCGTTTCTGTCTCAAGCCATTTTGAGTTTACCGTTGAGTTTGAGGCAGAATCCTGATGACGGATTGGCAGAGCCAATGTTTAGAGACTTTGAGACCTAGCCATTGTTCAGACGGCCATCGGGTACTTTCTTAAACAGGCGATAGAAATTGTCGCTGGTGTTTTGTGCCAATGTTTCTAAACTCTCGCCGCGTAGATTGGCTAAGAACTCGGCTGTATAGCGGACGTAGGAAGGCTCGTTTTGTTTGCCGCGTTTGGGAACCGGCGCGAGGAAAGGCGCATCGGTTTCTACCAAGATTCTATCGGCAGGGACGTATTTGGCGGCTTCCTGTATCAGCGGCGCGTTTTTAAACGTCACAATGCCGGAGAAGGAGATGTACATGCCTAAATCCAAAGCGGCTTTGGCAAAGGCGATGTCTTCAGAGAAGCAGTGAATCACGCCGGAATTAGTATGGCATTCTTTCAAAATCCGCAATGTGTCTTCGGCCGCATCGCGCGTGTGGACGATAACGGGCAGGCCGCTTTCGTTGGCGGCTTGGATGTGGTCGGCAAAGCGTTGATGCTGCCATGACAAATCGCCTTTGCACCAGTAATAGTCCAAGCCGGTTTCGCCGATACCGACGATTTTGGGATGTTTGGCCGCTTCTACCATTTCGGCAATGGTAAATTCTTCTGCTTCTTGGCTGTCGGGATGTATGCCGATGGTGCAGTAGATGTGGTCGTTTGCCTGAGCAATGTCGAAGACTTCGGCAAAACTTTGTTTGCTGACGCTGATGGCAAGCGCCTGTTTGACGCTTTGCGCTTCCATATTGGCAAAGACTTCGGGCAGGCGGTCTTTTAAGCCGTCAAAGTTGAGATGGCAATGTGAATCGATTAAATACATGGTATTACAGGGTAAAAGTAGTGCGGTCGCTGCGCAGGCGCGGGCCAAGCTCGGCTTCGATCAGGTTTTTTGCCTGCAGGCAGCTTTCGTGTTCGGAGAATGCAAGACCTACGCCTTTGGGGCGGTGGGCCGAAGTGCGCGCCGGATTGATCCAAACGACTTTGGTTGGCAGGAAGCGTTTGGGATAGTCGGCGATTTCCACGGCCAAGAGAATGTCTTCGCCTAGGGAGAATACGTCATCGGTCGGTACGAACAGGCCGCCGTGTTCTAAAAACGGCATATAGCAGTTGTACAACAAATTGGGGTCTTTGAGTTGCAAAGCCAACATCTTCGCCGGAATGTCTTTTTTATTCATCATTGATTACCTGTTAGGGTTTGTTTTGCCAAAAATCCAAATATTCGATAAGCAGATACTCAAGCTGCATTTTAACACTCAAGGTATGGTATCCGTAAGGGTTGAGCGCGTTCAGACGGCCCAATAGGGCAAATAGCTTGCGTGAATCGGTTTTAGAGGCCGTCTGAAGCAGAGCTTGGGCATGGTGTGGATAATAAAGCGGCGCCATGCTTTGTTGTGCCAAGCCGACATCCATCAGCCACTTTTGCAGCCAGTCGATGAAAACGGCCAGCGGTTGCTTTTGTTTGTCGAACGCGGCGGCGTAGTCGAGTATGGCCAACAGGCGCGGGGCAGTCAGCAGCGTCAGCAACTCTTCGCGCAATGCGTCCAATTCGGGAGCAGGTGTGAATAAAGGCGCGCCGCTGTGGAATGCCAACAAGGCTTTGGCATTTTCCACGCCCTGTTGACGCAGATATGCCGCAGCCTGCTCATGGGTAGGCGAGGGCAGCACCATCTGGCGGCAACGGCTTTTGATGGTAGGCAGGAGTTTGTCGCGCGCATGGGTAATGAGTAGGAAAACGACATGTTGCGGCGGCTCTTCCAAAGCTTTTAACAAACCGTTTGCCGCCTGTGTGTTCATGCTTTCAGCCGGATGCACCAATACCACGCGCAGGCCGCCGCGGACAGCGGTCAGGTAAATGTTTTCCACAATATCGCGCACGGCATCGATTTTGATTTGCAGGAGTTTGCGTCCTGTTGCCTCGCCTTCGGGAATTTCCGGCGTGAGTTCGTAAAAGTCGGGATGGGTGTTTTGGCTGAACAAATGACACGAAGCGCACTCGCCGCAGGGTTCATGACCGGACTTGGGCGATTCGCACAGCAATGCCTGCGCGACAAAGCGGGCAAACTCGGTTTTGCCGGTATTTTCTTTGCCGGTAAACAGCCAGGCGTTGGGACGGTTTTGCCAATGGGCGGCGAGCTGTTGCCATTGGGTTTCATGCCATGGATAAATCATATCGTTTGGGAACTATAAGGTAGGTGGTTATTATACTCTCAGGCCGTCTGAAAAAGGTTTCAGACGGCCTTTAATAAACTGCCTAAAAATTAATCAAGTATCGTCTTTCTTTGAAATATCAATTATTAAGCTTACTTATTCACAGCCTTTGCACACGCTTGTTTGGGGAAAATGTGCATTTTGTTTGGCGGTAAAGTGGTGCTTAAAATTTAGGCAGATATGTTTTTTAATGTTAAATCAGACAGTAATCTGATTTATGCACAAGCTGTCCACGAGATTGAACAGTGAAAATGTGCATGGTGGGGATACATTTCAGACGGCCTTATTTGCTGATTTTCAACAAAGCGGTCAAATCCCCGATAAATTTCGGTTCCCGTTTGATGAGGTAAACAATCAACGGAAGATTACCCACGGCAACAATCAAATACAGCAGTGTAATGCTGTCGAACAACATCAGCAAAACCGCGCTCAAAATGGCAGCCGACACCATAAATACGCCGTTGATGATGTTGTTGGCGGCGACGGCGTGGGCGCGGAAGGTTTCGCTGCTGGCAGTTTGCAGCCAAGTGTAGAGCGGTACGGAGAAGAAGCCGCCGAAAAAGCCGATGGCCGACATGACGAGCATAATCGGATACGCTTTAGCTTGCGATAAAAACCAAATAATGCCGTTTAATTCGGTAAAGCGTTGGCCTTGGGTCAGCCACACCAGCAATAATCCACAGACCGTTAGCCCCAGAGTGCCGATGGTAACCAAGCCCAAAATCAGGCGTTCGTGGCTGAGTTTGGCGCATAATACCGAGCCGATGGCGATACCGATGGAGAACAGCGCCAACATCAGGTTGAACACATTATCGTTGCCGCCCAAATGGATTTGCGTGAACGTCGGCAGTTGGGTGGTATAAACCGAGCCGATAAACCAAAACCATGAAATACCGATGATGGACGTGAATACGGGACGATTGGCTGCCGCTTTACGAATCAGTGAATTCGTGCCTTTGATGATGTTCCATTCGATTTTTGTGTCCGGCATTTTAGCGGGTACAGACGGCATAAACAGGCTGGTCATCGTGCCGCCGATGGCGACCAATAACACCAAACCGCCAACAATATACGGCGGAACGCCTGCGACTGCCGTGCCCAAAATTTGGCCGAGCAAGATAGCGATAAACGTACCCGATTCAATCAGGCTGTTGCCCATAATCAGCTCTTTGTCGTTGAGGTAATCGGGCAAAATGGCATATTTCAGCGGGCCGAACAAAGTCGATTGCGTGCCCATGCAAAACAGGCAGATTAAAAGCAAAGGCGCGGATTGGATGTAGAAGCCATACGCCGCCACTGCCATGATGATGATTTCCAACAGCTTGATCCAACGTGCCAAAACGGCTTTATCGAATTTGTTGCTTAGCTGCCCTGAGAGCGCGGAAAACAGGAAGTAGGGCAGGATAAACAGCATTGCGCCCAAGTTCAGCATTTGGCTGGGCGGCAGCAAGTCATTTTTGCCTAAACCGTAAAAACTGATCATCACGAATAATGCGGTTTTGAATACATTATCATTAAACGCACCCAAAAACTGCGTCCCAAAGAGCGGCGCAAAACGGCGGGTCGTGTGGAAATTCAGATTGTCTTTTTTAAGGCTCATTGTTTGGATTCTTTGTTTTCGTCTTTTTCGATCAGTTTTTCAGTGGAGTCGTCGTCCATCAAAATGCGGTGCGCAGGTCCTTCAAGGTCGTCAAACTGTCCGTTTTTACCCGACCACCAGAAAAACCAGCCGATAATAAAGGCCAAAATAATGCTGATGGGGACAAGGATAAACATACTTTCCATTACATCGCTCCGGTCAAATCTGTCAGGATAAAGGTTTTACCGCTGATGGTCAGGTATTCGTTGCGTAACGCACCGATATTTTTATCATCAAAAAACAATTCGATACGGTCTTTAACTACGCGCCAGTATTGCGGGATATCGGTTTGCTCAAAAGGCGATAATACAGCCGCTTCGGCTGCATCTCCGTTTTGCAGCTTGATTGCGAAGCGTCCGCTTTGCGGCGGATTTTGTGATTCATCGTCTGCCAACATAATAAAAAATCCGGCGTGTTCGCCGTCTTGAGTGTGGATACTGAAATAATGCATATCGGGGAAATCTTCAAATCTGCCGTCATTTTTTCAGACGGCCTAAAATAAAATTCCGTCCATTTTACATCAAATATTAAGTCAAGCAGCCGATTACATTTTTTGTTAGAATACGACGTTTACTTTGTTAATCTGTTCAGACCGCTACCCACTACGTCCCACAAGGGGTGCAACATAGCCGGAGCAGCAGTCAGGCCCCGACAAAAAATGCCGTCTGAAACCTCAAGGAGCATAAAAATGACACAAAAGTTAATCTTGGTTTTGAACTGCGGCAGCTCTTCCCTCAAGGGTGCCGTATTGGACAACGACAGCGGCGAAGTATTGTTGAGCTGCCTGGCAGAAAAACTCAATCTGCCTGATGCCTTCATTACCTTCAAATTCAACGGTGAAAAACGCAAAGTCGATCTTTCTGCCAAACCTGACCATACCGGTGCTGTTGAAGCCCTGATGGAAGAACTGAAAGCGCATGACCTCGACAGCCGTATCGGCGCCATCGGCCACCGTGTCGTCAGCGGCGGCGAATTGTACAAAGAATCTATTTTGGTTGACGACGAAGTCATTGCCGGTATTGAAAAATGCATTCCGCTTGCTCCTTTGCACAACCCTGCCCACCTTTTGGGCCTGCGTGCTGCACAAACCATTTTCAAAGGTCTGCCGAACGTTGTCGTATTCGACACCGCCTTCCATCAAACCATGCCTGAACACGCTTACAAATATGCTGTTCCACATGAATTGTATGAAAAATACGGCTTGCGCCGTTACGGTGCGCACGGTACCAGCTACCGCTTCGTTTCTGACGAAACTGCACGCTTCCTCGGCAAAGACAAAAAAGACCTGCGCATGGTTATTGCCCACCTGGGTAACGGCGCATCCATTACCGCCGTTGCCAACGGCCAATCTCAAGACACCAGCATGGGCCTGACTCCGTTGGAAGGCTTGGTAATGGGCACCCGCAGCGGCGATATCGACCCTGCCGTTTTCAGTTTCTTGGCTGAAAACGCCAACATGACCATTTCCCAAATTACCGAAATGCTGAACAAAAAATCCGGCCTGCTCGGTATCTCCGGTTTGTCCAACGACTGCCGTACCATTGAAGAAGAAGCTGCCAAAGGTCATCCGGGCGCCAAACTGGCTCTGGAAATGTTTATCTACCGCTTGGCTAAATACATCGGCAGCATGACAGTAGCGGCAGGCGGTTTGGACGCATTGGTCTTCACCGGCGGTATCGGTGAAAACTCCGACATCATCCGCGAACGCGTATTGGGCTACTTGGGCTTCCTCGGTCTGCACATTGACCAAGAAGCCAACCTGAAAGCCCGCTTCGGCAATGCCGGTGTAATTACCACTGCCGACAGCAAAGCTGTTGCCGTTGTGATTCCTACCAACGAAGAATTGATGATTGCACACGATACTGCCCGTCTGAGCGGCCTGTAATCCGTCATTATTAAAAACCTGCCCGCAAGGGCAGGTTTTTTGTTGTGTATAGATGAAGAAAATTTTGAGAATATATTGAAAAAAGCCGGTAAACATTATGTTTGCCGGCTTTTTAATCAGTTCAATATTAAGAATGCTGATAGATAGGTTTAGAACTTATAACTGATGGTAAACAGCAAAGTCCTGCCTCGTGCGTAGTTGTTCAAAACGGAGCGTGTCGTGCCGCCATATTTGCCATTGCATAAACCGTTGGCATCACATTCGACTTCCTCATCATCTAAACCGCCTTTTCTTTCAAATACGCTGAAATAGCGCTGGGTTGCGGCATCGTTTGCGGCATCCAAAGGATCGACATAGCGTTTATTGAACGCATTTTGAATGTCAAAACGAAGGATAAGGTTTTTCTTCGGTTCATAATTGGCATAGAAATCAAAAATCATCGGCTGTCTGTTGATGCTTTCTGTTTTTTTGATCACCCTTCTGCCCATTTGATGTGAAGAGTAGGTATTGGCACCGGTTGTACCGTCAACAAATTCTTCCTCAGTCGTCGCCCGTGTACTTTTGCCGTAATAGCGCATAATGCCGCCGATGGTCAATTTATTGCCCAACCATCGGGACCCTAATTCAAACCGCCCGTAATCTCGGGGCAAGCGGGAAATTTTGCTTAAGCCGTAACCTTGTTTAATTTGGTCTTCTTTAGAAGAATTACGGGGCGATTCGCTGGCATCGCTATAATTGGTCGGCTGGTTGGTTCTTTGATATGCGTAAGACAGGGTGGTAAAAAAGCGGCCGAAATCGTAGTTCATTTCCACTTCCAAACCGTTTTTATGGACAGGTTTGGCATAGTTTCGATGTTGGATAGAGTATTGCAGGCCGGTACTGGTTACCCAGCTGGGTGCTTTATCCAAATCCCACCATTTGCCATAAACATTGTGGATATAGTTGTTTATCCTGCTGCGATAGGCGACCAGTTTAAAACCCAATACATCGTCCGGCTTGAAAATCCCTTTTTTGAAGGTATTGAAGCCTATTTGGTAAGTATTGGCCTGTTCCGGTTTAAGGGCGGTATTGACGCCTGAGTCGCCGATTTGTGAAAAATACATTTCTTGAATATTTGGCATTCTATGCGTACGCGAATAGCTGATAAACGGCATAAAGTAGTCGTTGACATTGATGTTTAATGCCACCGAATGGTTTACCGCATGCTTTTTACCGGATTTGGTATAAACAGGTTCGTAAAGGTCGCAGCTTGGCGTGCAATGCTGTTTATAAATTTCAGAATCTTCTCCAAATGCTTTTTTAAAGTCTTCTTGGGTATTGAAGTAGTCGGTATATTCGCCCTTGTAGCGGTAATTGACCATATTGGCGCTGTAATTCAGTTGATAAATGCCTTTTTTTAAGGACGTATCAAAATAGAACGTATTGAATTTTTGCTGGCCTGAAGGTTGCAATATGGTTGATTTCTGAGGAAATATTCCTTTGTCGCCTTTGAAGCGGCCTAAAAAGCTGTACAGGCCGGCATCTTGATCCGGGCCGTCGTAAAACAGACTCAGCTCTTCCGGAAAGCGGTTTTTACTGTATTGGTTTTTAAAGAAATTGAAACCGACGGTAGCTTTTAAATCTGTTTTTTGGGGAAGTTTGAAAGAAAAGCTGTTGTTGATATCCAAAAGATTGGCTGTGTTTTTGGTTTCCAAATAATCAAGCAGTCCCCATCCTGAAAAACGTGAGTTTTTCGGATATTTTTGTTTTCCCAGATTATGGGCGGCCAACACGTTTAAATCGACATAATCGCCAATGTTTAAGTTGTAATTGGCTTGGTAGTTGCGGTTTTCTACTTTGCGGCTGCCGATACGGTTGTTCATGGTACGAAGCTGAAGGTCCAGCTTGTTGTTGTCGTTTTCGTATTCCACTTTGACCAAATGGCTGTTTGAGCGTTGTTGCAGGCTGGTCGGGTCGATTGGAGTCAGGTCCCATTGCGGTGCCAAATTCTCTTTCCAGCTTCTTTCCAAATCATCGACATAATCTCTTTGCAAAACTTCAGGATCGTTATATTTTTTGGAGAAAGGGTAGTCCCAATAGCTTTTACCGACCGCATTGCGCTTGGAAAAGTCACGAACCCAGAGATTTTGTTCGTGGTCGAATTTCAATAAGTTGCTCTCAAAATATTCTTGTTTTTTACGGTCCAAATATTCTTCGCCAAAATTGCCAATACGCTGACCGCCGCCGCCCACTTTATAGTTTTGCTCGACATTACGGTGGCTGTAACCATATAACGCACCAAGGCGCGCACCGCTGTCAAACCATTTTTGTACCGCTCCGGTTGCCATAAAATTGCTTTTGGTGCTGTTTGTGCCGGTCAATCCTTTGGTCAAGAGGCCGAAGGTATTGTTTCCGTGTACCACATCGTCTACCCGTAAAGTACGGAAATTGGCTGTACCGGATAAGGTATTGATGCCGTTGGCACCTGTGAAACTGCCTTTGGTTACATCCACGCCGGCAATGAAATTGGGATCCAGTGCCGTACCGAATTGCGAGGAGCTGCCGCTGCGTCCGGCATCGGCAGAAGTGGAATAGAAGGTTTGGGTGACGCCGTCAACCATCGTATTGACACGTCCCAAACCGCTATCGCCACGGATATTGACCGCCAATACCCCCGATCCCTTGTCTTGTTGGGTGAAGACGCCGGGCATGCTCCGAACGATGGTATCGATGTTTTCGCTGGATTGATAAACGCGTTCACGCGAACTTTTGGCTTGGCCTTCGGTAAAAACTTTTTTCTCTTTGGCAATGTGTTTGCCTTTGACTTGAATTTCATCAAGCTCTTGAGTTGAAACCTCTTCTTCTGCGTGTGCGATACTTGTTATAGCCAGTAAAGATAATGTTAGTAGATTTAATTTGAAATTCGGATTCATGATAGTTACCTCAGAAACGAAGCTGCTACTGTATAACATATTATTAAACTTTACAAATATTTTGATAATGGTTTTTATTTGTTAAAAAATAAAGCAGATTCTTGTTTCAGGAGATAATCCACCCGCATATGATTCATCTGGCTGAAAAGATAAAGCAGGTCTGAATTTGAATTGGGTTGGTCGAGAAGAAGGAAGATTTAATTGAATTTAAACAGCCGGAAGAAGAAAATTTGATTGCGATATGTGAATTGAGCCGTCGGTTTCAAATGAAACCGATAAAAAACATGAAATGCAAAATATAAAGTTAATATAGAAAGATTTGAAGTCAGTTGAAGAAAAGGCCGTCTGAAAATGATATTTCAGACGGCCTTTATTGTTTTAAGCCTTATTCCGGACCGCGGAATGTATCGTGGCAGGATTTGCAGGTTGCACCGGTTTCGCCGTAAGCGGCTTTGATTTCTTCGAGCTTACCGGTTTGGGCGGCGGCGTTGAGTTTCTCAACCGCAGCGACGAATTTTTCTTCTTCGGCTTTGAATTTTGCTGTGTCTGTCCAGATGGCAGGCAGGGCGCGGCCGTTGCCTTGAGGGTCGGATTCAAACAGGGTGAACGGTTTTTTGCTGTTTTCGGCAAAAGTGGCTGCAGCTTGTTTGAATTTCTCAACGTCGTAAGGCTCTTCGTCTTTGACCATTTTGCCCATGCGGGTAAACTCGGGCATCATGGATTTGAACGCGGCAGTGCGGTCTTCGGAAATTGGGCCTTTAGGCTGGGAAGGCGCACCGCTGCCGTCGCAGGCGGAAAGCGTAAGCGCCACTGTTGCCAAAGCAACAGGGAGAAAACGGGTTTTCATATGGAGTGTGTCCTATTGTGATGATATGATTATCGTTAAATTTAGAATCAGCCGGCCAAACGCTCAGGCCGTCTGATAAGGCGTTATCATACCTTAAACCCAAGTCTGAAACGAGTATAGAAAGGAAACGATATGGCAATTTTGATTACCGGGGCATCGGCGGGATTCGGCGCGGCAATGTGCCGCACCTTTGTTGCGGCAGGCTATCATGTCATTGGCGCAGCACGGCGCGAAGACAAATTGCAGCAGTTGGCTGAGGAATTGGGCGAGCAGTTTTACCCTTTGGAAATGGATGTTTCGCGCACGGAGTCGATTCAAAACGCTTTGAACAGTCTGCCCGAACATTTGTCCGAAATCGATTGCCTGATCAACAACGCCGGTTTGGCTTTGGGTTTGGATTCTGCCGATAAAGCCGATTTTGGCGATTGGGAAACCATGATTCAAACCAATATCATCGGCCTGACTTTTCTGACCCGCCAGATTTTGCCGCAAATGGTTGCGCGCAAACAGGGCTACATCATCAATTTGGGTTCGATTGCCGGCAGTTATGCTTATCCCGGCAGTAATGTCTATGGCGCGACCAAGGCTTTTGTGCGCCAATTCAGCATGAACCTGCGCGCCGAATTGGCAGACAAAAACATCCGCATTACCAATATCGAACCGGGCTTGTGCGGCGATACTGAGTTTTCCAACGTCCGTTTCAAAGGCGACGACCAGCGTGCGGCCGAGGTTTATGAGAATGTCGAGTTTATCCAGCCGCAAGATATTGCCGATACCGCTTTGTGGCTCTATCAGCGTCCGGCGCGGATGAACGTCAATTCCATCGAAATCATGCCGGTTGCCCAGACCTTTGCAGGCATGAAAGTTTACCGCGATGAGCCTGCTCCGGCGAAGGAAGAAACGTTTGAAAAACAAAGCATGTCTTTGTTTGGAAAAATTAAATCTTGGTTTAAGTAATCGGCATCAGGCCGTCTGAACTTTTCAGACGGCCTCTTTGTTATCTGAAATTGAGTAAACACGCTATAATGTAATTTTTTATTAACAAGGCCGTCTGAAAGGCTGTTTCAGTTATGAACGCAATCAAACAAAAAATCTTAGAACAAGCGCAGCGCGATGGCGTGCAGGTAACCGCATTACGCGAGCAAGTGCTTGATATTGTTTTGAAACAAAGCGGCGTGATTAAAGCCTACAACGTTCTGTCGCAGATGCAGCAGCAAAGCGAGGGTGTGGTTGCGCCGCCGACGGCCTACCGCGCCCTTGATTTTTGGGCGGAACAGGGCGTTTTGCACAAAGTGGCGGCGGTCAACGGCTATATTTTGTGCAGCCACGCGCAGCACGAGTGCAACGACCATTGCCACGACCACGAAGAGACAGAGGCGCACCACAGCGCGTTTATTTTGGTTTGCACCGAATGCGGTACGGCGGATGAGCAGACTTTGAGCCAAGAATGGGCGGCCTTGCGTGCAGGCGTGGCTGAAACCGGTTTCTCATTAAAAGAAGAACATGTTGTTTTAACAGGAATTTGTAAAAAATGTCAGAAGTAAAAAAGACCAAAGTCCACCTGATTTCAGGCTTTCTCGGAACAGGCAAAACCACTGCACTTAAAAGTCTGATGGCGCAAAAAGACCCGAATGAAAAATGGGTCATCATCGTCAATGAATTTGGCGAAATCGGCATTGACGGCGCTGTCTTGAGCGACAACGGCATTCCCGTGGCCGAAATCGCCGGCGGCTGTTTGTGTTGTACTGCCGGTGCGCAAATGGGGACGACCGTACAAAAAATGCTGCGCGATGCCCAACCCGACCGCTTGATGATTGAAGCCAGCGGCCTGGCACACGCCGCCAGCGTTATTGACGAACTGAAAGCCAAACCGCTCGACAGCATGCTGGAAATCGGCGCCGTCTTTACCGTCGTCGATCCGCGCCAGTTTATTAATCCCGATTACGCGCAACAAGCATTGTATAAAGACCAAATCGGCATTTGCGACGTATTGGTCGCCAGCAAAACCGACTTGTGCACGCCGGAGCAACTGGCCGAATTTCATGATAAAGCGGCCAAACTGTTCCCGCCCAAAGCCAAAGTGGTTGAAGTCCAAAATGCGCAGCTCGACATCCAGTGGCTTGATATTCCCGTGGTCGAAAAATCACGTTACCGCCTCAAAGCCCTGCCGGACAACACCATGGGCTTCCAGTCGCAAGGCTTTACTTTCCCTGCCGGACGCGATTTCGATGGTGAAAAATTGACCGATTTCTTTAACGACCTGCCTAAATTCACAGACGGCCTCGTCCGTGCCAAAGGCGTGTTCCAAGTGCTTGGTACTTGGGTATGGCTCAACTGGGTGGACGGACAATGGGGCGCAAATCAGGTTTCATGGCGTCGCGACTCGCGCTTCGAGCTGATTGCCAAATCCTTTGACGCGGATTTGATTGAGAAAAAATTGCTGGAGGCTTTGGAGAAGTAAATCATCGTCCAAACGCTTATTAATCCGTTACGATAATGCCGTCTGAAGCAAGCGGTTTCAGACGGCCTTCAAATCAAAAAAATAGAGGAACACTTAACCATGTGGCGTTATATCTTTCATCGTTTGCTCCTTTTGATTCCCACGCTGTTGGGGATTTTGGCGATTACTTTCGCCGTGATTCAGTTTGTTCCCGGCGGCCCGGTGGAACAGATGGTTCAGCAGCTGACGCAGGGCGCGGTTGGCGGCGAGACGGCGGGACACAGTATGCCCGGAACTTTGGCCAAAAACGGCAACCGCATCAGTGCGGAGGATTTGGCCGCGCTGAATGCTTTATACGGTTTCGACAAGCCGCCTTTGACGCGTTTTGCCGATATGGTATGGAAATTCGCCCGTTTTGATTTGGGCGAGAGCTTTTTCCATCACCAAACTGTGTTTGAATTGGTGAAAGAGAAAATGCCGGTATCGATGAGTTTGGGTTTGTGGACGTTTTTCCTGACTTATTTGATATGTATTCCGTTGGGTATTGCCAAGGCGGTCAGGGATGGCAGCCGTTTCGATACGATTACGGGTATGATCATTTTGGTCGGCTATACCGTACCGCCGTTTGTCTTGGGCTTGGTGTTGCTGGTGTTGTTTGGCGGCGGCAGCTTTTTTGCCTGGTTTCCGCAGGGCGGTTTGGTCGGCGATGATTTCGATACGCTCTCTTGGGCAGGCAAAGTCAAAGATTATTTGTGGCATATGGCTTTGCCGATTACCGCTTCGGTGGCAGGCAACTTGGCGGTGATGACCGTATTGACGAAAAATGTGTTCCTTGAAGAAATCCGCCGTCAATATGTATATACCGCGCGAGCCAAGGGTTTGCCTGAGAAGCAGATTTTGTGGAAGCATATTTTTCGCAACGCTATGATTCCTCTGATTACCGGTTTCCCGGCCGCATTTATCGGCGCATTCTTTACCGGAAGCCTGTTGATTGAAACGTTGTTCTCGTTGGACGGGTTGGGTTTGTTGTCTTACGAGGCAGTGATGAAACGCGATTATCCTGTCGTAATGGGTACGCTGTATGTGTTCACGCTGATGGGGTTGTTGGCTAAATTGGTGTCGGATATTTCGTATTCGTGGGTCGATCCGCGCATTCACTTTGGCGGACAGAAATAAGGCCGTCTGAAAATATCTTCAATCCATTATTAAAGAATGTTTCGAACCATGAAAAAGAAAAAATCTACTTCAAACACTACTTGGCAAGCCTTTAAGCAGCATAAGCGCGGTTGGTTGGCTTTGCGGATTTTGGCCGTTTTGTTTGTCATCACGTTGCTTGCGCCTTTGTGGAGCAACGACAAACCTTTGTGGATACGCTATCAGGGCGAGTATTTCTTCCCCTTGGTAAACGAATACAACGAAACCGCATTTGGCGGTGATTTCGATACGCCGGCGGATTATCTTGATCCGCTTATCCGTCACAACATTACTTCAGACGGCAATTTTGCCCTTTACCTGCCCAATCCTTATGATGCCGATACCTTGAACGATTTTGATACGGCACCCGATCCGGCCAAACCGTCCGAACGGCATATCTTGGGAACGGACGACCGCGGCCGCGACCTGTTGGCGCGCTTGGTTTACGGTTTCCGCGATTCGCTGCTGTTTGCCTTGGTGTTGACCGTGGTAACTACCGTAATCGGCGTGGTTGCAGGCGCGGTGCAGGGTTATTTCGGCGGTAAAACCGACCTTCTGATGCAGCGTTTTATCGAGGTTTGGGGCGGTATGCCGGAGTTGTACCTCCTGATTATCCTGTCTTCGTTCTTTAATCCGGGGCTGTTGATTTTGCTGGTGTTGCTGTCGCTTTTCGGCTGGATGGGCTTGTCCGACTATGTCCGCGCAGAGTTTTTGAAAAACCGTCAGACCGATTATGTTTTGGCGGCGCGCGCGATGGGCGTGGGCAACCGTGAAATCATGTGGCGCCATATCCTGCCCAACAGCTTGACGCCGGTATTGGCCTTCCTGCCTTTCCGTATTTCCGGTGCGGTACTCGCCCTAACCAGTTTGGACTTCTTAGGCTTGGGCGTACCTGCCTCACAGGCAAGTTTGGGTGAGTTGCTGGCGCAAGGCAAAGACAACTTGGACGCGTGGTGGATCGGTCTGTCTGCCGTTGCTACGCTGACGGTAATGCTGCTTTTGCTGGTCATGATCGGCGAAGGTTTGCGTCAGGCATTTGACGTACGCGCACGCAGTTAATTGCTTTTCTAAAGCGTGAAGAGGGTGGGCAGAAAAGCCCGTCCTGCATTCTTAGGGCCGTCTGAAAAGTTTCAGACGGCCTCATCCATTCGTTTGAATCATTAAAAACCATGAATCAAGAAATCACATTTCTTACTCTTTTTCTGCTCGGCTTTTTTGGCGGAACGCATTGCGTCGGCATGTGCGGCGGATTGAGCAGCGCATTTGCTTTGCAGCTGCCGCCACATTTAAACCGAATCGGGCTGATTGTATTGTTGAACTTGGGGCGCATCAGCAGTTATGTTGTCATTGGCCTGTTGGTCGGTTTGGTCGGGCAGGTCGGCATTTCCTTGGACGATACGCGCGCGGTTCAAAACGGTTTGTATATTGCCGCCAATGTTTTGCTGCTTTTGCTTGGTCTGTATCTTGCCGGTATTTCGACTGCTGCAACCAAAATCGAAGGCATCGGCAAACCGATATGGAAACGCCTGAATCCTTTGTTAAACAAATTGCTGCCGATTAAATCGGTGCCTGCCTGTTTCGGAGTAGGCGTGCTTTGGGGCTGGCTGCCTTGCGGTTTGGTGTACAGCGCGTCTTTGTATGCCTTGGGCAGCGGCAATGCTTTGCATGGCGGGCTGTATATGCTGGCGTTTGCCTTGGGAACCTTGCCGAACCTGCTTGCGATGGGCATATTTGCAGCGCAGTTGAAAACCTTTCTGCAGAAACGTATGGTTCGTTTGTGCGCCGGATTGTTGGTGGCGGGATGGGCGATATGGCGCTTGACCGTATTTGCGATGGGGCAAATCGGGTAAGGTAAAAAGGTTTTATTTAGTTTGTTGTTTTGCAATCAAAAAGGCCGTCTGAAAGATTTTCAGACGGCCTTTTTTACAAGAAAGATTTAATGTATCAAATTCCAAGCCATCTTGGCGGCAATCAGCAGCAACATAATGCCGAAGGTGATTTTGAGTTTTCGGGCGGGCAGCTTGTGCGCCGTCTTTACGCCGAGCGGAGCAAAGAGGATGGTAGCAATGCTCAATATGGCCACGGCCGGAAGATAGATAAAGCCTGCCGCGCCTTCAGGCAGGTTGGCAATATGCAAACCGTTGGCAAAATAGCCGATGGTGCCGGCAATCGCAATCGGCCATGCCAGACCTGAAGATGTGCCGATGGCACGGTGCGCCGGAAAGTTGCAATACAGTAGAAATGGAACGGATAGCGAACCGCCGCCGATACCGACCCAGCTTGAAGCAGCCCCAAAAAGCGTGCCGACGGCTGTCAGGCCGGGGAGGGTAGGCAGGGTGCGTGAAGGTTTGGGTTTGGAATCGCGTAGGGTTTTGAGTGCGATAAAGGCAAGAAATGCAATAAAGAAAACCTGCAAAGCCAGCGTCGGCATATATTTTGCCGACACCGCGCCGAGGAGTACGCCGAGTATCATGCCCGGCGTCATCCGGCGGACGGTCGCCCAATCGATGGCATGCTTTTTATGTTGGGCGTACATGCTGGAGAAGGTGGTAAATACCATTACGGCGAAGGAAGTGCCGATGGCAAGGTGCTGGGCATAGGGGTGGCCGCCTATGCCTTGCAGTTGTAACGCCCATAAGACGACGGGAACAATTAACGTGCCACCACCTACGCCGAATAGTCCGGCAATAAAGCCCGCCGCACTGCCGACGGCGAGTAGGGCAAGGATGATGTCCCAAGACCACATTTCAGACGGCCTTGTCGTGTTTGTGAGTTTTGTGGCGTTTTTTAAACCAACGGATTGCTGCCATCACATAACCGGACAGGCTGTAACCGAGGAAGAATAAGAAGAGGACGAGCGAAGGCTCCCAATTGATGAGCAGCAATACCAACACGGCCAACACCATGCCCATAAACGGCACTTGGCGGCGGATATTGATTTCTTTGAAGCTCCAAAACGGAATCTGCACAACCATGGAAATACCGGCAAACAGGGTAATGCCCAATGCCCACCAATGCACGCCGGGGAAGCGTTCGATGCTGTGGTTGACCCAAATCAGGCCGACAATCAATGCAGCGGCGGTCGGGCTTGGAACGCCGATAAACCAGCGTTTGTCGACTTTGCCGATGAGTGTGTTGAACAGCGCCAAACGCAGGGCGGCGCAGGCGCAGTAGATAAAGGCGACGGAATAACCGATTTTGCCAAACTGCCAAAGTTGCCATTTGTAGGCAATCAGGGCAGGCGCCACGCCGAAGCTGACCATATCGGCAAGGCTGTCGAGCTGTTCGCCGAACGCGCTTTGGCTGTTGGTTAAACGGGCAACGCGTCCGTCCATGCCGTCGAGCAGCATGGAAAGGAAAACTGCAATCGCCGCCGTTTCATAACGTCCGTGCATGGACTGGGTAATGGCGAAGAACGCGCAAAACAGTGCGGCGATGGTAAAGGAATTGGGCAGCAGGTAAATGCTGTTTTTGCGGATGGAGTTGCGTGGAGGAATCGGATTTTCTGTATTTTGTGCGTTGTCCATAATGTTTCCGTATATGCTGCGTGTGCAGATGAGGCATTATACCGCATTGGTTGGTTAAGGATTTTTAAAAGGCAGACATAGTTTCACTTTATCAGCATAAAGTTTCAGACGGCCTTTATTTTGTCAGTCAAACAACTCGCCTTGTGCCTGCTCTTTGGTCACGCGTACGTCGGTTTCGCCGTCGGCAAAAGTGATGTGCAGTTTCTGTCCTTGTTTCAACGTATCGGCATTGCGGATGACTTGTCCGCGTGTGTTTTTGACGACCGAAAAACCACGCTCCAAAATATGCTGAGGCGATACGGCCTCGAGCAATGCGGCTTGGGCGGTCAGGCTTTGACGGCGGTGGACAAGCAGCTGGCGGAAGGAGTGCGACAGGGCCGTCTGAAAGCGGTCGATATTGTTTTTGTAAACGGAAACATCAGGACGGCAATGTTTCAAGGTTTGGGTTTGGCGTTCAAAACGGGCGGTGTGGGCGCGGAGGTTTTGCGTCATCGAATAAGACAGCATTTGCGCAAGCTTGCTGATTGAGGCACGCTGTCCGTCAAGTTTTTGGCGCGGATGACGGATTTGTCGCGCCAGCCAGTCGAGTTTTTGGCTGGCATCGAAATAGCGTTGTTCCAAAACGGTTTTCAGACGGCCTTGCGCTTGGGCGAGGCGGTGTAGCGATTCTTGGCGGTTGGGGCTGACCAGCTCTGCCGCACCGGTTGGTGTCGGTGCGCGCACGTCGGCAACAAAATCGGCGAGCGTGAAATCGGTTTCGTGGCCTACGCCGCTGACGACGGGAATCGCGCAGGCTTCGATGGCGCGTACGACCGGCTCTTCATTAAATGCCCACAAGTCTTCAATGCTGCCGCCGCCGCGACAGACAATCAGCACATCACACTCGGCGCGTAGCGAAGCGGTTTTAATCGCTTGGGCAATTTGCAACTCGCTGCCTGTGCCTTGTACGGGCGTCGGATAAACGATAACGGGAATTTCGGGCGCTCGGCGGTTTAAGGTGGTCACGACATCGCGCAAAGCCGCCGCCGCCAGGCTGGTGACGATGCCGATACATTGCGGACGGGCAGGCAACGGTTTTTTGCGTTCCGCTGAAAATGCGCCTTCCGCCTGCAATTGCGCTTTCAATCGTTCATAGGCTTCGTAAAGCTGCCCCAAACCTTTGAGCCGCACCTCATTTACGGTAATCTGAAATTCGCCCCGCGCTTCATAAATGCTGATTTTTCCTGATACTTCGATATGGTCGCCTTCTTTTAAAGGCTTCGCCAAACGCATGGCCGCACCCTTGAACATCGCGCAACGTACCTGCGCGCGGCTGTCTTTGAGCGAGAAATAATAATGTCCGCTGGCGGCACGGGTCAGGTTGGATACTTCACCGGCAATCCATAAGCCTGCGAGATGGTCTTCCAGCAAGGCTTTGGCGAGGGCGTTGAGTTCGGATACGGAAATGGAGGAGGGCGCGAAAAGTTCGGACATTGCGAAACAGGAAAAATTTGGGAAAGCTGAATTATAAGGGTTTTAGAGCGATTCGTTGTATTCGTTTTCATGAAACTTGCGCCCTTTGTTTTAATATTATCAAAGCCGCATGTTCAGACGGCCTTGTCTGGGTGGGCTTGTGTTATATTATCGTTTGATTTTCGCCTCAAAAGCCGTGCGTATGCCCAAACTCCACCAAATTATCGAAAGCCATTGGCAATCCCCCAATCCGTTTCTGTCTTTGCTGTTAAAACCACTGTCCAGGCTGTTTGCCAAAGTTGCGGCGAAACGGCGCGATGATTTTGTTTCAGGCCGTCTGAAAAGCGAAAAATTGCCAGTGCCTATGGTGGTGGTCGGCAATATTCATGCAGGCGGAACAGGGAAAACGCCGATAGTCGCCGCGTTGGTATCGGGTTTGCAGGAAAAGGGCGTTAAGGTCGGCATCATCAGCCGAGGTTACGGGCGCAAGAGCAAGGCGGTTCATGTATTGAATACAGCCAGCAGTGCTGCAGATGCAGGCGACGAGCCTTTATTGCTGTTTCGCCAAACCGGTGTGCCGACGGCGGTAGGCAGCAGCCGTGCAGAAGCAGGCAGGGCGTTGCTTGCGGCGCATCCGGAGCTTGAATTGATTGTGGCCGACGACGGCTTGCAACATTATGCCTTGCAACGCGATATGGAAATTGCTGTCTTTCCGGCGGCAGATACAAGACGCACCAATTTGGATTTACTGCCCAACGGCAGCTTGCGCGAACCTTTGTCTCGGTTGGCTTCCGTTGATGCGGTCGTCGTCAGCGGGGGGCAAGCAGATGCGGCATTTAGGCCGTCTGAAAATATGTTTGCCAGCCATATTGAAACAGGGCAGATTTACCGTTTGAACAGGCCGTCTGAAAAATTGGATTTGGCGGGTTTGGGAAATCAAACCGTCGCCGCCGTTGCCGGTATCGCCAAGCCGGAGCGTTTTTTTGATTCACTGCGGAATATGGGCATCACATTGAGTCAAACCGTCGCGCTGCCCGACCATGCCGACATTGCAGCGGCAGATTTGCCGAATATAGATGTGGTGATTATCACGGAAAAGGATGCGGTCAAATTTTCAGACGGCCACAGCCTGAATCATGTGTGGGTCTTGCCTGTTTATGCGATAATCGAACCTGATTTGGCGGAGTTTGTATCCGCGAATGTTTCAATCTAAATGCTTATAGATGTTTCACAGATGTTTTAAAGATGGTCTTCAAACTACGCGATAGGAGTAAATCATGAAGTTAAAATATTTGTTGGTCGCTTGCGCAGCTTTATTTGTATCCACTCAAAGCCTGGCTGCTAAACCAAGTGATGAATCTGCAATGAAATGGTTGGAGATTCAAGGGATAAGCAATAATTATAGCGAGAAAGTACAACGTTCTTTGGAGATGGTAAATAAAGAGGATAATGAGCGCTTGTTAACGATGACGCCCAAAGCTCAAAAAGCGCAGATGAAGGCGGTCATCAGTCGTTATATGAAAAATATGCAAGATGATTTGAGCCGCCCTGAGTTGAAAAAACAATGGTTGGATGAAGAAAAGCGTGCCGTACAGAAAGTATTTACACAAGAAGAAGTCGATGTGCTCAACCGCTTTTTCTCTTCCCCTCGGGGCAAGGGTATTTTGAAAAAAGTCAATCATCTCAGACAGCATGGCGGAGATATTGATAATGTGCTGAGCCAAGCAGACGTGGACAGCATGGCAAAATTGTTTGAGCATGGGGCCGGTAAGTCTGCATTTGAAAAGATGGAACGTTTCGATAAATTGAATGATGAGATTGTTAAAAAGACAATGAGCAACAACTATATCAACGCAAGCAGGAAATATACGCCCGCTTTTGAGGCGCAAACGCGTGATATTTTGTGTAAGGGCAATAAACATTCTTCGGAATGTGCCAAATAATTTTCCGACTATCTGAAAATATTTTTTTATTGAAAAGGAGAAAAAAATGAAACTGAAAACCTTATTATTGCCCTTCGCCATGCTGGCCTTGTGTGCCAATGCGTTTGCCGCTCCGCCCAGTGATGCGTCGCTGGAGCGTTTATATCAAGTACAGAAGATGGATACTCTGTTGGATCAGACCTTCCAAAGTGTCGAGGGTATTGTGCTCTCTGATCCGAAGATACAGAATTTTTTGAAAAATGCGCCGGAAGACAAACGTCCGCAGTTGGAAGCAGTCTTAAAGAAATATACAACTCAATTGATTGCTGCAATTAATACACCGCAAGTGCGTGCCCAATTACATAAAGCGACTTTGGACGGTATAAAGACGGTTTATACCCAGGAAGAAGTCAATGCATTGATTGACTTTTATGGTACGACAGTAGGGCAATCGATACTCGATAAAATGCCACGCTATCTTGAGGCAACGATGGGCCCGATGATAAACATCATTAATGAAAAATATGAAAAATCAGGTTATAACAAAGACTTAACTCGAGAAATTCAGCAGATTATGTGTGGCGGCAAAAATCCTGACCAAGTCTGTACGCGGCAAGCAAAGAAAACGGCACGGAAAAAATGATGTCGCTTGAGGCCGTCTGAAAACAAGCGTAGCAAGTTTCGCCAAAACGAGCAAAGTGATTTTCGCTAAAACCATCAAACCCGAAAGAAACCCCATGGAAAAAAAATTCTTAGACATCCTCGTTTGTCCTGTGACCAAAGGCAAACTCGAATATCATCAAGACAAACAGGAATTGTGGAGCCGTCAGGCGAAGCTGGCTTATCCTATTCGTGACGGCATCCCTTATATGTTGGAAAACGAAGCGCGCCCGTTGAGCGAAGAGGAACTGAAAGCATGACCGAATTTGTCGTATTGATTCCGGCGCGGTTGGATTCTTCACGTCTGCCGGGTAAGGCTTTGGCCGATATTCACGGTAAACCGATGGTTGTGCGTGTCGCCGAACAAGCGGCGAAAAGCAAGGCCGCGCGTGTTGTCGTTGCCACCGACCATCCCGATATTCAGACGGCCTGTCAGGCGTATGGTGTCGAAGTGGTCATGACTTCCAATCAACACGAAAGCGGTACAACGCGCCTTGCCGAAGCGGCCAATACGCTGAAACTGCCGCAGCATCTGATTGTTGTGAACGTACAAGGTGACGAGCCTTTAATCGATCCCGAACTTATCAACCGTACAGCCGAAGTTTTGGTTGAAAACAATGTGCAAATGGCAACTGCCGCCCACGAATTGCACGATTTTGACGAGTTTATGAATCCTAACGTCGTCAAAGTCGTCCTTGATAAAAACCGCAACGCCATCTATTTCAGCCGCGCCCCGATTCCTTATCCGCGCGATATGATGCGTGCCGAAAAACGCGAATTACCTTCCGAAACAGCCGTTTTGCGCCACATCGGCATTTATGCCTATCGTGCAGGCTTTCTGCAACGCTATTCGGAAATGGATGTTTCTCCTTTGGAAACCATCGAATCGCTGGAACAGTTGCGCGTCCTGTGGCACGGTTATCCGATTGCTGTTGAAATCACCCAAGAAGCGCCTGCTGCAGGTGTGGATACGCAGGAAGATTTGGACAGAGTACGTGTTGCGTTTAAAGCTTAAGGCCGTCTGAAAGGAAAAGACATGAATGATTTCCGCCATTTGAGCCGTGAAGAACAAAAATTGCTTGCCGACGTGGCGAAGCTGGTAAGAGAAGACGAGCAAGAATTCAACTATGACATGCTGAAAATAGAAGCGCCGGAGCAGGCCAGCGGCGAGTTTTGGTTCCGCATGGCAGAAATGCTCAGCACTTTGCCGCCCAACCAGTCGTTGGACTTGCGTATGAACGGCGGACGTTTGACCGTTGCCGTATCGATTTTGTCGGTATTGCTGCAAGATAATCCGGATATTCCGCAGCTTTGGGCACAAAAAATCATTGCGCTCAACTATTTGGCTCATGGTCATCAAACCCGTGCAATCGGTTTGGCGCAGCAGCCTGACAAAGCGGCCGAAGCCAATGAGGAAGAATATTTGGCGAAAGCCTTATCGCAAAACTTGCTTTCCACTTTGAAAGACGCGATAGAGCGATTCCCTGAAGACTCCTGGTTTATCGAAATGCGCGACGATGCATGGAAGCATTTCGGCCCGAAAGAGGCCGTCTGAAGTTTTGAACGATAAACACAAGCCGTGTAAAATTATCTGAACATTAAATCCGTCAACCAAAAGGACTCATCATGAAAGTATTATTGTTGGGCGCGCCAGGCGCCGGCAAAGGCACACAGGCTCAATTCATCACTGCTGCATTCGGCATTCCTCAAATCTCTACCGGCGATATGCTCCGCGCAGCTATCAAAGCAGGCACTCCGCTGGGTTTGGAAGCAAAAAAAATCATTGATGAAGGCGGTTTGGTACGCGACGACATCATCATCGGTATGGTCAAAGAGCGCATTGCCCAAGACGACTGCAAAAACGGTTTCCTGTTTGACGGTTTCCCACGTACATTGGCACAAGCCGAAGCCATGGTTGAAGCTGGTGTGGATTTGGATGCCGTGGTTGAAATCGATGTACCTGACAGCGTGATTGTCGACCGCATGAGCGGCCGCCGCGTGCACTTGGCTTCCGGCCGCACCTACCACGTTACCTACAATCCGCCTAAAGTCGAAGGCAAAGACGACGTAACTGGCGAAGATTTGATTCAACGCGACGACGACAAAGAAGAAACCGTGAAAAAACGCCTTGCCGTTTACCATGAGCAAACTGAAGTTTTGGTTGATTTCTACAGCAAGCTGGAAGGCGAACACGCGCCGAAATATATCAAAGTTGACGGCACCCAAGCAGTAGAAGCCGTGAAAGCCGAAGTATTGAAAGGTTTGGGCAAATAAGTTTTGCCAAAGTAAAATCATAAGGCCGTCTGAAAAAATACTTTCAGACGGCCTTTTGTGTACAAAAGCTGTTAAAATCGAAGCTATAACCGTTTATCCGCAGGCATCTTATGAATCCCTTGATCTCCGACTTCCAAACTCAGCAACAACGTACTCCCGTCATCGTCGCCCTCGATTTTGCCAACGAAAAAGATACGCTCGGATTTGTCCGCAATCTTGACCCGACACTGTGTCAAATCAAAATCGGCAAAGAGCTGTTTACCGCAACCGGCCGCAATTTGGCAGAAAGCTTAATCAATCAAGGTTTCAAACTTTTCCTCGATTTGAAATACCACGATATTCCCCACACAGTCGCTCAGGCCTGTAAAGTTGCCGCTGATATGGGCGTTTGGATGGTCGATATGCACGCCTCTGGTGGCCGCCGTATGATGGAAGCCGCAGCAGAAGCCGTTGCCGGATATCAAACCAAACCTCTCCTAATCGGCGTAACCGTGTTGACCAGCATGGAACAAAGCGATTTGGCGGAAATCGGTTTGAATATCGCTCCCGAAGAGCAAGTTATCCGCTTGGCAAAACTGACACAAAGCTCAGGTTTGGACGGCGTGGTATGTTCCGCTCAAGAAGCCGCGCCGCTGCGCCGTGAATTGGGACAGAATTTTGTCTTGGTTACGCCGGGTATCCGCTTGGACGTTGCAGGCAATAATGACGACCAACGCCGTATTATGACACCAGCCGAAGCATTGGCTGCCGGTTCAACCTATTTGGTCATGGGTCGTCCGGTAACCAAAGCTGCCGATCCGGTAGCCGTATTGCGTGAAGTCAATCGGGTGGCAAACGTTTAAGGCCGTCTGAAGTATGAAGGCGATTGTAATTGGTGCGACAGGCGCAACAGGAAAATCCTTGTTGCCTCTGCTTGCAGCCAGTTCAGAGGTTGAGTCTATCGACTGTTTTGGTCGCAGACATCCTGATTTTACCCACCAAAAGCTAAATAGCCATCAGATTGATTTTGCTCAGCCTGATAATTGGCGCGAAGAAGTGCAGGGCGATGTATTGTTTGCCTGCTTGGGAACAACTCTGAAAGCGGCTGGCAGTAAAGAAGCGCAATGGGCAATCGATTATGAGGCAAATCTTGAATTTGCCAAAGCCGCACGAGAAAACAGCGTGCATACTTTGGTTTTGGTTTCCGCGTCCGGCGCCAATGCCGCTTCGCGCCTGTTTTATCAACGAATGAAGGGTGAATTGGAACAAGCAATCATTGCTTTAAATTTTCCGCGCCTCATCATTTTCCGCCCGCCCTTATTGATTCGTCCGAACAGCGACCGATTGGGTGAGAAAATTGCCGAACGGATTTTGCATGGATTCAACCGCATCGGCATGCTGAAAAGCCAACGTCCGCTTGCTGTCGAAAAATTGGCACAAGCCATGCTGAAAGCAGCGTTGTTGTCATCTCATGAACAGGCGTCGTACTCGAAAAAACATATGCAGGTATATGAGCCTCAAGATATTTTTAGGCTGTTAGATCAATAATCTGATAACAAGCCTTACACAGAGATTTTAATGGAGCCAGTATGGTAACCAAGTTCCAACAAGAAACCCTCAAATCCCGTTTTGCACAAGCCAAAGTCCTTGTTGTCGGCGATGTAATGCTCGACCGCTATTGGTTTGGCGACGTGTCCCGTATTTCACCCGAAGCCCCCGTGCCGGTGGCGAAAATCGGACGTATCGACCAACGGGCGGGCGGTGCGGCGAACGTCGCGCGCAACATCGCTTCGTTGGGCGGTAAAGCAGGGCTGTTGTCCGTGACCGGCGATGATGAAGCTGCTGATGCGTTGGACGCATTGATGGTACAAGACGGCGTTTCTTCCTATCTGATGCGCGACAAACAAATTGCGACCACTGTCAAATTACGCGTTGTTGCCCGCAACCAGCAGCTTATCCGACTTGATTTTGAAGAATCACCTCATCGTGAGGTGTTGGAACAAATCAAACATCAATATCGAGAAGTGTTGCCTGAATACGATGCCATTATTTTTTCAGACTATGGTAAAGGCGGTTTGTCACATATTTCCGATATGATCGATTGGGCGAAACAGGCCGGTAAACCCGTTTTAATCGACCCCAAAGGTGATGATTACGAAAAATATGCCGGCGCTACGCTGATTACGCCTAATCGTGCAGAATTGAAAGAAGTGGTGGGCAGTTGGAAAAACGAAAACGATTTGACCGAAAAAGCCCAAAACCTGCGCCGTCATCTCGACTTGACCGCGATTTTGTTGACCCGAAGCGAAGAGGGGATGACCTTGTTTAATGAGGGCGAGCCGATTTATCAGCCTACACGGGCCCAAGAAGTCTATGATGTATCCGGTGCGGGAGATACCGTTATTGCCGGAGTGGGCTTGGGTTTAGCCGCTGGTTATACCATGCCCGAAGCCATGCACCTTGCTAATACAGCGGCAGGTGTTGTCGTGGCGAAACTTGGTACGGCAGTTTGCTCGTTTGCCGAATTGACTAAGGCATTGGAAGAGCAGTAATTGCTGTTTCAGACGGCCTTAAAACCTAAAGGCCGTCTGAAAATACAGTTGGAAAATAATCCGGACAGACAAGTTTTTATTTTCAGACGGCATGATTTCTTCAAGGCCGTCTGAAAAATCAAAATAAAGGAAACTCATTATGACCATTATCGTAACAGGCGCGGCCGGCTTTATCGGCAGCAACATCGTCAAAGCACTTAACCAACGCGGTATTACCGACATTGTTGCCGTCGACAATCTGAGCAAAGGCGAAAAATTTAAAAACCTTGCCGAGTGTGAAATTGCCCATTATCTCGATAAACACGAATTTATCCGTCAAGTGCGCGGACATCTTCTGCCTTACGACGACATAGAAGCCGTTTTCCATCAAGGCGCATGTTCCGATACTATGAATCATGACGGTCTTTACATGATGGACAACAACTATCAGTACACGCTCGATCTCTTGGACTGGTGTCAGGATGAACGTATTCCGTTCCTTTATGCTTCCAGTGCTGCAGTGTACGGCAAGGGCGAAATCTTCCGCGAAGAGCGCGAATTGGAAAAACCGCTCAATGTATATGGCTACTCTAAATTCTTGTTTGACCAAGTATTGCGTCGTCGTATGAAAGAAGGTTTGACCGCCCAAGTCGTTGGCTTCCGCTACTTCAATGTTTACGGACAACAGGAGCAACACAAAGGCCGTATGGCATCAGTTGCCTTCCATCATTTTCACCAATACCGCGAACATGGCTATGTCAACCTGTTTGGTGCAAATGACGGCTACGGCAATGGCGAGCAAACACGCGATTTTGTCAGCGTAGAAGACGTGGCCAAAGTTAATCTTTACTTCTTCGACCATCCCGAGCTTTCAGGCATCTTCAATCTCGGTACAGGTCGTAGCCAACAGTTTAACGAGCTTGCCGCCGCAACCGTCAATGCCTGCCGTGCAGCTGAAGGCAAGCCTGAAATGAGTTTGAAAGAGTTGGTTGAAGAAGAACTTATCCGTTATATCCCATTCCCAGATGCACTCAAAGGCAAATATCAGAGCTTTACTCAAGCGGATATTACCAAGCTGCGCGAAGCCGGGTATAAAGAAGAATTCTTGGATGTAAAACAAGGCGTCAGCCGTTACGTTAAATGGATGCTGGAGAACTTGGTTTAATCCCTTTTGCTTAAATGAAGAAAGGCCGTCTGAAAAAGGATTTTCAGACGGCCTCATCATTTTGGGAGATTTTAAAATTAGAAATTTGTTTTTCTTCCATGAAAATTGAAATAGCGTTTTTTTCAAACTAAGGTTTCATTAGGGTAGAAGTGTATCTGCTGGAGTATTTGTAAAAGCTGTTGAGGTACCTAGATGTGAATAGATAGAATGAGATGGTACTATATCTAGTAAAATAAAAATGACTGGAAGTTTTTAGTCTATTTATGTTTTTTAATTGATGGTTTGAGATTGGAATAGACAAAAAAATAACCGCTTAAAAGCGGTAAATGGTGCCCGGAGCCGGAATCGAACCGGCACGGCCGGTTTAGGGCCGACGGATTTTAAGTCCGTTGTGTCTACCTATTTCACCACCCGGGCGTAGACAATAAATTGAGAGATTGGAGGCGGGGGCGCGGATTTGAACCGGCCTATATAAGGGTTGCACCCCTTATAGCATAAACACTCTGCCACCCCGCCATGAAATGGATGGAGGCGAGAGTCGGAATCGAACCGGCGTAGACGGATTTGCAATCCGCTGCATAACCACTTTGCTATCTCGCCAAATAAACTACTTTGGAGTGTCTGTAGTATTGGAACTGGAGCGGGAAACGAGTCTCGAACTCGCGACCTCAACCTTGGCAAGGTTGCGCTCTACCAACTGAGCTATTCCCGCGTATTCGGATGCATGATTTAATGGAGCGGGAAACGAGTCTCGAACTCGCGACCTCAACCTTGGCAAGGTTGCGCTCTACCAACTGAGCTATTCCCGC
>NZ_JBQCVO010000001.1:0-141211 GCF_051958295.1 Neisseria sp. P0014.S002 | reverse complement strand
TGGAGCGGGAAACGAGTCTCGAACTCGCGACCTCAACCTTGGCAAGGTTGCGCTCTACCAACTGAGCTATTCCCGCATATTGAAAAAGAACAATCAACAAGTAATCAGTATGGAGCGGGAAACGAGTCTCGAACTCGCGACCTCAACCTTGGCAAGGTTGCGCTCTACCAACTGAGCTATTCCCGCTCTGATATTTGTTGCTTCGTATATCGAAGAAGACGCAATTATTATGGATTTAATCGTGTGCGTCAAGTGTTTTATTTTTATTTTTTTAAAAATTTTATTTGAATTCTTTCCACGCCATTTTCAGGTAGTAGCACATGGACCAAATGGTCAATACAGATGCTATAAACATCAATATGTTACCAATGAGATAGAAAGGGTCGCTATATTTGTCCGTACCGATAAGCAAAAGAAAGATGGCGATCATTTGGGCAGTGGTTTTGAATTTGCCGATAGTGGCCACTGCAACGCTGCCACGTTTGCCCATCTGTGCCATCCATTCGCGCAGGGCGGAAATAGTGATTTCTCGGCCGATAATAATCATGGCGAAGATGGCGTATGTTCTGCCAAGGCTGACGAGCAGGAGTAGGGCAACGGCAACCATGAGTTTGTCGGCAACGGGATCGAGGAATGCGCCAAAGTCGGAGGTTTGTTTCCAGCGGCGTGCCAAAAAGCCGTCAAACCAGTCTGTAACAGCTGCAAGTGCAAAGATGATGGCGGCTGTCCAGTTGACGGTTTGTGGTTGAATCCATGTGTTCGGTAAATAGAATAGGATGGTGAACACGGGGATTAATAGGACGCGCATCCAGGTAAGTAAAATAGGTATGTTCCAAGGCATGGTTTGGGATCTTTTGGATGATGTGTCGGGTTGTTCATTATAGCTTATTTGTTCACTCTGCTTTTTGAAGTGTTGTTTTTTTGCCGACAAGTATCTTGGGCATAGATTTTTGTCGTGTGGGTTGTGAAGAAAATCTGCTAAGGCCGTCTGAAAAATAGGCTGTTGCGGGGTGTAAATGTTTTTGGGTAGAAAAGTAGCTGCGAAATAGTGAGCAATAAGGTCTGCCTGCTGTTCGATATTTAATTGGTTGATGTGGGGTAAGGGGATAGGGTAGGCGTAAGCTTTGCGTTTCCTATATCCGCCTTTGAGCATGATGAATAGACCGGAAAGCCAAACTTTGTGACCGCGCTGGTGTTGCCAGACATGTGTCAGCTCATGAATCAGCCAGATTTTGTAGGCGATGCCGGCTTGAGTGAAATCATCAGGGCTGTGTTTACGAGGAAAGTATATGTTTCCATTGGGCGCAATGGCGGTATTGGCGTTGGGTATAAGTGGAATGCCGCGATATATTTTGATGTGGTGGAAGTTTATGCTGTCCGCAAAAACTTGTTTTGCCATACGGACTTCATTTTCGGTCAGTCTGCGCCAATCGGAAAAAATCATATTTGGAAGGGAATATAAGAGGGTATGAAGATTTCAGGCCGTCTGAAAGGTTTCAGACGGCCTGGGTCGGGATTTATTGTTCTGTTGAAGCGGCTTGTTTTCCGTTGTCGAACAATTTGTCCATGGGGGTCAGGTTGACTGCATTGCCTTGGCTGACTATCCATTTGTTTTCAACACGCCATACGCCTGAGGCATCTTCAACGCGCAAGTACCAATGATTGGTTGGGCGTAAAGGCTTAAAGACGGCTTCGTATTCCATGCGGCCGTTTTGTGGTTCGGCTGTTACGGCGCGCAGCTTGACGGTTTGGTCGTCAGCTTTGCGTGTCGGGTGCATCAGCAACAGGTTTAATGGCTGTTTGGGATCGAATTGTCCGCTGACGAATACTTTGGCGGCATTCATTTCCGGACTGATTAAAACCTGCACCTGAATCTGCCGTTTAACGGCTTCTTCATCGCGGTGAAGCTGGATTTCGATGTGTTTGCCGTCTTTATAGTAATCGTCGGAAACCAAGTCTGTCGTATGTTCTTTTGCGACGAAGAACATGGAAACGCTGGCGATAACGACAAAGATGGGACCTGCCATCAGCACCCAAGGCCAAATGTGTTTATACCAAGGCTTAGTGGAATTGGGTTGGGACACCGTTGTTATTCTCCAATAAAGGTTGCTTTTTCATTCAGGACAGTCGGTTCGGCATCAGCGTCATCGGTTTCACGATATGTGAAGGTAAATTCAATCGGCTGACTGCCTTTTTCGGCGTACTCAGGGAGGGTGGACACTTGAACCGGAATGGTCACGGTTTCGCGTGGTGCAATTTTAATACCGTTTTCTGGCAAGCCGGTCAAGGCGATATCATCAAAACCTTTGACTGTTGCAGTAACGGTCTGTTCATGTTCACTCTTATTAATGATGCGCAGGTTGTAGGCATTTTCCAACCAGCCTTGGCTGTTTTCACGCACCATCACACCGCGGTCTTTTAGAATATCCACTTCGATCATTTTACGGGTAGAAATGCCGGTTAAGAAAGCAATAATAACCACAAACAATACTGCACCATAACCTGCAACGCGAGGACGTTTCAAGCGTTTTTTGATGTCGCTTTCAGGGTATTCGTGTTCCAACGCGCCTTCGGTTGTATAACGGATCAAGCCGCGCTCGTAGCCCATTTTGTCCATGATTTCATCACAAGCGTCGATGCAGGCTGCACAACCGATACATTGGTATTGCAGGCCGTCGCGGATATCGATGCCGACGGGGCAGACTTGTACGCACATGGTGCAGTTGATACAGTCGCCCAAACCGCTGTCTTCTTTGTTGGCGGTTTTTTTGCGTGCACCGCGAGGTTCGCCGCGTTCGGTATCGTAGGAAATAATCAGCGTGTCTTTGTCAAACATCGCACTTTGGAAGCGTGCATACGGGCACATATGCAGACACACTTTTTCGCGCATAATGTGGGCAAAGAAGAAGGTCATGAATCCGTAAAACGCTGCGGCAAACATTGCGCCGCCGCCTGCTGCTCCGGTGAATAAATCGGGAACAAACTGGCGGATAGGGACAAACCAGCCTGCAAAAGTGATACCTGTCCACGCACAGACAAGGAAAATCAGTAGGTATTTGGTGGCCTTAATGCGGATTTTAGTAAAGTTCCAAGGCGATTTTTCCAGTTTTAAACGTTTGTTGCGGTCGCCTTCAACCAAGTTGTCGATCCAAAGCATGATTTCGGTGTAAACCGTTTGCGGGCAAGAATAGCCGCACCACAAACGGCCGGCAATGGTTGTCCACCAAAACAGGCCGAAAGCACAAATCATCAGCAGCAGGGCAAGATAAATCAAGTCGCCCATACCCAGTGACAGGCCGAAAATATAGAAATGGCGATCTGGGATGTTGAACAAGACAGCCTGACGGCCACTCCAGTTAAACCATGGAATCACATAAAACACAAATTGCGTGGCCAATACAGCGGCAATACGCAATTTGGCAAACCGGCCTTCTGCTTTTTTCGGATGGATGCGTTCGCCTTCAGGGTGGATCTGGATAACGCTGGCTCTTGGATTGAATGTTTTAGGAGGAGCGGTTTTGGCAGGTTTGTCTGTTGAGGAGGGAGTGTTTTCAGCTTGGTTTTCGGGTGACATAATCAGTGTTCCTTAATCGAAGTGCACACAAGCCTTTTGTCATGGTAGTAGTTTGATGTGAGTATTTTCAGACGGCCTTGGGCGTGCATATAAAATCATAACATTTGACTCTATGCAAAGCAAAAGCGGGGCTTGTCCTTAACAATAGTTGCGGTACTCCTGCCTCATACAAGGCCGTCTGAAAAGAGCAGTATTCAAAGACTTACGGAATAAGTGTAGGTTTATGCTTATAGTGATTTCCTATTTATCCGATAAAAAATTTACAACATACTGTTTCAAAACGAAATAACAGTTAATATCATCTATCCCGTCCGTTTCAGACGGCCTATTGGAAATCATGCCGCCTGACAATGCAAATATCAAAGGCTATTCTTGAAAGCACGGCTAATTCAGGCGATAATCGGCACACTTTTTCATATTTCCAATCTTGTCCAAGGAAGGTCAAACCATGTCTCAACTGGCAAACGCAATCCGTTTCCTCTCAGTCGATGCCGTACAGAAAGCCAACTCCGGCCACCCGGGTGCGCCTATGGGTATGGCGGAAATGGCGGAAGTATTGTGGACGAAGTTCCTCAATCATAATCCGGCCAACCCGAAATTCTACAACCGCGACCGTTTTGTCCTCTCCAATGGTCATGCCTCCATGATTCTTTACAGCCTGTTGCACCTGACCGGCTACAACGTTTCTATTGATGATCTGAAAAACTTCCGCCAACTGCACAGCAAAACCCCCGGCCATCCGGAATATGGCTACACCGACGGCGTGGAAACCACGACCGGTCCATTGGGACAAGGTATTGCCAACGCTGTGGGCATGGCTTTGGCCGAAAAAATCTTGGCTGCCGAATTCAATAAAGACGGTTTGAACATCGTTGACCACCACACCTACGTCTTCATGGGCGACGGTTGCATGATGGAAGGCGTATCGCATGAAGCCTGCTCGCTTGCCGGTACTTTGGGCTTGGGCAAACTGATTGTTTTATATGATGACAACAATATTTCTATTGACGGTAAAGTGGACGGCTGGTTTACCGAAAACATCCCGCAACGTTTTGAAAGCTACGGCTGGCATGTGATTCCAAATGTAAACGGTCATGACACTGATGCCATTCAGACGGCCATTGAAGCGGCCAAAGCTGAAACCGGCAAACCGTCCCTGATTTGCTGCAAAACCTTAATCGGTAAAGGTAGTGCCAATAAAGAGGGTAGCCATAAAACCCACGGTGCGCCTTTGGGTGCAGACGAGATCGAAGCCACGCGCAAACATTTGGGTTGGGCTTATCCTGCGTTTGAAATCCCTCAAGAAATCTATGCTGCATGGGATGCAAAAGAAAAAGGCGCGAAACTTGAGGCCGAATGGAACGAACTCTTCGCTCAATATCAAGCCAAATATCCTGCCGAAGCCGCAGAATTCGTGCGCCGTATGGATAAAAAACTGCCTGAAAACTTCGATGCTTATGTTCAAGCCGCATTGAAAGAAGTATGCGCCAAAGCGGAAACCATCGCCACCCGTAAAGCCAGCCAAAACAGCATTGAAATCTTGGCAAAAGAGTTGCCTGAGTTGGTGGGCGGTTCTGCCGACTTGACCCCGTCCAACCTGACTGACTGGTCAAACAGCGTTTCCGTTACCCGCGAACACGGCGGCAACTATATTCACTACGGCGTGCGCGAGTTCGGTATGGGCGCGATCATGAATGGCCTTACGCTGCATGGCGGTGTGAAACCCTTCGGCGCGACTTTCCTGATGTTCAGTGAATACGAGCGTAACGCCTTGCGTATGGCTTCGCTGATGAAAATCAACCCTGTATTTGTGTTCACCCACGACTCCATCGGTTTGGGCGAAGACGGTCCGACCCACCAACCTATCGAGCAAACTGCTACTCTGCGCTTGATTCCAAATATGGATGTATGGCGTCCATGTGATACCGTTGAATCTTTGGTAGCGTGGTCTGAAGCCGTTAAAGCGGCCGATCATCCGTCTAGCCTGATTTTCAGCCGTCAAAACCTGAAATTCCAAGCGCGTGATGAGCAACAGTTGAACGACATCAAACGCGGTGCTTACGTGATCAGTGAAGCTCAAGGCAATGCACAAGCTGTTGTAATCGCAACCGGTTCTGAAGTTGAATTGGCTTTGGAAGCACAAAAGGTATTGGCAGAACAAGGTATTGCTGTACGCGTTGTTTCCATGCCTTCTACCAATGTATTCGACCGCCAAGATGCTGCCTATAAAGCCACCGTTCTGCCGGAAGGCTTGCCACGCGTGGCCGTAGAAGCAGGACATGCCGACGGTTGGTATAAATACGTTGGTTTGAACGGTGCAGTGGTTGGTATCAACCGCTTCGGCGAGTCTGCACCTGCTGATTTGCTGTTCAAAGAATTCGGCTTTACCGTAGACAATGTGGTTGCCACTGTTAAATCCGTTTTGTAAATCAGATTTTTGATTGAGATAAAAAGGCCGTCTGAAATTTCAGACGGCCTTTTATTTTTCAGTCGGTTAAACAGTTTCTGCTTCAGGTTTGACCTTGCTTTTCTTAAACTTCAACACGGCTTCTTCTTTTGCTGCATCCCAGTCTATCCGCACAAAACCACCTTCGGCGAGTTTGCCGAACAGGAGTTCGTCGGCGAGCGGTTTGCGGATTTTTTCCTGAATCAGGCGGTTCATTGGGCGAGCGCCCATTTGCGGATCGAAACCTTTTTCCGCCAGATATTTGCGCAATGCCGGTGTGAATTCGGCTTCGACTTTTTTGTCGAGAAGTTGGTGTTCGAGCTGGAGCAGGAATTTGTCCACGACTTTGACGATGATGGGTTCGGACAAGGGCGCAAACGGGATAATCGCGTCCAAACGGTTGCGGAACTCGGGCGTGAAGAGTTTGTTGATTGCCTGCATTTCGTCGCCGCGTTCGCGTTTGGCAGTAAAGCCGAGGCTGGGTCGGCTGAGGCTTTCTGCGCCTGCATTGGTGGTCATAATCAGAATGACGTTGCGGAAATCGGCACTCTTGCCGTTGTTGTCGGTCAGTTTGCCTGCGTCCATGACTTGCAGGAGAACGTTGAAAATGTCGGGATGGGCTTTTTCGATTTCGTCCAAGAGCAACACACAATGCGACTGTTTGTTGACGGCTTCGGTTAAAAGGCCGCCTTGTTCAAAGCCGACGTAGCCCGGTGGTGCGCCGATGAGGCGCGATACGGCGTGGCGTTCCATGTATTCGGACATATCAAAGCGTTGCAGCGGTACGCCCATCGAGTAGGCAAGCTGTTTGGCGACTTCGGTTTTGCCGACGCCGGTCGGGCCGGAGAAGAGGAAGCTGCCTATCGGTTTGTCGGGCAGGGCGAGGCCGGAACGCGACATTTTGACGGCGGCAACCAGTGCATCGATGGCATTTTCTTGACCGTAAACCATGTTTTTCAAATCACGGCCGAGGAATTGCAACACTTGTTTGTCGTCGTGCGACACGGTTTTTTCGGGAATCCGCGCAACTTTGGCGATGACGGTTTCGATTTGCGCTTTGCCGATGACTTTTTTTTGTTTGGATTTAGGCAAAATCCGTTGCGCCGCACCTGCTTCGTCCATTACGTCGATGGCTTTGTCGGGCAGGAAACGCTCGTTGATGTAGCGGGCGGAGAGTTCGGCGGCGGCTTCAAGTGCGCCTTGCGTATAGCGGACTTGGTGGAAATCTTCAAACATCGGTTTCAAGCCGCGCAGGATTTGTACGGTTTCGGAAACGGTGGGTTCGACCACGTCAATTTTTTGGAAACGGCGGCTTAAGGCGTGGTCTTTGTCGAAAATGGTGCGGTATTCGTCGTAAGTGGTCGCGCCGATACAGCGCAGCGAGCCTTTCGCCAATGCGGGTTTGAGCAGGTTGGATGCGTCCATCGTGCCGCCGCTGGTGCTGCCCGCGCCGATGATGGTGTGGATTTCGTCGATAAACAAAATGGCGTGTGGGATTTTTTCGAGCTGTTTCAAGATGGATTTGACCCGCGCTTCAAAGTCGCCGCGGTATTTCGTTCCCGCCAAAAGTGAACCCATATCCAGTGCGTACACTTCGGCTTCTTTCAGTGCGTCGGGAATGTCGCCGTTGACGATTTGATGTGCCAAACCTTCCGCCAGCGCGGTTTTGCCCACGCCAGCTTCGCCGACCAAAAGCGGATTGTTTTTGCGGCGGCGGCACAGGATTTGCACCAGCCGTTCCATTTCGTGTTTGCGACCAATCAAAGGGTCGATACGGCCGGCTTTGACTTCGGCGTTGAGGTTGACGGTGTAGTCGGAAAGGGAGCCGGTTTTTTGTTCCGCTTCTTCGCCCTCGCGTCCCAGGCCGTCTGAATCATTGCCATCCTCGTCATCGGGCGCGCCATGGGCAATGCAACGTAAGACTTCAAAGCGTGTAATGGATTGCAATTTGAGGAAATAAACCGCATGGCTTTCGGATTCGCTCATCATGGCAACCAAAATATCCAAAGGCTCTACTGCGGCTTTCCCGGCAGACTGGGTATGCACCATTGCCCGTTGGATGACGCGTTGGAAGCCCAATGTCGGCTGTGTTTCGACCGTATCCAGAAGATGATCGGGAATTTGCGGCGTGTTTTCTGCAACGCTGGCCGCAAGCTGCTCGGATAGGACTTTCAAATCCGCACCACACAGTTTCAAGACGTTCGGCACAGCCGCATCTTCTTCTATCAGCACCAAAAGCAGGTGTTCCAAGCTGATAAACTCATAACGCGCGTTGCGTGCTTCACGGTAGAGCAGTTGCAGGATGTGTTCCAATTCGGGTGAAAGCATGGTTTAAACCTCTTCGACTATACATTTGAGCGGATGCCCTTCAGCTTTGGCGCGTTCCATGACCTGATGTTGCTTGGTTTGCGCAATATCGCGCGTGTAGGTGCCGCACAGGCCTTTGCCTTCGTGGTGCACCAGCAGCATAACGGCCACGGCCTGTTCCTGTGCAAGCATAAAGACTTCGGTCAGGATTTCGACGACAAATTCCATGGTGGTGTAATCGTCGTTCAATAAAAATACGCCGTAACGTTTCGGCGGCTGTGTGTTGATATCGCTGAGCAGGGTATCGGATTGGTGGTCGGTATTCGGATGGTTCATAATCTTAGGTTTCAGTTTTCAGACGGCTTGTTTTGATTGCAAACCGTTTTCTGTTGTATTTCGGCAATTTTTTTCTATTTTCCCACTTTTTTGAAAACATAGCTTGACGTTTTGTCTTAACAAATGTAAAAAGACGGTTAAGCAGAAGTTGGCACTCGACTGCGTATGCAATACGTGGGAGAAACGCTGAACGTTTTAGTTTGCTGTATGCCTTGTTTTGCTGATTTTGTTAATTTTTAAGTATAGGAAGTTTCTAATGGCAACCGGTATCGTAAAATGGTTTAACGACGCTAAAGGTTTTGGTTTCATCACTCCTGATGAAGGTGGCGAAGATTTGTTCGCTCACTTCTCAGCGATCAACATGGAAGGTTTCAAAACCCTGAAAGAAGGCCAACGCGTGTCTTTCGACGTAACCACCGGCCCTAAAGGCAAACAAGCTGCTAACATTCAAGCTGCTTAATCAAATGCGCGGCATAAGCCGTAAAATCATGGCGGGGTTTCCCGCCATTTTTTATGGACGTTCGGGTTAAAAATTATGAGTCAAAATTCATCTTATCAAAATGCTTTAAAGCAGCTAGACGAGCTTATCCGTCATTTTCGCAGCGAAGGCGAGGTCAGCTGCGCCGTTGCCGAGCGTGAAGACCAAATCTTGATCCGCCTTGCCGATTTGAAACTGGATTTGCGGCCTGAAGATGAAAAAGCCATTGCCGATATAGACTGCTTTTACCGCCGCCATGTTTTAAGCGAATAAACGTTTCAAAGGCGTTTGCCGTTTTATTTTTTAAGCATGCCTGATAAAATAGGCCGTCTGAAAAGTTTGTAAAGAATCAGCATAATGAGTATTGCCAATAATAAAAAAGCCTTTCACGATTTCTTTATTGAAGACCAAATCGAAGCCGGTATAGTATTGGAGGGATGGGAAGTCAAAGCCATCCGCGCTGCACGCGTGCAATTAAAAGAAAGCTATATCTACTGGAAAAAAGACGCATTTTATTTGGTGGGCTGCCACATTACCGCATTGCCCACTGCCTCGACACACGTCAAACCCGATCCTGTCCGCCCTCGTAAGTTGTTGTTGAAACAATCGGAAATCAACAAGTTAATCGGTAAAACCGAACGCGCCGGTTATACGATTGTGCCCTTAAACCTGCATTACACCCGAGGTAGAATCAAAGTGGAAATCGGTTTGGCCAAGGGTAAGAAACAGCACGATAAACGCCAAAGCCTGAAAGAAGCGGATTGGAAGCGTGAGAAACAGCGTTTAATGAAAAACGTACGTTGATTTTTTCAGACGGCCTTTTTGTAAAGGCCGTCTGAATATTTATTGTTTGAAAATTTTAAAAAGGAAAACAGATGAAAACCATGATTTTAGCGGCGGCTTCAGCCGTATTATTGCTGGGCGCGTGTTCCACTACGGAACAAAGAGTATTGAAACCTGAAGAGCTGACCAGCATCAAACATGTCTGCATCATTCAAAATGCAAAAGTAAGACCGCATGATTTGGATCGTGCTTTGTCTAAAGCTTTGGCAAAACGCGGCATTGGCAGCACTATTGTGACAGCGGATAACCGTGGCAAACTGTATGATTCTTCTTGCCCGTATAATCTGCGTTACAAAACCAAAGGCAATAACGAAATCTTGCGTAAAGGTGTATTTGTGTTGAGAAGCACGAAGTACGCGGTTTCTACTGTCAGCTACTCTTTGAATGATGAAAACCACTTCCGAACTAACCCTGACTTGGTGAAACAGGCTGAAGGCGTAGTGGCCAAATTGTTGGAAAAAAACAGCAAATAAAAGCCAGAATAAAAAACCGGCTTGCGTGATATGGAGAATATCGGGCAAGCCGGTTTTATTTTCAGACGGCCTTAGATGGATTTGATTTTTTCCCAAAGGGTTTTAACCGTACCTTGATAGTAGGTTTCGGAAGTGCAATAGACTGTTTCTAAAGCGCATTGTCCTTGTGAGCCGTATTTTTTGATACACTGGTTCAAGGCAATTTGATGCACGGTTTTGAAACGAGGGGAGGTAATGGCCACAACGTTTTGCGCAGTCAATTTGCCCATGGCTTTAGGGTAGGCAACAGCGATACAGGTGTTGTGCAGAGGGACAACTGTTTTACAGCCTGTTGCTTGGCCTGCGCCGATACCGGCTAAGGCATCTTGGCCTTTGCAGAATGTTTCGAGTTCGGCTGTCGCATCCAGTTGGGTGGCATTTTCTTTGGTGGTTTTGATTTGCAGCACTTCATTGCTGTCGGCAGGGTTTTGCCACATCGCCAGGTAGCCGTAAGTATCGGCAGCCAGGGCGGCAGGAGTCAGTGCGCAAAGGATAAGTGTCGTTAGTGTTTTTTTCATGTTTGTTCCCTGTTTGTTGGGTATTTGTCGTTATTATAAAGCAAAAGTACTTATTTGATATAAATTTGCTTTTAAAATGAATATTTGAGTGTGGTAATAGATTATAGGCCGTCTGAAATTTCAGACGGCCTTTTATTATGTTTTAAAGAATAGGGCGTAGCTTAGAGGCTTATACGCCGTGGCGGTCGAGCCAGCGTTCGGCATCCAGCGCGGCTTGGCAGCCGGAAGCTGCGCTGGTGATGGCTTGACGGTAGGTATGGTCTTTGACATCGCCTGCCGCCCATACGCCTTCGATATTGGTTGCGCCGACATTGTCGCCGGTACCGCCTTTGGTTTTCAGGTAGCCGGTTTCATCCATATCGAGTTGGCCTTTGAAGATATCGGTATTAGGTTTGTGGCCGATGGCGATGAAAACGCCTTTGACAGCGATTTCTTCAGTGCTGCCGTCATTGTGTTTCAGGCGCGCACCGGTAACGCCGCTTTCGTCGCCCAAGATTTCATCAACCGAGCTGTTGAGCTTGAGGATGATTTTGCCTTCTTCGACGCGTTGCATCAGTTTGTCCACCATGATTTTCTCGGCGCGGAAGCTGTCGCGGCGGTGAATCAGGGTAACGGTGTTGGCGATATTGGCAAGGTAGAGGGCTTCTTCCACAGCGGTATTGCCACCACCAACTACGGCAACATCTTGTTTTTTATAGAAGAAACCATCACAAGTTGCGCAGGCGGAAACGCCTTTTCCGGCAAAGGTTTCTTCGCTAGGCAAGCCTAAATATTTGGCGGATGCGCCGGTGGCAACGATGAGCGCATCGCAGGTGTATTCGCCCATATCGCCTTTGAGGGTAAAAGGACGGTTTTGCAAATCAACGGTGTGGATTTGGTCGAAAATCATTTCAGTACCGAAGCGTTCGGCATGAGCTTGGAAACGGGCCATCAGTTCCGGACCTTGTACGCCTTCGGCATCGGCAGGCCAGTTGTCCACTTCGGTGGTGGTCATCAGTTGTCCGCCTTGCTCAACGCCTGTAATGATTACAGGGTTGAGGTTGGCACGGGCGGCATAGACGGCGGCAGTATAGCCGGCAGGGCCGGAGCCGAGGATGATGAGTTTATGATGGTTGCTCATGATGGTTTCCTTGCTGATAAATGATTGAATTTTGTCGTATCTAAGCTTTCAGACGGCCTGAATTTTACTTGAATCTGCCGCCGTCTGAAATATGTTTGTTGCTTGGGTCTAGTGGCTGTCTTTCCATTGATAGTATTTTGAGCCGAGGAAAGAGCCGAGTTTGCGCAGGAAAGGCTGGGTAATAATGTTGCTGTGGCGCAGTTGCTCAAAAGGTTTCAGACGGCCGTCATCACCCATGATGGCTTCGGCAATCGCCAAACCGGCAATACCGGTAATCGCCATGCCGTGTCCGGAATAGCCTTGGGCGTAGAAAACGGTAGGGGCAAGGCGGCCGAAATGTGGGGCGAGGTTGCGCGTAATGTCGCATTCGCCGCCCCAAGAATGCTCGATTCTGACATCGGCAAGTTGCGGGAAAACTTTCAGCATGTCTTGGCGGACGAGTTCGGTCATGCAGTCAGGGTCATCGATAAACTCGTTGTCTTTGCCGCCGAAGAGCAGGCGGCCGTCGGCGCTGAGACGGTAGTAGTCGAGGACGTGGCGGTTGTCGCAGATGGCCATATTATTGCGGATCAGGTCTTTGGTGCGTTCGCCCAGAGGCTCGGTGGCGATGATAAAGGTGCTGACTGCAATGGCTTTTTGTTCCAATACTTTGAATTTTGGGTGTAAACCTGCATAAGTATTGACGGCATAAACGAGGTTTTTGCACTCAACGCTGCCATTGGGCGTATGAACCAGCCAGCCGTTATCGCATGGTTCGATACGTGTCATCGGGGATTGCTCAAAAAGTTGTGCGCCTGCATCGGCTGCTGCTTTGGCAATGCCTAGGGTATAGTTAAGCGGGTGTAAGTGGCCGGATAAAGGATCAAATTGCGCGCCTTGATACATATCGCTGACAAGTTGCTGCTTCAGCGTGGCTTTATCCCAAAGCTGGTAATGGCTTGCGCCATAATGTTTTTGGGCGTGTTCGTGCCATTGTTGCAATTCTTCCCAGTGCTGAGGACGTACGGCGACGGTAGCGTAGCCGCGTTGCCAATCGCATTGGATATTGTGTTTTTGAATGCGCGAGTCAACCAGTTCAACGGCTTGCAGAGATTGCTGCCAGAACCATTGGGCCTGTTCCAAACCGACTTGTTTTTCGATTTCTTCCATGCCGCAGGCAAAGTCGCTGATGACTTGTCCGCCGCTACGACCTGATGCGCCGAAACCGATACGGGCGGCTTCAAGTACGATGACTTCATGGTCGTTTTCGGCAAGTGGTAGAGCGGTGCATAAGCCGGACAGGCCGCCGCCGATAACGCAGGTTTCAGTTTTCAGACGGCCTTCAAGCGTCGGATAAGAAGGATGGGGATTGGCCGTGCTGACATAGTAGGAAGGAAGGTATTCTTTGAAGCTGGGATTGATCATGATTTGAGCTTTAGGTTGGTTTTCACTTCATTGAAATTGGTTTTCAGACGGCCTGGAATGTGGGTTTGGGTTCAGGCCGTCTGAAAGGATAAGATGCAGTTAATAAAACAGGCTGTTCCGACACTTTATCGGACAGCCTGTCTGCATGTTAGGCGGCTTTCTCGGCTGCCAATTTTTCTTGGCGGTAGGCTTCGGCAGCCTCGCGTTCCCGTTTGGTTGTCTGACGCATCATCCAGTAGTTGACGACAATCACCAGCGTACCGATGATACCGATCAGGATGGTTGCCAAAACGTTCATCTGAGGGTCAAGGCCGAGTTTGATTTTGGAGAAAATCACTTGCGGCAATGTCGATGAACCCGGACCTGACAGGAAGGAGGTAATCACCAAGTCGTCCAAAGACAGGGTAATGCCCAAGAGGAAGCCGGAAGCAATCGCAGGGGCAATCAGCGGCAGGGTAATCACGAAGAAAATCTTCAGCGGACGGGCGCCCAAGTCCATAGCCGCTTCTTCCAAGGATTGATCCAATTCCACCAAGCGCGAGCGGATAACGACGGTAATGTATGCCATGCAAAGCGTGGTGTGGCCGAGGAAGATGGTGAAGAAACCGCGATCGAAGTAGAGCGATTGCAGCAATTCACTGCCTTGCAGGAACATTTGCACCTGAATAATCAACAGCAGCATGGACAAACCGGTAATCACGTCAGGCATCACCATAGGCGCGGAAATCATACCGGCAAACAGGGTGCTGCCGCGGAAGCGCTTGATGCGCGCCATGGCGTAACCTGCCAATGTGCCGAGTGCTACGGCGGCAAGTGAGGAAACGATGGCGATACGCAATGACAGCCAGGCCGCTTCCAAGATGGTGTCGTTTCCCATCAATGCGCCGTACCATTTGGTTGAAAAACCGCCCCAAACGGTAACCAGTTTGGATTCATTGAAAGAATAGATGACCAAAACCACCAGCGGAATATAGAGGAATGCCAGCGAGAGCAGGAGCATCAGTTTCAAGAACCAGGATAATTTGGTTTTCTGCATTATTTGCCTCCTTCTTCCAATTCGCGGTTTTCATAGTGCTGGAACAGGGCAATTGGTACAACCAGCAGGGCAACCATAACGACGGCGACGGCAGAAGCCAGCGGCCAGTTGTTTTGGTCGAAGAATGCCTGCCACAAGACTTTACCGATCATCAGGTTTTCAGAACCACCCACCAATTCAGGAATTACAAATTCGCCGACGGCCGGCACGAAGACCAGCATAGAGCCTGCGATAATGCCTGTTTTGGATAAAGGCAGGGTAATGGTAAAGAATGATTTGATCGGACCTGCACCCAAGTCGGAAGCGGCCTCGAGCAGACGGTTGTCCAGTTTTACCAGTTGTGTGTACAGCGGCAAAATCATAAACGGCAGATAGGCGTAAACCATCACCAAATTCAGCGAGAAAGCATTGTAGAACAGGTCTAAAGGCTCGCTGATGATTCCATATTTGATTAAGAAATTGTTGATGATGCCGTTGTGACCCAATAAGCCCATCCATGCGTAAACACGCAACAGGAAAGAGGTCCAGAAAGGCAGCATGATTGCCAACAGCAGGCCGTTACGCGCAGCCGGATTGGCGCGTGAAATGGCATAAGCGGTCGGATAACCAATCAACAGGCAGATGATGGTTGTCGTCAGCGCGGTCTTAATCGAAGACCAGTAGGTCATCAAATAGATATTGCTGTTTTCACTGTCGCCAAACGGATTAAGCGTATTCCAAAAGTTTTGGAAGATGTCGGCGTAGTTCTGATAGCTGATGGCAATGTTCAGACGGCCTAAGTCTTCATCAATCGTTGTCAACGGCGTAAATGGCGGAATGGCGATTTCTTGTTCGGCAAAGCTGATTTTCAATACGATGGCGAACGGAATCAGAAACAAAATCAAAAGCCAAATATACGGCACGGCAATAACTGCACGCTGTCCAGGACGGCGGAACAGTTTCTTTTTCAGTTTTTTAAGGTCCATTGCATTTCCCTCAAATTAACTGTACAGAGGCGTAGGTTGGTTTTCAGGCCAGCTGATATAGACGGTCTCGTCCCAAGTCGGCGGAGTAATGTTGCGCACATACCAATAAGGTGCGGGAACTTGGCTCTTAACGACACGGCCGTTGGCGAGTTTGATGTGGTAAATCGCGAAGCTGCCCAGGTAGGCAATCTCTTTGACTGTACCTTGGGCCCAGTTGTGCGCGCCTAAGTGTTCCGGTTTCTCTTTGTGCAAATCAATGTCTTCAGGGCGGATGCTGATCCAAATTTCATGGTCGTTCGGAACGCCCAAACCGTGGTCGATGCGGACATGGTTTTCCAAGCCGTCACATTTGACGATGGAGAAATCGGCACGGTCATCAATGACGACACCGTCAAAAATATTGGTTTCGCCGATAAATTCGGCAGTAAAGCGGCTATTAGGATAATCGTACACGTCGCTAGGGGTGCCGACTTGGCGCAATTGGCCGTCGGACATAATGGCGATACGGGTAGCCATGGTCATCGCTTCTTCTTGGTCGTGGGTAACCATGATGCAGGTTACGCCGACTTGTTCCAGCGTGTTGACCAATTCCAGTTGGGTTTGTTGACGCAGTTTTTTATCGAGTGCGCCCAATGGTTCGTCAAGCAGCAGGATTTTAGGACGTTTCGCTAGGCTGCGCGCCAAAGCGATACGTTGCTGCTGGCCGCCGGAGAGTTGGTGCGGCTTACGTTTGGCGTATTTGGTCATTTGCACCAGGCGCAGCATTTCTTCGACACGGGCATCGATTTCACCTTTAGGCATTTTGTCTTGTTTCAGACCGAAAGCGATGTTTTGCTCAACGCTCATGTGCGGGAACAGGGCATAGCTTTGGAACATCATGTTGATTGGGCGCTCGTACGGAGCAAGCTTGGTAATGTCTTGGCCGTCGAGAATGATTTTGCCCTGATTTGGGCTTTCCATGCCTGCCAACATGCGCAGCAGCGTGGATTTGCCACTGCCTGAGCTACCTAAAAGGGCAAAGATTTCATGTTGATAAATGTCCAAGTCGATGTTATCGACAGCGTAATTGTCACCAAACTTTTTCACCAAGCCTTGGATTTGCAGATAAGGTTTGGCTGAAGACGCAGTGGTTGCGGTCATAATGGCAATACTCCAAAAAGAAAGACGAGTACCGGCAAAACGGATTTTCGAATGGGTGATAAAAAGCTGTTTGATTGCTGGCGGGAGTCGGACGGAGGCCGTCTGAAACTCTTGTAAAGCGCACGGGCAGCGTGGATAGAAAGCAGTTTAAGCCTAAGCTTTTGCTCTCGGCAAACTCGATATTATATTAGCCTAAGCCTCATAGGGGCAATATGAAATTACTTGTATCGGCTGATTTGAAACAAATAGGAAAGGAAAGGCAGGCAGGGGAACAGGATAGCGAAAATGGGTAACGTTGTTTTTCTGCACAAAGTGGCTTAATTGTTATTTATATGTCTTAAATAATTATTCAAAATAGAATAAAATACGCAAATTGCATTTGTTTGCTAAAACCATAATGGATGACGTTTTATATCGGGTGAGGCGGTTTTGCTCAGAATTGAAACTAAATCCGCTATATAAATAAAAGGGAAAACATGAGTATCAAAGAATGGCCCGAAGGGGAACGACCGCGCGAGAAGCTCTTGGCGCATGGTGCGGCGGCGTTGAGCGATGCGGAGTTGTTGGCAATTTTGCTGCGTGTCGGAACGCGTGGTATGAGCGCGGTCGATTTGGCGCGTTATTTGTTGGGTGAATTTGGCAGTTTGGGGAAGCTGATGAGTGCGGATGCCAAAACACTCGCTGCTTATAAGGGTATGGGTTTGGCGAGCTATACTCAGTTTGCCGTGGTCAAAGAAATCGGGCGGCGGATTTTGGGTGAAGATTTGCAGGAGCAGATTGTTTTGTCAAATCCGAAATCGGTTGCGGATTATCTGCGTCTGCATCTTGGACATGAAAAAATCGAGGTCAGCGTTGCTTTGCTGCTCAACCGTCAAAATCAATTGATTGGAGTACGGGAATTATCGCGCGGTACGGTGGCGGAAAATACGGTTTATATCCGTGAAATCGTCAAATTGGCATTGGATGAATACGCCGATAGTTTGATTTTGGCACACAATCATCCGGGCGGTTCGGCAAGGCCGTCTGAATCTGATGTGCAGTTTACAGAGCGTTTGAAACAGGCTTTAAGTTTGGTCGATATTACGCTGTTGGACCATTTTATTGTAACGGCAAAAGAAACCTGTTCTTTGCGCGAACAGGGCTATATGTAAGGATGAATGTTCAGACGGCCTCAGTAGGATTGGTTACCTTGCTGAGGCCGTCTGAAGGATTATTGCGTTACTTCGTCGGAGGACTCTTCCTTATAGATGATTTCTTCCGATTTTGGCTTTTCTTTGCTTTTTTCCTTCTCTTTTTCTTTATCCTTGTCTTTTTTACCGTCGGGAATGGCGGCATCAATCACTGCCCCCGTTCCTTTGACAACCAACTTTCCGGCAGTCAGGACGGTTGTGGCGGCCAAATCGACAGCCGCGCCTACGACGCAGCCGTTAAGCGTCAGGCAAAGGGCAAGTGCCGGAATCAGGCGATTGGTGCATCTCAATGACTGCATCCGCAGTGTCCTTCGTGATGATGGCCGCACCCGAGTGCTTCTTGCCAAGCATCATCATCGCCGTCAAATTCTTCAACTTCGTCAAATTCGCCGTTTTCTACCATGCTTACCAGCTCTTCCAAGCTTTCTGTGCCTTCTACCCAAAAGCAGGGAATATCGGGCGGTGTGTTGGGGGCAAGTAGGGCGGCTTGTTGGTCGTGCCAAGCAATCCAGTAGCCGTTTTGCGTTTGTACGAATACGGCATCGGGATGGATGGTTTCGTTTTCGGTATTGACCAGCATTCTGGCGGCGATATCGGTTTGAAAAGGTAAGGTTTGCATGATGGTTTGAGAATGTGGGAAAAGAAAGTATTGTAACATGGCAAAAACAAACGCACCGTCTGAGTCAGGCGGTGCGTTTGTGTCTCGGCAACTTGGGTACGGTCAGTTTAGAGTGTCAGCCGCACCGGGAATGTCATTCCGTCAAGATTATTTGTCGTCGTTAGCCAAAACGAAGCGGTAAATAGCCGCGCCAACTGCTGCGCCGGCAATAGGAGCCAACCAGAACAACCACAGTTGTTCAACAGCCCAACCGCCTTGGAACAAGGCAACACCGGTAGAACGTGCAGGGTTAACAGAAGTATTGGTTACAGGAATGCTGATCAAGTGAATCAGGGTCAAACCCAGGCCGATGGCGATAGGAGCGAAGCCGGCCGGAGCCAATTTGTCGGTAGAACCCATGATGATGATCAGGAAGAATGCGGTCAGTACGAATTCGATCAGCAAAGCAGCCATCATGTCGTAGCCGTTAGGAGAGTGTTCGCCGAAACCGTTGCTGGCAAAACCGGAAGCAACAGCATCAAAACCGGTTTTACCGGAAGCAATCAGATACAAAACGCCCGCAGCGGCAATCGCACCGATAACTTGGGATACGATGTAAGGCAACAAGTCTTTACCGTTGAAACGACCGCCGATGAAAAGGCCGACGGAAACGGCAGGATTGAAGTGGCCGCCGGAAATGTGGCCGACAGCATAAGCCATGGTCAGTACGGTCAAACCGAATGCCAAAGCGACACCGGCAAAGCCAATGCCAAGCTCAGGGTAAGCTGCTGCCAAAACCGCGCTGCCGCAGCCGCCAAATACCAGCCAGAAAGTGCCGAAAAATTCTGCAAAATATTTTTTCATTTGTTTTTCCTCGTAAAGGGTGGGGTGTTGCCGAAGGCATGAATCATAATAATATTGTTTCTAATCGAAAAATGGATTTACCTGTTTTTTCCGGCCTTGATAAAAGGCTGTCTGAAAATGGCGACAAATGGATAGGGAGATATATATGGCAGGTCAAATTTTGTTTATTGAGACTGGATTTATTTAATAGCGAAGTAAATGCCGTTAATGCAAAAGCATTTGGTTTTGTAGGTAATATTATTTACAGATTATTAATTTGATCAAAATCTCTGAACCCATTATCTGATTTAAAAAGGCCGTCTGAAAAGTTTTCAGACGGCCTTAATTTTAAACAAGAATAAATTAATCCAGATGGTCGTTACTTTGCGCCAAGATGGTACGGTTGCCGTTGTTTTCCGCCGGTGAAACAATGCCGTCGGCTTCCATTTGGTCAATCAGGCGGGCGGCGCGGTTGTAGCCGATCCGCAGTTGGCGTTGGATATTGGAAATGCTGGCTTTACGCGATTTTAAGACAACGGAAACGGCTTCGTCATACATGGGGTCAAGGTCGCTGTCGTTACTGCGGCTGGTGCCGGTAAAGTCCTCGGTCGAACCGCTGCTTAAAATATCGTCGATATAGTCAGGCGCACCGAATTGTTTCAGGTATTCCACGACGCGGTGTACTTCGTTGTCGGATGCGAATGCGCCGTGTACGCGTTGAGGATAGCCGGTACCGGGCGGCAGGAACAGCATATCGCCTTGGCCGAGCAGATTTTCTGCGCCCATTTGGTCAAGAATCGTGCGGCTGTCGATTTTGCTGGACACTTGGAAAGCAATGCGTGTCGGAATATTGGCTTTAATCAGGCCGGTAATGACATCCACGCTTGGGCGTTGAGTGGCAAGAATCAAATGGATGCCGGCTGCACGCGCTTTTTGGGCAAGACGGGCAATCAGTTCTTCAATTTTCTTGCCTGCAGTCATCATCAGGTCGGCAAACTCATCTACCACAACCACGATAAACGGCAGTTTCTCCAATGGCTCAGGATTTTCAGGCGTGAGGCTGAACGGGCTGCCGATTTTTTCGCCACGCGCGGCGGCTTCGGCAATTTTTTGGTTGAAACCGGCAAGATTGCGCACGCCCATAAAGCTCATCAGGCGGTAGCGTTTTTCCATTTCGTTGACGCACCAGTTCAGGGCGTTTGCTGCCAGCTTCATATCGGTCACGACAGGAGCGAGCAGGTGCGGAATGCCTTCATAAATGCTCAGCTCCAGCATTTTCGGGTCAATCATAATCATGCGCACGTCTTCAGGCGTTGCTTTGAAGAGCATGGACAGAATCATGGCATTCACGCCTACGGACTTACCCGAACCGGTCGTACCGGCAACCAGCAGATGCGGCGCTTTGGCCAAGTCTGTCACAACAGGCTGGCCGGTAATGTCTTGGCCGAGAGCGAGGGTCAGTTTGGATTTGGATTCGGTAAACGCAGGCGAATTGAAGATTTCGCTCAGGCGGATCATTTGGCGTTTCGGATTGGGCAATTCCAAGCCCATGCAGGTTTTGCCGGGGATGGTTTCCACCACGCGGATGGAAGCCACGCCAAGCGAGCGCGCCAAGTCTTTTTCAAGGTTCAAAACGGCACTGCCGCGCACGCCGACATCAGGTTCAATCTCGTAGCGCGTAATGACCGGGCCAGAATAGGAGTCCATCACTTTGACTTTAACTTTGAATTCCGCCAGTTTTTCTTCGATGGTAATGCTGTTTTCCAACAACTGTTCTTCAGTTTGCGAGGCGCTTGGGTCAAACTGCGGCGGCAGAAGCAGGGCAGTAGTCGGCAGGTGTGCCTCGGTAAGTGTTGTTGAAGTCGGAAGAACTACGCTTGGCGTACTCTCTTGAACGCTTGGTTCTACGCTTTGAACAGGTGTTTCAACGATTGTCTGTATATATTCAGACGGCCTTGCGATTGTTTCAACAGATTCAATGGGTTCAATGGTTTCAACCGCTTGAATAGCTTCTGCTTCCGGTTGTACAGGTGCTTCCGGCTCGCCATCGAATTCCGTTTCTTCGACGGCAGATTCGCTGATTAAATAATCGCGGATGCTGCGTTCAGGCTGGTTGCTGACGTGCGCATTGACTTGCGAATCAAAAATCGGTACTTGGATTTTATGTTCAAAAGTAGGCGGCTCGGGGATATCAATCGGCGCAATCGTGGTTTGGAAAACGGGCGGTTCGGGGATATCGGTTTTAGCCATAGGGACAACAGGTACGGCAGGCGGCTCGACTACGGTTGCGTTTGGCGCAGCAGGTCGGGAAATATAAGGGGATTTTTTAACAGGAGCAGCCGGTTTCGGACGTGACGGCGTTGCCGGTGCGGCAGGTTGTGGTGCAACAGCTTCCGTAGCAGCTTGTTTACGCGCCCATCTTTCGGCGGCAGCTTCGGTATGGCGAACTTGACGGCGCAAGCTGGCAGGACGGCTGATTTGTCCCAAGTTGGCCAGAATTTCGTCATTTTCGATAGTGCGCGGAGAGTAATCGCGCAAAGGGGCGACGGCCGCGGCCAGTTTGTGGCGGGCGGCGGTACGGCGGGCAAGGTTGTCGTGAATATCTTCCGCTTGGATTTCAGAAGGGAATGCCTGCATGGAAGTATAGGGTAGGATGGCTTCTTTTTCGGCAGTTCTTAAGGCTGTCTGAACGGTTTCGATATGCGGCGCATTGGCTTCTGCCACGCGGACATTATTGGCACGCGCCAAGGCACGCTCGCGTGTGCGGCGCAAGATAGGGTCGTTGTAGTCGATGATTTCCATGCCGGTCATCGGCAGGGATGAAGCACGCAATAATGGGGTTTCGACTTCGTCTTTGTAAATCGGCGCATTTTTTTCGGCCAAATGCTCGTTCCATTCTTCAACCGCTGCTTCGTGCAGGGAACGGGTGGCTTCTTCTAATGTGATTTCTTCAAAATTGCTGTTTTGCACCAAAGACGGGCTGTATTCGGGAGCTTCCATTTGTGCAAACGGTGTGATTTTAGGAATACGTTCCGGTTTGGCAGGTTTGCGGGTTTTAGGCGCAATTTTGATTTCTTCTTCGGTAGCTGCGATGTGTTCCGGCTCTTCGGTAACTGGCTCTGTTGTGTGCTCTTCATCTGTTTCGGCGCGTTGCGTTTTATTGTGTTCGAGCGCGGAAAGCAGGCGGATGCGGGCGATTTTATGGTTGTCGGCAGAACGCTTGTTCATGCTGAACAAACGTTTCAGGCTGTTCAGTTGGTCGGAAAAACCGACCTGGCTGTCTTCTTGGTTTATTTCTTGTTCGTCGCCACTGAGTCGGGCCAATTCTTGGCGCCACTTTTGCTCTTGTTTCTGGCGCCACCAGAACAAGCCGGCTATGACAGCCAGCAGAATTAAAGCCAATATTGTCCAAAGCATGCGTCCATCCCCTTAATTAAACGGCAAAGTCCGTTATTCTAACGCTTTTTTCGGGTAAACAAAACCAGCCGAAACAAGCTTTAACGGCAAAGGCAGACAGGATTGTCAAAGCTATGGCTTGAGACGCGTATAATAGGCCGTCTGAACATTTTGCGGATGAGATGATGATTTTTCAAAACGGATGGTTTCCCGTTGGTGTCGTGATGGCGGCATGGCCTGTGTTGCTGGTGATTTTTGCTTTGTGTGCAAAGCAGGCATGGGTGTCGGTATCGCAGCATCGTTCCGCATTCTTGGTGGCTGCCGTGATGTTGCCGCTGGCTTGGAGTTTGAATGCCTCCCCGGAAAGCGGACAACTGGCCGGCATGAGCTATCATTTGCTTGCCTTGAACCTGACGGCTTTAATGCTGGGCACCTCTGCCGCGTTCTGCCTTGGCGTTTTACTGTTTTTTCCATATTTGTGGCTTTGGGGCGATTGGCATATGTTCCCCATCAATGCCTTGTCCGTATTGCTTCCGCCTTTGTTGGTGAACTTGGGTTTCCGCTATTGGGTATCGCGTTTGCCTGCCAATATCTTTATCTTTATTTTTCTGAATGGTTTTTGGGCTGCGGCGGTCGGCATGGTGTTTACCGGCGTAATTTTGGTTGGTTTGCTGGACTGGGCGGATGTGTTTGATATGACAGTATTGTGGAAAACCGCCTTTCCTGTTTTCTTCTTAATCGCTTGGGCGGAGGCATTTTTGAGCGGTATTTCAACAGCCATTTTTATCGCGCTCAAGCCGCAATGGATTTGTACTTTTGATGACGACAGGTATTTGAAATCCGCGCCTAAGATTTGGCAATAAGATATGAAGGCATCCTTGCTTGGTTTTCAGACGGCCTAAATGTCCGAATGACCTGTTTTTGAATTGAATTTTTAACTTGTTATGTTTACTTATATTTTTCCCATTGTTTGTGGTGCCGCTATCGGGGCTGTATTGCGTTGGCTGTTTGGCTTGTTGCTGGTGTCTTCTGCGCCTTTTTCTATCGGTACATTGGCGGCAAACTGGCTGGGTGCGCTGTTGATTGGTGTGTTGGCGGAACTCTTAACCGATCCGCAATGGCGTTTGCTTTGGATTACCGGCTTTCTCGGCAGCTTAACCACATTTTCAGGTTTTTCAGTGGAGATGGTGGGTTTGATGCAGGCGCAACGTTGGGGTATGGCTTTGATGGCAACCTGTCTGCATGTTTTCGGTTCGTTTGGTTTGACGGCGCTGGGGATTAAATTGGCGCAGATTTGGAAGTAAACAAAAATAACAGGGTGCAAAATTGCACCCTGTTATTTTTTATAGGCATTTAATCAATGCCAATAGGTAAACAGACGGTTTCTTGACAATAGGGTTTGCCGGACTCGCTTAAGTGTGCCGGTTTGTAGGCGGCAAAGGTGTAGGTCAGGTCTGCGCGGAATGTGTCGGGATCGGCTTCGGCGGTGTCGCAGTTGAGGCCGGTGGGAATATCGAGGGCGACTTTCAGGCCGTCTGAATGATTGAGTTGGCGGCAGAGGGCGGCGATTTCGGTTTGAAGTGCGCCGCTGAAGCCTGTACCGAATATGCCTTCGATAATGATGTCGTAACCTTTTTTCAGACTGCCTTCCAGTTCTTGTGCGGATATCAATTTAATATGGGGCAAACCGTTGAGGCGTTCGCGATTGGTTTGAGCCAAAGGGGAGAGGTTTTCTCCGAGTGAAAACAGAATATCGATATGCCAACCTTGCGCCTGCATATATCTTGCCATGACTAGGCCGTCGCCGCCATTGTTGCCTTTGCCGCAAACGATCAGGGCGCGTCCGGCTTGGGGATGACGCTGCATGAGGTCTCGGGCGGCAGAGCTGCCGGCGTTTTCCATCAGTTGGTCGAAGCTCGTGCCTTTATCGACGGCTGCTTGTTCGCGTTCGCGCATTTGGGCGGCAGTATAGACTTTCATGATCGGCTCTCTTTGCAGGAAGTTATTGGTCGGCGGTATTCATCAGGCGCAAGGCTTTCAGACGGCCTATTTCTTTTTGATATTCCACCAGTCCGATAAATGTGCCGTCTCGGCTGTACACACGGATGGGCTGTTCGGCGGAAATGTTTTCAGTGAACTGGGGACGTTGGCCGTGTTTGAGCATGGTAACGGCGTAGTCGTTTAGCTCAAGTTTGGGGAAATGTTGCACCAAGACATCGCAAGGCAGCAGCAGGGCATCGCGTTCGGCTTCGTCCAATTCTGCCAAGGCTTCGAGCGTGTGGCTTTGGGCAATGGTAAAGCCGGCGGTTTCAGTACGGCGCAGGGCGGTCAGGTGGGCGAATGTGCCGATGTGTTTGGCGATGTCTTCGCTGAGGGTGCGGATATAGGTACCCTTGCTGCAACGTACGTCTATCACGGCTTTGGGTGCATCAAATTCAGTGATATCAATGGAGTAAATCGTAATATCGCGCGCTTTGCGTTCGATAACGATGCCCTTGCGTGCGTATTCGTACAGCGGCTTGCCTTCGTGTTTGAGGGCGGAAAACATGGGCGGAACTTGGCGGATATCGCCCGTTAAGGCGTGGCAGGCCGTCTGAAATTCGGACAATGAAATATCGGCGCGTGCGGTGGCGATGATTTCGCCTTCGGCATCGCCCGTGCTGCTGGCTTCGCCCAGTTTCAGCGTGGCGGTATAGGCTTTGTCGGCATCAATCAGATATTGGGCAAACTTGGTCGCTTCGCCGAAGCAAACAGGCAAAAGCCCTGTGGCCAAAGGATCGAGTACGCCGGTATGCCCGGCTTTTTCGGCACGGAACAAGCGCCGCGCTTTTTGCAGGGCGGTGTTGCTGGAAAGACCTTCGGGTTTGTCGAGAAGAAGAACGCCGTTGACCGGGCGTCTGGTGGGTTTGGCTGTCATATTAAGTAGGGGGAGTGTTAATGTTCAGGCCGTCTGAAAGCATTCAGACGGCCTGTGTGTTTTAATCAATCAGTCTTCAACCGGTTTTTCCGCCGCCACTTGGTCGATCAAGCTGGAAATGCTCATGCCGCGTTCGAGTGATTCGTCGTATTTGAAGTGCAGCTCAGGCGTTTTGAAGAGTTTGATGCGTTTGGCCAATTCGCTGCGCAAATGGCCTTTGGCGTGTTCCAAAGCTTCTTCGGTGATGTCGCGCGTGCTGTCGTCGAGGACGGTGTAGAACACGGTCGCGTGGCTGTAATCGCGGGTAACTTCGACTTCGTTGATGGTGATGAAGCCTGCGCGCGGATCTTTCAGGCCGGTGCGGACGAGTTCGGCCAGTTCGCGCATGATTTGTTCTTTGACACGGTCTTGGCGGGCGTAGCCGCGTTGGGGTTTTCTCATGGTTTTCCTTGATGTATGGCAGGCTGTCGTTTTCAGACGGCCTGCGGTTTGGATTTTGAACAGCTGCCTATTATAACGGAGCGCGGTTTATTGTGCTTGAACCGAGAAAGGCATATCGATTTTTTGCCATTGTGCGCTTTCGTAGTCCAGCGCATCGGCGATGAGGGGGTGTTGCTCCAGCCATTGGGCGTTGATGCGCAAGATGAAGCTGTGGTTGTTTTCATCGATGCGAAGCTGGGTTTGCGGCGGCAAATCGAGCGGCAGGCGCGAGCGGCAGAAGAGGGCGGCCAAACGCAGGGACAATACGGCACACCACATGATTTCGTTGTCGCCGATAATATCCGCCATTTTCTTGAGGTCGCCGCGATGGCCGATAACCAGTTGCGCCAAAATGGTTTGCTCTTTGCGTGAGAAGCCCGGCATATCGGCGTTTTCGAGAATGTAGGCGGAGTGTTTGTGATAACCGGTATGGGCGATATCCAAACCGATTTCATGTAGACGGCCTGCACGGCTGAGATATTGGTTCCACAGGGCAAGCTCTTGAACGGTTACGTTTTTGACGTGGCACAGGCTATTCATGAAGGCTTGCGCGGTATCGGCAACACGTTTGGCTTGGTTGAGGCTGACGTGGTAGCGTTTTTGGAACTCTGCCGTTGTCTGTTCGCGCATATCGACATTGAGGCTGCGGCCGATTAAGTCGTAGAACACGCCGTCGCGGAGGGCGGCCTCGGTAACGGTCATTTTGGTCAGCGAGAGTTCTTCAAAAGCCGCTATCATCACAGCCAATCCGCCTGCAAAAACTTCAATGCGTTCGGGTTTGAGGTTTTCAAATTTGGCTTTTTTTACCGAACCGGCCTCGATAATCCTATCGGCAAGATAACGCATGCCTTGGGCGGTAATGTCGGCTTCTTGCGGCAATTCGGCCGCCAAAACGTCGCGTATGGATTTTGCCGAACCGGACGTGCCGATGGCGAAATCCCAACCGGTACGCTTCATCATTTTGCTGATGCGTTGGATTTCGATACGCGCGGCGGAAACGGCGGCTTGGAAATCTTTGGCGGTCACTTTGTTTTGGAAGAAGCGCATGCTGTACGTTACGCAGCCCAAAGGCAGGCTTTCTGTGGTCAGCGGTTGCAAATCCGAGCCGATGACAAATTCGGTCGAGCCGCCACCAATGTCGATAACCAGCATTTTGTCGCCTTTGGGCGGCAGGGTATGCACTACGCCGGTGTAAATCAGACGCGCTTCTTCACGGCCGGCAATGACTTCGATGGGGAAACCCAGCGCCGCTTCGGCACGGGGCAGGAATTGGGCGATGTTTTTGGCAACGCGGAAAGTATTGGTGGCCACCACGCGCACGTTTTCGGGTTGGAATCCGCGCAGGCGTTCGCCAAATTTCGCCAAACATTCCAAGGCTTGTTCTTGAGAGGCTTCGCTCAGGTTTTTTTGTTCGTCCAAGCCGGCGGCAAAGCGAACCATTTGTTTGAACGAGTCGATGACTTTCAGCTGGCCGTTGTTGTTTTCACAAATTTGCAGGCGGAAACTGTTGGAACCCAAGTCGACGGAGGCTAAAACGTTGGCGGGAGTGGTGGTCATAAAAAATACCGGTTGATTAGAAAAACCTAAATGTTACTTGAGGCGGTATCACTTGACAATAAAAGCTATACAGCTCTTTGATTCTGCTCATAGATGTATTTTATAATGCTGACTTTAAGCAAGTATATCAAAGGCCGTCTGAACTTTTCAGACGGCCTAAAAAGAGAAAACACATGAAATCGGAAAACCAAGATTCCTTATTTTTATCGCGCCGCCGTCTGTTGCAAGTCGGCGGAGTCATGCTTTTGACGCCTGCGACCGCATGGGCGGGGGCGCAACGTGAAGAAACGCTGGCCGATGATGTGGCTTCCGTAATGCGCAGTTCGATCAATAGCGCCAGCCCTGCGCGGCTTGTGTTCGCCGATTCGAGGGAAGGGGAGCGTTGGTTGGCGGCGATGTCTTCCCGATTGGCACGTTTCATTCCCGATGAGGGCGAGCGCCGCCGCCTGTTGGTTAATATTCAATATGAAAGCAGTCGTGCCGGACTCAATACCCAAGTGATTTTGGGTTTGATTGAAGTGGAAAGCGCGTTTCGCCAATATGCGATTAGTGGCGTGGGCGCGCGCGGTTTGATGCAGGTGATGCCGTTTTGGAAAAACTATATTGGCAATCCGTCGCACAACCTTTTCGATATCCGCACCAATCTGCGCTATGGTTGCACCATTCTTCGCCATTACAACAATATCGAAAAAGGCAATATTGTCCGCGCTTTGGCAAGGTTTAACGGCAGTTTGGGTAGTAACAAATATCCGAATGCCGTGTTAGGCGCGTGGCGAAATAGATGGCAGTGGGGTTGATTCGAGATAAATGAGATAGGACAGATCTTGCGTGACGTTGGTTTTCAGTTGAAACCGTTTTATACCGATGGATCAGGTTTGCAATAAACGGTTTGCGATTTGACCCCATGCAATTCCTTTGAATCCTGTATAATCAGAGAATCTGTTAATTCATACTTTCAGACGGCCTTTCGCAAACTTAAGGCCGTCTGAAACATTATTTATGGCAAGAGATAACCGCATTCAAATGTTTCCGCACGAGTGGCGTGCCAGTACCACACTTTCCGGCGTTTACGCACTGCGTATGTTGGGGATGTTTTTGGTGTTGCCTGTTTTGGCGATGTATGCCGCTTCGTTGCCCGGCGCAGAAAACAATAAAGTGCTGGTCGGCATGGCGATGGGTATTTACGGGCTGACACAGGCTTTGCTGCAACTACCTTTGGGCATGGCTTCCGACAAGTTCGGCCGTAAAAAAGTGATTTATGCCGGCCTGATTGTGTTTGCGGCGGGTAGTTTTTTGGCCGCAGTTGCCGACAGCCTGCAGATGTTGGTTGCCGCGCGTGCCATTCAAGGCGCGGGTGCCGTCAGCGCGGCGGTAACGGCTTTGCTGGCGGATTTGACCCGTAACGAAGTGCGGACGCGTGCGATGGCGATGATCGGCCTAAGTATCGGCTTGACCTTCTCCGTCAGCCTAGTGCTTGCGCCGATGATTGCCAGCTTTATCGGCGTATCCGGCCTGTTTGCGTTGACCGGTATTCTGACTGTAATCAGTATCGGCGTGGTTGCCTGGATGACGCCTGATCCGGAAGTGTCAAAAATGCACGAAGACACGCAGGCGCAGCCTTCTCGTATGGGCGAGGTATTGAAAAACCGCCAGCTGCTCAATCTCGACTTCGGTATTTTTGCCTTGCATGCGGCGCAAATGGCTTTATTTACCGCATTACCGTTTGCCATGACACAGTTGGGTTTGGAAAAAATCCATCACTGGCAAGTCTATCTGCCCTCAACCATTACCGGCCTGATTATTATGGTGCCGCTGATTATCGTCGGCGAAACGCGCAACAAGCTCAAACAAGTGTTTATCCTTGGTATCGTCTGCATTGCCGCGGCGCAAATCGGTTTGCTGTTTGGAATGCACTCGGTATGGTTGATTACCGCTTATCTGATTGTTTATTTTATTGGTTTCAATGTATTGGAAGCCAGCCTGCCGTCTATGGTGTCGAAAATCGCTCCGTCCGATTTGAAAGGCACCGCGATGGGCGTATATAACACCATGCAGTCGGTCGGCTTGTTTGTCGGCGGCGCAACCGGTGGTTTATTGTTCCAAAAATACGGTTTTGTAGGCGTATTTGCCTTTTGTAGCGTATTGATGTTGCTGTGGCTGGTATTGGCAGTCATTTCGCCGGCACCGAAACCTGTCAAAAACCTCAGCTATCCGCTTAACGCCGAATGGCAACAAAATCCGGATTTGCTCTACCAAAAATTGACCGAAATTGAAGGCGTTGAAAGCATCAGCTTTAGCGCAGACAAACAAACCATTTATATCAAGGCCTTGCAAAAAGGATTCGACCAAGAGGCCGCCGAAAAAATTATCACAGGAGTGTAAAATGTCATTGAATAAAGTTATCCTCATCGGCCGCCTCGGCCGCGATCCCGAAGTCCGCTATATGCCTAACGGCGAGGCCGTCTGTAACTTCAGCGTTGCCACCAGCGAAACGTGGAACGACCGCAACGGCCAACGCGTAGAACGTACCGAATGGCACAACATCACCATGTACCGCAAACTCGCCGAAATCGCTGGTCAATACCTGCGTAAAGGCAGCCAAGTATATCTGGAAGGCCGTATCCAAAGCCGTAAATACCAAGGCAAAGACGGCATCGAGCGCACCGCTTACGACATCATCGCCAACGAAATGAAAATGCTCGGTGGCCGTAACGACAACAGCGGCGGTGCACCATACGATGACGGCCACAACCAAGGCGGTCATTCAAGCCAAAGCAGTTACCAACAAGCGCCACAGCAGCAATACCAATCTGCCTCAGCTCAAGAACCCCCAGCCGCCCCAGCCCGTCGTCCTGCTCCGGCACAACCGACCGCTCCGGTTGATGATATCGACGACGATATTCCTTTTTAATTATTGAGCAATACAAAAGGCCGTCTGAAAAATATACTTTCAGACGGCCTTTAAAATGATTTAAATGAAAATCCTACATTTGCACCGAGCCGCTGACGGTCAGGCTGATTTCTTCTAAACCCGGAGAGGCTGGTACGCCATCTTCTATTCCTGCAGCCATCTCTGCGACGGGGGCTGCCCGCAGCATTTTGGCGCGTGCGAAATCGCCGCCGACTTGGCGGTTGCCGATGTGGCCCAAGTTGAGTTTAACGATTTTGTAGCTGGAGAAGCCGAGCGTTTGGGCGAGGTTTTGGGCGCGGTCTTTGAAGCGCAGGATGACGGCCTTGCTCAGTTGGTCGACGGTTTCTTCGCGTTTTTCTTTGGATACGGAAAATGAGGAGCTTTCCAAAACGGCGATATTGATGCTGTCGGCAATCAGGCGGTTGAGTGCTTCAAAGTCTTTGCTTTCCACTTTGAAGTAGGCGTGTTCTTCCCAGCCGGTTTGAGTGCGTTTGTCGTTGGTGTATTGATAGCGCGGGGATGCGTTGCGCTCCATCAGCTCGGCTTTAAATTTGCTGTTTTGGGAGATTTTGTTGAACTGGTTGAATTTCTTCATGAAGGCTTGGTTGACGGCTTGACGGTCTTTGCCTTCTGCGTTGACGCTGAAATATGCGGTCATGGTATCTCGCGGTACTTCCATGTTGGCAGATTCGGAAAATTCAACGATGTTGTAGTTGAGGCTTTCTGCTGCTACGGGCAGGGAGGCGGCTAGCAGTAGGGCAATAAGGGCTGGACGGAGCATTTTGGTTTCCTTATAAGGGGATTTTAAAAAAGTAATTTAGCATGAAAGATGGAAATGTTGGCTTTGGCAAGCGTAAGGATTTGTATGGACTGAGGCCGTCTGAAAAGAAGTTACTTTGTATCCATCAGGCCGACTTCATGGGGATTGAGGCGGGCTTTTTCTTCTTGGCCTAAGCCGATCAATTTCCTCAAGCGGGTCATGTAGGCGTTGACATCTAGGCCCCGTCCGTAGCGTTGCGCTTCCCAGATGGTTTCTGCCAAGGCTTCCATCATATCGTGTTCAGCTTTGACCCAGTCGCCGTTGTAACGGGCGCAAAGTTGTTGGTGGATGGCACGGATGCCCGAGGGCTGGTCGATGGCGCTTTGCTCTTGTAGGGAAAGGTGTAGCGACATGTGCAGGAATGGGTTGCTTTCGCCGTCTTCGGGCAGCCATTCTTTATCTAAATATTGCTCGATGTCTTCGAGATAGTGTCCGTATTCGGGATGGGCTTCGATAATGCGTAAGGCTTTTTGCTGTAGGCCGTCCAATTGGAGCGGTGCGAGCCTGTGTTGCCAGACGTGGGCAAAAAATCGGCGGACATCGTGGGTGTTTACGTCATACATGATGGGTGTGATTTGATTTTGGGATATGTGATTATATAGCGATTGCGATAAAAAAGGCCGTCTGAAAAATATGTTTTCAAACGGCCTTTGTTTTGCAGGGTTTAGCGGCGGTCGATGATTCGGTAATACACTTCGCCGTCTTGGACATAGCCTAATTCGACGCGGGCAATTTCGGCGATGGCCTCTTGTCCGTGTGCCAAATCTTCAACTTCCGCATTGAGGAAATTGTTGCGCAAAGTGAGCGTTTGGTTTTTTTCCTCCTGACGGACGAGCTGCTCCTGCAATTCTTCCGTATGCCCGACGCTGCCTTTACCAAACCAAAGGCTGTACTGACAGCACAAAAGTGCGAAGGTTAAAACAAAAGTCACCCACTTCATATAATCAATATCCTATATTCTGCTTATTTGCCCAGTTGGTAGAATGCGGCTTTGCCAGGGTAGTAAGCGGCTTCGGCCAATTCTTCTTCAATGCGCAACAATTGGTTGTATTTCGCCATGCGGTCAGAACGGGACAGGGAGCCGGTTTTGATTTGCATACAGTTGGTAGCAACTGCCAAGTCGGCAATGGTGCTGTCTTCGGTTTCGCCGGAACGGTGGCTCATTACGCTGGCGTAGCGGTTGCGTTTGGCCAAGTCGACGGCTTGCAGGGTTTCGCTCAATGTACCGATTTGGTTGACTTTGACCAGCAATGCGTTTGCCACGCCTTTTTCGATGCCTTCAGCCAAGATTTTTGGATTGGTTACGAACAAGTCGTCGCCGACCAATTGAACTCGGCCTCCCAATTTTTCGGTCAGTAGTTTCCAGCCTTCCCAGTCGTTTTCGTCCATGCCGTCTTCGATGGAAATGATTGGGAATTCGTTAACCAGGCCTTCCAAGTATTCGGCAAATTCTGCGCTGGTGTAAGAGCGGCCTTCGGCTTCCAAGTGGTATTGGCCGTCTTTGTAGAACTCGCTGGATGCGCAGTCCAGGGCGAACAATACGTCTTCGCCTGCTTTGTAGCCTGCGGCTTCAGTTGCTTCTACGATCAGTTGCAGCGCTTCTTTGTGGCTGTTCAGGTTAGGTGCGAAACCGCCTTCGTCACCAACGGTGGTTGGGAAGCCTTTGCTGTCACACAGTTTTTTCAGTGCGTGGAAAATTTCGGCACCGCAACGCAGAGCTTCGCGGAAAGATTTTGCGCCGACAGGCATGATCATGAATTCTTGGATGTTCAGGCTGTTGTTGGCATGTTCGCCGCCGTTGATAACGTTCATCATCGGAACCGGCAGAGCCATTGGGCCTGCGCCGCCCAAGTAACGATACAGAGGCAGGCCTGCATCTTCAGCGGCTGCGCGTGCTACGGCCATAGAAACGGCCAAAGTCGCGTTGGCACCCAAGTTGCCTTTGTTTTCAGTACCGTCCAATTCGATCATGATTTGGTCGATATAAGATTGTTCGTTGGCATCGATACCGATGAGGGCTTGCGCGATTTGGTTGTTGACGTGGTCAACGGCTTTCAATACACCTTTGCCCAAGTAACGGGATTTGTCGCCGTCACGCAGTTCCAAAGCTTCTTTTTGGCCGGTTGATGCGCCGCTAGGTACGGCTGCGCGTCCCATGACGCCGGATTCCAACAATACGTCACACTCTACGGTAGGGTTGCCGCGGGAGTCCAAAATTTCGCGTGCAAAAATATCAACGATTGCGCTCATGAATATCTCCAAATAGGATGGTAAAAGAAAAGTAGCTTTGTTACGTTTCAGACGGCCTTAAGGATGATTGCCAAAGTCTGATGAATGTAAGACATTATACCGTCTTTGCCAAGTATGGCATCGGCGTCGGTATGAAACTGACTGTAAGTTTGTTTCACGTCAATATCGATCAAACAAACATAAGCCGTATAGTGTAACATTTTTTACCCTTTTTAGGGTGAAAAGCTGATTAAATAAGGCATAAGGCCGTCTGAAAAACGGATTAGCCTTCACCCAAAATCATCGAGCCTACGCCGTCATCGGTCAGCACTTCCAAGAGCAGGGCGTTGGGAACGCGGCCATCTATGATATGTGTGGCTTTGACGCCGCTTTTGGCGGCTTCGACGGCAGAGGCAATTTTAGGCAGCATACCGCCGTACAGCGTACCGTCTTCAATCAGTTCGTCAATGCGGCTTGGCGTCAGGGTGGTCAACAATCTGCCTTCTTTATCCAATACGCCGGGGATATTGGTCATCATCAGCAGTTTTTCGGCCTGAAGTTTTTCCGCCAGTTTGCCGGCAACCAAGTCGGCATTGATGTTGAACGCTTCGCCGTTTTGACCTACGCCGATGGGTGCGATGACCGGAATGCAGCCGCGTTCGACCAAGCCTTCCACCAAACGGGTATCGATGTCGGCCACTGTGCCGACTTGGCCGATGTCCACACCTTTTTGTTCGGGCGTGTCGATCAGGAGTTTTTCCGCTTTGATGAAGTGGTTGTCCCGGCCGGTAATGCCGACGGCACGACCGCCGAAGGTGGTAATCATGGAAACAATTTCTTTATTGACGTGTCCGCCTAAAACCATTTCTACAATGTCCATGGTTTCGCTGTCAGTCACGCGCATGCCTTGAACAAACTCACCTTTTTTGCCGACTTTTTCCAACATCTCATTGATTTGCGGGCCGCCGCCGTGAACGATGACGGGATGCAGGCCGATCAGTTTGAGCAGGACGACATCGCGTGCGAAACCCTCTTTTAAGGTAGGTTCGGTCATGGCGTTGCCGCCGTATTTGATGACGATGATGGAGCCGGAAAAACGGCGGATATAAGGTAAAGATTCAGCAAGGACGCGCGCCTTGATGGCAGGGGAGACAGATTGTTGCTGGGTCATGGTTTCAACCTTGTTCATGATTTCGGCCTTTATCTTAATCCCAAAGGCCGTCTGAAACAATATTTCCAAGCGCTTGAAATCCTGTTAAATCAGTTAAATGGTTGAAACCAGCCTCATGCAAACGGTAAAATGACGGTTTGCTTCGGCCTCTTCGCCGATTACTAAGGATACCCATGATGAAAATCAGCACCCAATTCGATGCCGGTTCGGTCGTTGTCAAAGACTTGAGCAACCCTGCCGATATCCGTCTCGCCCTGCCTCCCGACAATGCTTCGGAGTTTGCCCAATGGTTTTACTTCCGTTTGCAGGGTGCGGCCTATCAAAACTGCGTGATGCATTTTGAAAATGCGGCGGACGCTGCGTATCCTTTGGGCTGGGAGGACTATCAGGCTTGCGCCTCTTACGACCGCCAAAATTGGTTCCGTGTGCCGACCAGCTACGAAAACGGCGTGTTGACCATCAACCATACGCCTTTGTCCAACAGCGTTTACTACGCTTATTTCGAGCCTTATTCCCACGAGCAGCATTTGAACCTTTTGGGCGATGCGCAGGGCAGCGGTTTGTGCCGTATCGACGATTTGGGCAGTACCGTTCAAGGCCGAGACATCAATCTTCTGACCATCGGCAACCAAGTCGAAAGTGACATGAAAGTCTGGATTATCGCCCGTCAACATCCGGGCGAAACCATGGCGGAATGGTTTGTCGAAGGTTTGCTGGGCCGTTTGCTTGATCCGCAAGATCCGACCGCGCGTATGCTGCTTGACCGTGCGACTTTCTACATTGTGCCGAATATGAATCCGGACGGTTCGGTTTTGGGTAATTTGCGCACCAATGCCGCCGGCGCCAACCTCAACCGCGAATGGGAAAACCCGACTTTGGAGCGAAGCCCCGAAGTCTTTACCGTCCGCGAAAAAATGATGGAAACCGGCGTGGATTTGTTCTTGGATATTCACGGCGATGAAGGTCTGCCGTTTGTCTTTGTGGCCGGTACCGAAGGCGTGCCGAACTATAACGAGCGCATCGAAGCCTTAGAAGATCAATTCAAACTTGCGTTGCTCAATGCCAGCCCCGATTTCCAAGACGATTACGGCTATGACAAAGATGCGCCGGGTCAGGCAAACATGACTTTGGCGACCAACTGGGTCGGCAATCATTTCAACTGCCTTGCCTATACTTTGGAAATGCCGTTTAAAGACAATGCCAACCTGCCGGACGACGATTTCGGCTGGAACGGCCAACGTTCGCTGCGTTTGGGCGAGGCAATGTTGTCTGCTATTTTGAATGTGGTTGGCGATTTGCGTTAAACCATCCGACACCGCATACAGGCCGTCTGAAAGTTCAGGCTTTCAGACGGCCTTTGAGATAAGGAACACACATTATGATGATACATCCCCAGTTTGATCCGGTGCTGATCAGCATCGGCCCGCTTGCCATCCGCTGGTATGCCTTGAGCTATATCGTCGGCTTTATCCTGTTTACGATTTTGGGCCGCCGCCGTATAGCGCAGGGCAATTCTGTGTTTACCAAAGAAACACTCGACGATTTCCTGACTTGGGGTATCTTGGGTGTCATCTTGGGCGGCCGTATCGGCTACGTTTTGTTTTATAAATTTTCCGACTATCTGGCCAACCCGTTGGATATTTTCAAAGTTTGGGAAGGCGGTATGTCGTTTCACGGCGGCTTCTTGGGCGTGGTCGTTGCCATGTGGCTGTTTGGCCGCAAGCATAACATCAGTATTTTAAAATTGATGGATACCGTTGCACCGCTCGTACCGCTGGGCTTGGCTTCCGGCCGTATCGGCAACTTTATCAACGGCGAACTTTGGGGACGCGTGACCGAACTCAATGCTTTCTGGGCAATGGGTTTCCCGCAAGCGCGTTACGAAGATGCGGAAGCTGCGGCGCACAATCCTTTGTGGGCCGAATGGCTGCAACAATACGGTATGCTGCCGCGCCATCCGTCTCAGCTTTACCAGTTTGCCCTTGAAGGTATTTGCCTGTTTGTCATCGTTTGGATTTTCTCGAAAAAACCGCGTCCGGCCGGTCAAACGGCGGCATTGTTTTTGGGTGGCTACGGTTTGTTCCGCTTTATTGCCGAATTTGCCCGTCAGCCTGACGACTATCTCGGCCTGCTGACCTTGGGTTTGTCCATGGGTCAATGGTTGAGCGTGCCGATGATTGTATTGGGTGTGATTGGTTTTGTTTGGTTTGGCCGTAAAAACAGTATTGCCAAAGCATAAATAAAACAATAAATAAAGGCCGTCTGAAAACCTTTTCAGACGGCCTTTTTATGGCTTCAAGCAAACGGATTTCGGGTTTAACCGAAAAAGCCCATTTTGACTTGAATGAGTTTCTCCAGCTCCGGCAGGACGCGGCGGCGTGACACGAAGAAGATAATGTGGTCGCCGTCTTGCAGGATGGTTTCGGTGTGGTGTCCCATGATGACTTCGCCGGTTTCGCCGCGGACGATGGCGGCAATGTGGCAGTCGTTCGGCCATTTAATGCCGCTGATACGGCGGCCGACAATGGCGGAGGTATTTTTATCGCCGTGTACCACCACTTCAATGGCTTCGGCCGTACCGCGGCGCAAAGGATGGACGGCGACGATGTCGCCACGGCGGATGTGGGCGAGAATGGAGCCGATGGTAATCAGATGGGGGGAAACAACGATATCGATTTTGTTACCTTCAAGCAAATCAACGTAGCTTGAGCGGTTGACGATGGTGATTACGCGTTTGGCACCAAGGTTTTTCGCCAACAGGCTGGACATGATGTTGTTTTCGTCATCGTTGGTCAGCGCGCAGAAGACGTCGATTTCGTCGATGTATTCTTCGTCCAGCAGGGTTTCGTCGGTGGCGGAACCTTGCAGGACGAGTGTGTTGTCCAGATTTTCGGCCAGCCATTCGGCGCGCTGGGGTTTGTATTCGATGATCTTGATGTCGTATTTGGATTCGAGCTGCTTGGCAAGGCGGTAGCCGATGTTGCCACCGCCGGCGATCATGATGCGACGGGTGCGGGCTTCTTTCGGACGCAATTCGCGCATGATGGCTTCAACGCTGTTGATGTCGGCGGCAAACAGGACTTCATCGCCTTCGATGATGACGGTTTGCGGGGTGGGGACGATCAGGCGGTTGTTGCGGTAGATGGCGCAGATTTGGCAGTCCACACCTTCGGGCAGGTGCTGGTTGATGTCGGTAATTTCACGGCCGATCAGCAAACCGCCTTTGCGGGCTTGAACAATCACCATGCGGACTTGGTCGTTGGCAAAGCTGAGTACCTGCAATGAGCTGGTGTAGTTGAGCAGGCCGACAAGTTGTTCGGTAACCAGTTGTTCGGGGCTGATGGTTTCGGTAATGCCGAAGATATTGAGGCTGCCTTCTTCGGGTTTGTCGCTGCCGGCAACCGGATATTCGAGGTATTCGCTTGAGCGTACGCGTGCAATGCGGCTGGGGATGTTGAACAGGTCGGCGGCGATTTTGGAAGCAACGATGTTGGTTTCGTCGCTGCGGGTCAAGGCAAGCAGGAGGTCGGAGTCTGCCGCGCCTGCTTGTTCGAGGGTAAAGGGCGATGCGCCGTTGCCGACGATGGTTTGGACATCAAGGCGGCTGCTGATACGGTTGAGCGCTTTTTCGTCGATGTCGATAATAGTGACGTCGTTGCTGGGAACGGAGGCAAGGTTTTGGGCGACGGTCGAACCGACTTGGCCGCTGCCGAGGATGAGTATTTTCACGGTAATTGAGTGTGTTCGGTAAAAATGAAATTGTAACAAAAGGCCGTCTGAAATTGGAGTTTTCAGACGGCCTAAGTTTTAAATAAGCCAGAGGGTTACCAGTAGCCCAAAACTTTCCACCACAAGATGCCGACAGTGCAGAATATCAGGATTTCGAGCACGCTCATGATGAAGCCGGCTTTCCACCATTCGGTCATGCTCACATAGTTGGAGCCGTAAATGACAGGAGCGGAACCAGTGGCGTAGTGTGTCAGCGACATCATGATGCCGGTAGCTGATGCCATAACCAGGGCAAACAGCATCGGTGGTGCACCCAAGGCCAAGCCGGCGCCGTAGAATGCGCCGAACATGGCGGTAACGTGTGCCGTGCCGCTGGCGAAAACGTAGTGGGCGTAGAGGTAGGCCAGCATCAACAGGGCACAGCCGGCTTCCCAACTCAAGCCCATGTGGGCGATACCGCCTTGCATGGAGTCGGACAACCAACTGATGAGGCCCAGTTTGTTGAGGAAGTTTGCCATCATCACCAAGGCCGCAAACCAAACAATGGTATCCCACGCGCTTTTTTCTTTCAGCGCGTCGTCCCAAGTCAGTACGCCGGTCAACAGGCACAGGCTCAAGCCGAGGAAGGTGGTGGCGGTAGCGTCAACTTTCACGCCGAACAGCATCTCGGGAATACCCGCCCACAACAGCAGCAGAACCAGGAAAATACCGAGCATGATTTTTTCTTCACGCTTCATCGGCCCCATGGCAGCCAAATGCTCTTTTGCCAATGCAGTGGCGTTAGGGGTTTGTTTGATTTCAGGCGGATACAGGAAATACAGCACCAACGGCATCAGCAGCATAGCAAGCAGGCCGGGTACGACCATCGCCAAGAACCATGTGCCCCAAGAGAGTTGGATTTGCGAATTAGTGGCTTTGGCAACCAATTCGACTACCAGTGGATTAGGGGCGGTGGCGGTGATGAAAATCAGACAGGTAATCACGTTGGAGTGGAAGTTGACCAAAGAAAGGTATTTACCGATTTTGCCTTCCGTCCCTTTTTCAGGGTCGGAGTCGAAGCTCAGTGCGATGGATTTCATAATCGGATGCACGATGGCACCACCGCGCGCAGTATTACTCGGCGTTACCGGACCGATGACCAAGTCGGCCAGTGCCAAGCTGTAACCTACGCCCAGCGTACGTTTGCCGAAGAGGGAAATCAAGAGGTAACCGATACGCATACCCAAGCCGGTTTTCAACAGGCCGCGCGAGATGATGATGGCGATACCGATCATCCAGATGAGTGAGTTGTTGAGGCTGCTCAAAGCGTCTTTGGTTGCGTCGGCGGCTTTTTCGTTGGTCACGCCGGTCAGTGCAACCAAGGTAATGCCCAAAATTGCCATTGCGCCGATAGGCATGGCTTTGCCGATGATGCCGGTAATGATGCCGACAAACAATGCCAAAAGATGCCATGCGTCAGGCGAGACGCCTTGAGGAACGGGGATAACGAACCAGATAAGCAGCGTCAGCACAAGTGCGACCGCAGCAGGAATTGGCTTGAAGCCCATGTTGAATCTCCTAATTTGAGGATTGAAGTATTGGGAAATCGGTTTTCAGACGGCCTGAGTGTTGCTAAAGCCTGTCTGAACGTATTTTGGTAGGTTCGGAAAGTATTTTTCTTATTGGGCTTCTCTTCCATCTTGGAAAGAAGAGAAAGGGAGGCGGGTATCGTTTTTCAGACGGCCTTTACAGTAACAGGCCGTCTGAAAACAACGCCGTTTTACTCCTGTTCTTGCGGCAGGCCGTATTCTTCGGGGAAGGTACGCAGCGAGCTTTGCAACACGGTAACCGCGCCGTCAATCAAACCGCAACGGCCGCTTCGTGGCAGCAGTTGGCACAGGCTTTGCAGGGCGCGCAGGTCGTCGGGAGTGCCGATGCCGGTGTCCACGCGGTTGAGCAGGCGGGAAAGCTGGAATGTGCCGCCTTTACACGGCGGGCATTGACCGCATGAGTTGGAAGCAAAAAATTCCACATACTCGGCCACTTTACGTACCACGCTGGTGCCTTCTGAAATCACAATCATTGCACCGGTACCGAGGCTGGATTTGCGTTCGCGTACGGACACGAAGTCCAAAGGCACATCCAAATCTTTGACGGTCAAAAGCGTGTTTGACGGGCCGCCGGTAAATACAGCTTTAAACGTACGGCCTTCGAGCATACCGCCGCCATGATCGTAAATCAGCGATTGCAGGGTCGTGCCCATCGGCAGTTCGTACAGGCCCGGATTCAATACATCGCCGGAAAGCGAGTAGAGTTTCGTGCCTGCGGCATCGCCCAAACCCAGCGATTTGTACCATTCCGCGCCTTTGGCAAGGATTTGCGGGATGTTGGCGAAGGTTTCGGTGTTGTTGATTAAGGTCGGCTCGCCTTCGACACCGCTTTCGGCGGGGAACGGCGGCTTGCGGCGCGGGAACGGGAAACCGCCTTCCAACCATGAAATCACGGCAGTTTCTTCGCCGCCGATATAACGGCCTGAAGTTTCAACCAGTTGCAAATCCAAAGGTTTACCCAAGTAGTTTTCGATACGGATAAACAAGTCGCTGTTTTTCCATTGCTCGATGGCCGGCGTGATAGAAGCGATGGATTCGGTTTGATGAGGGTTGACGTACAAAATCGCTTTGTTGGCACGGCAGGCAACGGCGGCAATCAGGACGCCTTCGATGACTTGGTGCGGCGTATTTGCCAGCAGTACGCGGTCTTTAAATGTACCCGGTTCGTCTTCGTTGGCATTGCAGACGACGTATTTGTCGCCATTTTTGCTTTGGGCGGCAACGGCAGCCTCCCATTTGCGCCAAGTCGGGAAACCTGCACCGCCCATGCCGCAGAGGTTGGCGTCTTGCAGCTTGGAAACGATGCTTTGAGGCTCGGCAAGCGCCGCCAGCAGGCCTTCGCCGCCGCCGACTTTGCGCCACGCGGCCAAATCCGCGCCGACTTGGCGGGACGGGTGCAGTAAGTTTTGATTGGCTTGGTTCATGATTGTTGCTCCTGCAAACCGGCGTGTTCGCGCAAATCGAATTTGCCGTAGTAGGGATATAAAACAGGGGCTTTGATGTCGCTGGTCAGACCGGCACGGGTCATTTCGCGTTGCAGGTCGTGGACGTGACCGACACCGCCGCGTACTTTTTTCAGCGGCAGGCCGCAATTTGCCGCGGCTTTACCGGCACGTCGGCCGAAGCTGATAATGTCCAAAAGCGCGTTGCCCATTAGGCGGTTGCGGCCGTGAATACCGCCGGTTACTTCGCCGGCGCAATAGAGGCCTTCGACGCAGGTCGCGCCGTCGCCGTTGATTTCGATACCGCCGTTTTGATAGTGCAGGGTCGGATGAATCATGACCGGTTCAACAGCAGGGTCGATGCCGCATTTGTGGGCAACGTGGCCGAGTGTTACCAAACGGTTCAATACGTCAGGGTCGTTAGCAATCAGGCGCGGGGTGTCGAGGAACACGCCGACTTGACCGTCGCGTACCACGCCGCGGCCTTCGCGGCATTCGCGCAGAATCGCAGCGGCAACAACGTCGCGCGGTTGCAATTCGTCAACGAAACGCTCGCCCAAACCGTTGACCAGTTTGGTGCCTGCGGAGCGCACGGCTTCGGAAATCAGCGCGCCTGCCAAGTGTGGAGGGTGGGCAACGCCGGTCGGGTGGTATTGGAAAGAATCGACATCGCGCAGTTTGGCGCCGATACGGTAAGCCATCACCAGGCCGTCTGCAGTTGCGCCGTAGTGGTTGGAAGTGGCGAAACCTTGCAAATGTAGGCGTCCGCTGCCGCCGGTTGCCAATACCACGGCTTTGGCGTGAACCAATACCAAAGAGCGTTTTTCCAAATCGTACAAAATCGCGCCGACACAGCGGCCGTGTTCGTCTGATAATAATTCGATGGCGGGGTGACGGTTGAGCTGGGTGATGTTTTCATCGAGTTCGACTGCCTCGCGCAGTACGCGCATCATTTCGAGGCCGGTAAAGTCGCGGTAGCTCAGGATGCGCGGCACGGTCGTACCGCCTGCACGTTTGCGGCTCAACATGCCGTTGTTGTCTGCGCCTTTGGCCAAGTCAAAAGTCATGCCCAAGCCAATCAGCCAGCGGATGGCAGACGGCGCATCGGTAACCATTTGGGCAACCAATTCTTTTTTGCCGACGTTGTGGCCGCCTTTGATGGTGTCGTCAAAGTGTTGTTGCAGGCTGTCTTCCGCGCCGACAGCTGCCTGAATGCCGCCTTCTGCCATTACGGTATTGCTGTCGCCGATACGCAGCTTGTTCGCCATAATCACGCGCGCGCCTGCTTCGGTAGCAGATAACGCCGCCGCCGCACCCGCACCGCCGCCGCCAATGACCAATACGTCAGTGTTCAAGTGTTCCGCGCCCGACAAATCATAGTCGTCAATCAGAGGCTGACTGATTAAGAGTTTGGCCAAATCAGGATGGCAGTAATCGCCCGTGTTCGGACCGATGGGCAGTTTGACGCGCGCATTTGCCTGATAGTCGGGATGAAACTGACTCAACAATTCGTTTTTTTCCGGCAAGTCGCTACGCAATTCCAATGAGGAAGCGCGCAGATTGGCAAGGGCGGTTTCGTAGTCTATGCCTTGAATTTTTTTCGCCATCACATTGCCTCCTCTTCAAATTCGACTTTCATTTTGCCGCTGTCAATTTCGCGCAGGCGGCGCATCAAATCCACAGGGCGTAATGTACGCGCTGCTTTCATACGGCGTGCGAACAGGCCCAAGTGGTTCGGACGGATGTGTTCGGGGCAGGAGAGGGTGCAGAGGTTGCACATCACGCATTGGTCGAAGGTCAGCGCAGCCGCGCCGAAATCGCCGGAAACTACTTGTGCTACGCCGTTTTCCACTTGCAAACCTTTAGGACAGGCTCGGTTACAGCCGCCGCAATGGCGGCAGTTTTGCGCTTCAGGAAAGGCTTTGGCGGTATCATCCAACCAGTTCCAGCCATCACCAATTTCGCTGACGTCGTAATATTGGATGTGCTCCGGAATAAAGTAGTCCAAGAAGCTGACCTGCATGCCTTCTTCAACTTTGGTCTCGCATGCCAGTGCAGTGGTGACTTCGCGCTCGCCTTCTTTACGAATCATGCAGCGGCAGGAACCGCATACGCCTTGACCCATACAGCCGACATTGGCAGTAATCGCATTGCCTGAACGGGCATAGGCTTGGATGATTGACGAGTCGGCGGAAGCTTTGACTTCATGGCCGTCTATGGTCAGGGTTAACAAATTTTCACTCATGGTTTGTTCCTGTGAAATTGGAAGTTGGAATAGTGGATAATTTGATTAATTGTATTTTTATTACATCTATCGTGCGTGAGGAAATATCCAAGTCATTTACTCAGAAATTCTTTTAAAATCAATATTTATCTGTATGAGTCGAAGTGTATCAGAATTTAATGATTTTGATGATAAGGACAATCTAAGGTTTTATATAGGAAGGATTGTAAACAAAATATGCCTATTATTTAGACAAATTTATCTCAATTATTTGATTTTAATTATAAAATAAAATTACTTTTTTAGTATAAATTTTAAAATATTCGTCTATTTGCTAGTAAAAATCATTGTTATATATTAGATGATTTTGCATAGATTGTTGTATATATTGAATAATATTTAGGTGAGCAAGTAGGTGAAAAGGCTGTTATAAAATTTCATAAAATCAAACAAGTTTGATATCAGTCAAGAAGATTGAGGGAGAAAATGACATGGATTTTACAATTGTGTATTGTATTGGAAAATAAGAAAGGTTGTCTGAAATTTGGGTAGTTTCCCTTTAAATACAGTCTACTAAATTTCTTTCTCAGATACTTAAGGCAAATATTTTCAGACGGCCTTGAAATAAGATTATCATTTAAAAACAATGTAATTTTATTTCTATTTAAGCGAATGGCTAGTGGATATAGATTATCAATAACCAAGTGATTTAATGCGATATTAAATTTCATTTAAATCAATAGGGTATGAAAATGATATTGTCTGGGTCATTCATTTGAAAGCACTATTACACTATTGAAGGCCGTCTGAAAAAATCGGTCTCTTAAGAAATAAACAAACTCTCCCTACCATGACTCCGAAAAGGAACACAATCATGACCGTCATCAAGCAAGAAGACTTTATCCAAAGTATTTTCGATGCTTTCCAATTCATCAGCTACTACCATCCTAAAGACTACATTCAGGCTTTGTACAAGGCTTATCAAAAAGAAGAAAACCCAGCCGCCAAAGATGCGATGGCGCAGATTTTGGTCAATAGCCGTATGTGTGCAGAAGGCCATCGTCCTATTTGTCAGGATACCGGTATTGCAACCGTATTTTTGAAAGTGGGCATGGATGTACAGTGGGATGCCGAGATGAGCGTACAGGAAATGGTTAACGAAGGCGTACGCCGTGCATACACCTATCCTGACAACAAACTGCGCGCCTCCGTATTGGCCGACCCGGCTGGCAAACGTCAAAATACCAAAGACAACACACCTGCCGTTGTACATATGGAAATCGTGAAAGGTGACAAAGTCGAAGTCACTTGCGCAGCCAAAGGCGGCGGTTCTGAAAACAAAACCAAAGTTGCTATGCTCAACCCTTCAGACAATATCGTTGATTGGGTATTGAAAACTGTTCCTCAAATGGGTGCGGGCTGGTGTCCTCCGGGCATCTTGGGTATCGGTATCGGCGGTACGCCTGAAAAAGCAGTGTTGATGGCCAAAGAAAGCCTGATGAGCCATATCGATATTCAGGAACTCAAAGAAAAAGCCGATTCCGGTGCGGAATTGTCTACAACCGAAGCCCTGCGCTTGGAACTCTACAAAAAAGTAAATGCCTTGGGCATCGGCGCACAAGGCTTGGGCGGTTTGAGCACCGTGCTGGATGTCAAAATCCTTGACTACCCAACCCACGCGGCTTCCAAACCGATTGCTATGATTCCAAACTGCGCAGCTACCCGCCACATCGAATTTGAATTGGACGGCTCAGGCCCGGCCAAATTGGAAGCCCCATCTTTGGAAGATTGGCCAGATCTGACTTACAGCCCTGACAACGGCAAACGAGTCGATGTTAACAACCTGACCAAAGAAGAAGTGGCCACATGGAAAACCGGCGACGTATTGTTGCTAAACGGTAAAATCCTGACCGGCCGCGATGCCGCGCACAAACGTTTGGTTGATATGCTCAATAAAGGCGAAGAATTGCCGGTAGATTTCACCAACAAACTGATTTACTACGTCGGCCCGGTTGATCCAGTCCGTGACGAAGTTGTTGGCCCGGCCGGTCCGACTACTTCCACCCGTATGGATAAATTCACCCGCCAAATGCTGGAACAAACCGGCCTCTTGGGTATGATCGGTAAATCCGAACGCGGCGCAGCAACTTGCCAAGCCATTGCTGATAACAAAGCTGTTTACCTGATGGCTGTCGGCGGCGCGGCATATCTGGTTGCCAAAGCCATTAAAGCGTCTAAAGTCTTGGCTTTCCCAGAATTGGGTATGGAAGCGATTTACGAATTTGAAGTCAAAGACATGCCTGTTACCGTTGCGGTGGATAGCAACGGCGAATCGGTTCACGCCATTGCACCAAAACAATGGCAGGCAAAAATCGGTATTATTCCGGTTGAAGCTTGATATTTAGCTGAATAATCAATGGCCGTCTGAACGATTTCAGACGGCCTTTTTTTGCTTACAAATAATTCAAATGTTTTCAAACGAGTAAATTTCCCTTTCTAAAAAGGACTTGTCAAAATCAGCGTTTGAAACTAGAATTCACAGCTTATCGAGTCGGAGTGTGGCGCAGTCTGGTAGCGCACTTGCATGGGGTGCAAGGGGTCGAAGGTTCGAATCCTTTCATTCCGACCAAAGAATTTAAAAGAGCCGTTTTTAAAACGGCTCTTTTTTCGTTTGGATGATTTATCTGAATAATGTGTCCGAATGGATTTTAAAACTTAATACCAATGCCGTCTGAAACAAAACCTGCTTTTGAAAAAAGCAGGTTTTGTTATTTCTGAAGCAGAACTATTCGGCACTATCTTTCAGTGTGTCTTTATAAGTATAAAGATAAGACGCGCCGACAAAGAATCGCCACCGACGACATTGCCCAGAAATATGGGAATCATATTGAAGAAAAACTGGCCCCATGTGATGTTTGCGCCTGCCAAAATACCTGCGGGGATAACGAACATATTGGCGACAAGGTGTTGGAAGCCGTTTAATACGAAAATCATGACGGGGAACCAAATGGCCAGCATCCGTCCGGTTGTGTTTTTAGCGGCAAAGTGCAACCACGTGCCCATGCAGACCATCCAGTTACATGCGACCGCCGATACGAAAGCGCGGCCGAAATCCATATGGACTTTTGCTTCCGCCACGGCAATGGTTTTTTCTGCCATGCTGCCTTCAATCATACCGACATAGTATCCGAGGAAAAAAGCCATTGCCAGCGTGCCTACCAAATTGCCCATGCAGACGATAAGCCAGTTGCGCAGCAGCATTTTGAAGGAAATCCGTCCGGCCAATCTGCCTAAAGACATAATCATCATGTTGCTGGTTACCAGTTCGCCACCGCCAAGTAGGATACAAATCAAGGCGATAGGGAACACGGCTGCGCCGAGTAAAGTGGCAACACCGCCCCATTCGTGCGGAATGCCGCTGACTACTTTTAAATAGGCAAGATATCCGAAGCCGATGTATCCGCTGGCTAAAACGCTCAAGATTGCCAGTGTGGGAATGCTGGATTGTGCTTTGGCGCAGCTTTTGTCGAGAACAACCTGTAAAATTTCCTGTGGGTATAAATCGCGCGAAGCCATGATGTTCCTTAAAGTGGGTTGAGGAGGAAACGCCATTTCAAAAGTGGCGCGAACTGTCACGGTAGGGCAGTGTTATATGGAGCCGGTGTATGGTCTTTGTCTTATCAATCAGCCTGAATTAAACCTAAAAAACAGATACTTCGTCTTGCTTTAGCTAAAAAGAAATATTATTACATTTTGCTTCTGTATTAAAAAAGGCCGTCTGAACGTTGAGGTTTCAGACGGCCTTGTTTTGAATTTTTAACTTACAAATGAGCCAGCTTTGCATTGCCTTCGCGAGGAATAGGGCGCGGATTGCCTTGTGAATCGATGGCGACGTAAGTGAACACGGCTTCGGTGACCAGTTGGCGGTCTTCCGTTACCATATCGTTCATCAAAGTCTTCACCCACACTTCGATTTTCAGTTGCAAAGAAGTATTGCCTACGCGGACGCAATGACCGTAGCAGCACACGACGTTGCCAACCTTTACCGGTCTGATGAAATTCATTTCTTGAACGGCCACGGTTACAATTCGTCCCTGTGCGATTTCTGCCGCCAAAATACCGCCGCCCAGATCCATTTGCGACATAATCCAGCCGCCGAAGATATCCTGATTAGGATTGGTATCGCGCGGCATGGCTACCGTACGCAATAAAAGTTGTCCTTCGGGTGCAGCATGCGTTTGTTTGTTGTCAGCCATAAAAAATCCTGTCAAAAAAGTGCTATTTTACGCCATTTATGGCGATAAACCTATGTAGGCCGTCTGAAAAATCAGAAGGCAAAGTGTTACAATCAACATATTCATCAGACAAAGGAGAAAGCTCATGCATCCGATTCAAGAACCACGCAATAGCGGCCTTTTGCGCGTATCCGACATTCACGAAATTTACTGGGAAGAATCAGGCAATCCTGATGGACACCCCGTGATTTTCCTGCATGGTGGCCCCGGAGCAGGCGCGTCACCGGCCTGTCGCGGCTTTTTCAATCCAGAGCATTTTCGCATCGTCATTATCGACCAACGCGGTTGCGGACGCTCTAAACCGTATGCCTGTACCGAAGACAACACCACATGGGACTTGGTTGCCGATATTGAAAAAGTACGCGAAATGCTCGGTATCCAAAAATGGTTGGTTTTCGGAGGCTCATGGGGCAGCACCTTGTCGCTGACTTATGCCGAAACCCATCCCAAACGCGTCAGCGGCTTAGTTTTGCGCGGTATTTTCCTGTGCAGGCCGTCTGAAATGGCATGGTTGAACGAAGCAGGCGGCGTCAGCCAAATTTATCCGGCTCAATGGCAAAAATTCATTGCCCCCGTAGCCGAAAACAAACGCCAAACCCTAATTAAAGCCTACCATGAAATGCTGTTCAGCGAAGATGAAGCCACACGCCTCAAAGCGGCCAAATTATGGGCAGACTGGGAAAGCTACCTTATTCAGTTTGAACCTAAAGACGTGGATGAAGACCCGCAAGCCTCCCTTGCCATAGCAAGAATCGAAAACCATTACTTCGTAAACGAAGGCTGGTTGCAGGGCAATAAAGCCATCTTGGCAAACATCGACAAAATCCGCCATATCCCAACCATCATTGTCCAAGGCCGCTACGACCTATGCACCCCGATGCAAAGCGCATGGGAGCTCTCGCAAGCCTTCCCTGAAGCAGAATTGAGAATCGTCCAAGCAGGCCACTCTTCTTTTGATCCTTCGCTTTCTGAGGCTTTAGTGAAAGCAGTAGAGGATATTAGAAGCAAGTTATAAAGGTTGATAAATAACAATGCCGTCTGAAAAAGTTTCAGACGGCATTTTTAAATCAAAGCTTGCTAGATATTAAACGGTAAATGTTTATATGCAATATTATTGAGTATGAATACTACCTGGTATATGATTTATAAATTAACTAATTAGTGATGGTAAGCTTTACCATTGCTTGCATCTGTAAGGTAGATGGACAATATTAGTTTTTACAATCCCATCTAATGGAAACTTGTATGATTGCGAAATCATGGGTAACCAAGTTGCTGTTGAAACATGTAGAAAAATTGCTTGGGTAACATGTGTTTCTTAAAAATCTATAATTAATTTCATTTTAGGAAGTTGGATGACTGACAAAATTGCTCATGCTCGCCAGGACTCATCAAAAAATTGGCATTCCCATCCCCTGCAAAAACATCTACAAAAAGTCGCCCAACTCGCCAAGCGTTTTGCAGGGTGTTATGGGTCGTTGTTTGCTGAATATGCGGGGCTTTTGCACGATTTGGGGAAATTTCAGGAAGCTTTTCAGAAATATATCTGTAATGCATCCGGCTTTGAAAAAGAAAATGCCCATTTGGAAGATGTCGAATCTACCAAGTTGCGCAAAATTCCGCATTCCACTGCCGGTGCCAAATATGCAGTAGAGCACCTTAATCCGTTTTTTGGGCATTTGTTGGCGTATTTGATTGCCGGGCATCATGCTGGGCTGGCAGATTGGTATGACAAAGGCAGCCTGAAACTTCGTCTGCAACAGGCGGATGACGAGTTGGCGGCGTCTTTGTCGGGTTTGGTGGAAAGCAGTTTGTCCGAAGATTTTTTCCCGTTATCAGATGATGATCTGAAGCGGGATTTTTTTGCATTTTGGAAAGAAGGGGCAAAGCTGGAGGAATTGCATATTTGGCTGCGTTTTCTCTTTTCCTGCTTGGTGGATGCCGATTTTCTGGATACCGAAGCCTTTATGAACGGATATGCCGATGCGGATACTGCGCAGGCTGCCGGATTGCGCCCAAAATTTCCCGGTTTGGATGAGTTGCACCGACGATATGAGCAATATATGGCGCAACTGCATGAGAAATCAGATAAAGATTCATTCTTAAATCAAGAACGCTATGCCATTTTGCAGCAATCTTTTTCTGCCGCAGAAACCGACCGCACTTTGTTTTCTTTAACCGTGCCGACCGGTGGCGGTAAAACTTTGGCGAGCTTGGGGTTTGCTTTGAAACACGCACTGAAATTTGGCAAAAAACGTATTATCTATGCCATTCCTTTCACCAGTATTATCGAGCAGAACGCCAATGTTTTCCGCAAAGCATTAGGCTATGACGTGGTATTGGAACACCATAGCAATTTAGAAGTGAAAGAAGACAAGGAAACAGCGAAAACTCGTCTTGCTACGGAAAATTGGGATGCGCCGCTGATTGTTACCACCAACGTGCAACTGTTTGAAAGCCTGTTTGCGGCGAAAACCAGCCGCTGCCGTAAGATTCACAATATTGCCGACAGCGTGGTGATTTTGGATGAAGCCCAGCAGCTTCCGCGCGATTTCCAAAAGCCGATTACCGACATGATGCGGGTGTTGGCGCGTGATTATGGCGTTACCTTTGTGCTGTGTACGGCAACCCAACCGGAGCTTGGCAAAAATATCGACGCATTCGGTCGCACTATTTTGGAAGGGCTACCGGATGTGCGCGAAATTGTGGCAGACAAAATTGCCTTATCGGAAAAACTGCGCCGCGTCCGCATCAAAATGCCGCCGCCAAACGGCGAAACGCAAAGCTGGCAGGAAATTGCCGATGAAATAGCCGCGCGCCCGTGTGTTTTGGCAGTGGTCAATACGCGAAAACACGCCCAAAAACTCTCTGCCGCCCTGCCTTCTAACGGAATCAAGCTACATTTATCTGCCAATATGTGCGCCACACACCGCAGCGAAGTGATTGCGTTGGTTCGCCGATATTTGGCACTGTATCGCGCAGGCAGCCTGCACAAGCCCTTGTGGCTGGTCAGCACGCAGTTGATTGAAGCCGGCGTAGATTTGGATTTCCCTTGCGTTTATCGGGCGATGGCAGGGCTGGACAGCATTGCCCAGGCGGCGGGACGGTGCAACCGTGAAGGCAAACTGCCGCAGTTGGGCGAAGTAGTCGTATTCCGCGCCGAAGAAGGCGCGCCCAGCGGCAGCCTGAAACAGGGGCAGGACATTACCGAAGAGATGCTGAAAGCAGGGCTGCTTGATGACCCGCTTTCCCCGTTGGCATTTGCCGAATATTTCCGCCGATTCAACGGCAAAGGTGATGTGGACAAACACGGTATCACAACGCTTTTGACGGCAGAAGCATCAAATGAAAATCCACTGGCAATTAAATTCCGCACAGCTGCCGAACGTTTCCACCTGATTGATAACCAAGGCGTGGCACTCATTGTGCCGTTTATCCCGTTGGCTCATTGGGAAAAAGACGGCAGTCCGCAAATCGTCGAAGCAAACGAGCTGGACGATTTTTTCAGACGACATCTAGATGGTGTTGAAGTTTCAGAATGGCAGGATATTTTGGACAAACAACGCTTTCCGCAGCCGCCAGACAACTCCTTTGGGCAAACCGATCAACCACCGCTGCCCGAGCCGTTTGAAAGCTGGTTCAACTTGCTTGAAAGCGACCCGCTCAAACACAAATGGGTTTACCGCAAGCTGCAACGCTACACGATTACTGTGTACGAACACGAACTGAAAAAGTTGCCTGAACATGCCGTTTTTTCAAGAGCGGGATTGCTCGTGTTAGATAAGGGCTATTACAAAGCCGTGCTTGGCGCGGATTTTGACGATACGGCCTGGCTGCCTGAAAATTCGGTTTTATGAAAAATGCCCCTATTTCTAGGGGCATTTTGCCATTTTTAACATGGCATTATAGTTTCAACACACAGCCGCCCAGAAGCGACTGACCGCTAATAATCCATTTAATCAATTGTATGGAAAGAGGTTTAGCGCAGGTATATTTTACAGTTTATTGAAAAAATAAGCGAATCACACTTGACATGAATAGCATGGTAATATTAATATGGCTTTATAGAATTATTATAAGGAGTCGATATGAGTTTCATTTTAGAAATTAGCGGTGAGCTGGCGTGCTTCACCAGGCCGGAGCTTAAGGTGGAACGGGTTAGTTATCCCGTAATTACACCATCAGTAGCACGAAATATCCTAATGGCAATCTTGTGGAAACCCGCCATTCGATGGCGGATACAGAAGCTTGAGATTCTCAAACCGATTCAGTGGACGAATATCCGCCGCAACGAAGTGGGAACTAAGATGAGTGAGCGTAGCGGCTCGCTCTATATTGAAGATAACCGCCAGCAGCGCGCATCCATGCTGCTGAGAGACGTTGCCTACCGCATTCACGCCGATTTTGACATGACCAGTGAAGCGGGCGAGAGCGACAATTACGTCAAATTTGCCGAAATGTTCAAACGGCGCGCGAAAAAAGGGCAATATTTCCACCAGCCTTATTTGGGTTGCCGCGAGTTTCCCTGCCATTTCAGGCTACTTGAAAAGGCTGAAGACGGTTTGCCACGCGAAGACATTACCCAAGATTTCGGCTTTATGCTGTACGACATGGATTTCAGCAAATCCGATCCGCGCGATTCCAATAACGCCGAGCCCATGTTTTACCAATGCAAAGCGGTAAACGGCGTGATTACTGTGCCGCCTGCCGACAGCGAGGAGGTGAAACGATGATTCTGCACGCACTCACCCAATACTACCAACGTAAAGCCAAAAGCGATGGCGGTGTTGCCCCTGAAGGATTTGAAAACAAAGAAATCCCGTTCATTATTGTTATAGGCAAACAGGGCAAATTTATTCAGCTTGAAGATACCCGCGAGTTGAAAAATAAGAAAAAAGTTGCCCGCACTTTTTTAGTGCCGAAAGGTTTGGGCAGGAGCGGTTCAAAATCCTACGAAGTAAGCAATATTTTGTGGGATCACTACGGTTATGTGCTTGCCTATGCTGGAGAAAAAGGGCAGGAGCAGGCGGATAAACAGCATGTCAGCTTTACTGCCAATGTAAACGAATTGAAACAGGCGTTGCCCGATGATGCAGGTGTTGCCGCCGTTGCCGCCTTTCTGGCTTCTGCGGAAGAAAAAAGCAAAGTCATGCAGGCTGCAAATTGGGCAGAATGTGCCAAAGTCAAAGGCTGTAATCTCAGCTTCCGCTTGGTAGACGAGGCAGTAGATTTGGTTTGTCAATCAAAGGCAGTTCAGGCATATGTGAATCAAGCTAATCAGGCACAATCCGATAACGTCCCCAAAGGCATTTGCCTAGTAACTGGCAAACCTGCGCCGATTGCGCGGCTGCATAACGCCGTGAAAGGTGTGAATGCCAAGCCCGCCCCGTTTACATCGGTAAATCTGTCGGCTTTTGAATCATACGGCAAAGAGCAAGGCTTTATCTTTCCCGTGGGCGAACAAGCCATGTTCGAATACACCACCGCCTTAAACACCTTGCTTGCCGGTGAAAGCCGCTTCCGCATCGGCGATGTAACGGCTATCTGTTGGAGCGCGAAACCGACTCTGTTGGAAGAGAGTCTTGCTTCGCTGATTAGTGGCGGCGGCAAAGACAAGCCCGATGAGCATATCGATGCCGTTAAAACTCTTTATAAAAGCCTGTACAACGGCCAATACCAAAAACCGGACGGCAAAGAAAAATTCTACCTTATAGGTCTATCACCCAATTCCGCACGCATTGTCGTCCGCTTTTGGCATGAAACGACTGTCGCTGCCTTATCAGAAAGCATTGCGGCGTGGTATGACGATTTGCAGATGGTGCGTGGCGAAAACTCGCCATACCCCGAATATATGCCGTTGCCGCGCCTGCTGGGCAATTTGGTGTTGGACGGCAAAATGGAAAATCTGCCGTCCGATCTAATCGCCCAAGTAACCGATGCCGCACTCAACAACCGCGTTTTACCCGTCAGCCTGTTGCAGGCTGCTTTGCGGCGCAACAAGGCGGAACAGAAAATTACCTATGGCAGGGCAAGTCTGCTTAAAGCCTATATCAATCGCGCAATCCGCGCAGGTCGTCTGAAAAACATGAAGGAGCTAACTATGAGCTTAGATAGAAATCGCCAAGACATCGGCTATGTGCTGGGGCGGCTGTTTGCCGTACTGGAAAAAACACAGGCCGAAGCCAATCCTGGTTTGAACGCCACCATTGCTGACCGCTATTTCGGTTCGGCAAGCAGTACGCCGATTGCCGTATTTGGCACACTGATGCGCTTGTTGCCGCACCATTTGAACAAGCTGGAATTTGAAGGACGCGCTGTGCAACTGCAATGGGAAATCCGCCAGATTTTGGAACATTGTCAGAGATTTCCTAACCATTTGAATTTGGAACAGCAAGGCCTATTTGCCATCGGTTATTACCACGAAACCCAATTCCTGTTTACCAAAGACGCATTAAAAAACCTGTTCAACGAAGCGAAAACTGCATAAGGAGCAAACGCTATGACTATTGAAAAACGCTATGACTTTGTCTTTTTATTTGATGTGCAAGACGGCAATCCCAACGGCGATCCCGACGCAGGTAACCTGCCGCGTATCGACCCGCAAACTGGCGAAGGTTTGGTAACCGATGTTTGCCTGAAACGCAAAGTCCGCAATTTTATCCAAATGACTCAAAATGACGAACATCACGACATCTTCATCCGCGAAAAAGGTATATTGAACAACCTGATTGATGAGGCGCACGAGCAGGAAAACGTAAAAGGCAAAGAAAAGGGCGAAAAAACTGAAGCTGCTCGCCAATACATGTGTAGCCGTTATTACGACATCCGCACATTCGGCGCAGTGATGACTACCGGCAAAAATGCAGGACAAGTGCGCGGTCCCGTGCAACTGACTTTTTCTCGCTCTATCGATCCCGTCATGACCTTAGAACACAGCATTACCCGCATGGCGGTTACCAACGAAAAAGATGCCAGTGAAACCGGCGACAACCGTACCATGGGTCGCAAATTCACCGTTCCCTACGGTCTATACCGCTGCCATGGCTTTATTTCCGCTCACTTCGCCAAGCAAACCGGTTTTTCCGAAAGTGATTTAGAACTGTTTTGGCAGGCACTCGTCAATATGTTCGACCACGACCATTCCGCCGCACGCGGACAAATGAACGCACGCGGACTTTATGTGTTTGAACACAGCAATAATCTAGGTGATGTGCCTGCTGATAGTCTGTTCAAACGTATTCAGGTGGCCAAAAAAGACGGTGTGGAAGTAGCAAGGAGTTTTGACGACTACCTTGTCAGCGTGGACGATCAAAATCTTGGCGAAACCAAGCTGCTGCGTAAATTAGGCTAAAAATGACCGCACTTTCAACCGAAATCCAAAGGGAAAATCAGGACACGCGCCTGATTCCCCTTTCCGCTCTGCAACACTACGCCTTCTGCCCGCGCCAATGCGCGTTGATTCATAACGAGCAGGCGTGGGCGGAGAACTATTTGACCGCGCAGGGCAAGGCGCTGCATGAACGGGTGGATTCGGGTGAGCCGGAAACGCGCAAGGGTGTGCGCTTTGAGCGGACGGTGCATGTGTCGGCGGAGAAGCTGGGCATCAGCGGCGTGTTGGATTTGGTGGAAGTAGAAATGAAAACAGGCCATCTGAAACCCGTGGAATACAAACGCGGCAAGCCCAAACCTGACCCGATGGATGAAATCCAGCTTTGCGCCCAAGGCTTGTGCTTGGAAGAAATGACGGGGCAAACCATCTCTGAGGGCGCGCTGTGGTATATGCAAACCCGCCACCGCGTCCCCATCGTGTTTTTAGACGACCTGCGCGCCCAAACACTCGCCACCATCGCCGCTGTGCGCGAACTCCTAAACAGCGGCCAAACCCCGCCGCCCGACTACGGCAAACGCTGCAAAGCCTGCTCGTTAGCGGAGATTTGCCAGCCGGAATTGTTGGGGAAACGGGATAGGAGTGTGGGGTATGTGGAGGGGTTGTTTGGGGAGTAAGTTGTAGATTTTCAGATGATATTTTTTTTTAAAAACAGCTATAATTGGCTAAAATTTTCTTTTATAGACAGGTCATAATGTGATGAAACCTATTTTAAAATACCGTGGTGGAAAATCAAAAGAACTATCAGAAATTTTACCATTTATTCCTAATTTCACGGGCAGATATATCGAGCCGTTTTTAGGTGGTGGAGCAATGTTTTTTGAGTTAGGAAAAAAGAATTCCATTATTAACGATATTAATGAAAAATTAATTTCTTTTTATGTTAATCTTCAGTCGCATCATCAACAAGTACGCAAAGAATTGGAAGAATTGCAGTGTATTTATGAAACTAATAGGGAAAAATTTGAGTATTTAAAAAAATTAGCTCCCGATTCAAGAGCGCAAGATGATAATGAGGACCTCTATTATAAAATGAGAGAAATGTTTAATGGTGATTTATTAATGGAATATAATCCAGCTACTATTTATTATTTTATTAATAAAACGTCTTATTCGGGGATGATTCGCTATAATGCACAAGGAAAGTTTAATGTACCTTATGGGAGGTATAAAAATTTTAATACTAAATTAATTACTGATGAGCATATTGAATTATTAAAAAATACAGAAATTTATAATTCTGACTATTCTGAAATTTTTAATAAAGCTAATTCTAACGATTTTATATTTTTAGATCCTCCATATGATTGTGTATTTAATGATTATGGAAATATAGAGATGGATAGTGGCTTTTCTGAAGAAATGCACCGAAAGTTAGCAGAAGATTTTAATAATTTGCATACTCCTGCTTTAATGGTAATTGGCAAAACACCATTAACAGAAGAGTTATATGGTTCTCGTATTGTTCACGAATACGAAAAATCGTACGCCGTAAATATTAGAAATCGTTTTAAATCAGAATCTAAACATATTTTAGTGAGGAATTAGAATGGCATCACTATCTAAAAGTAAGCATCTTTTTGGATTTACTTCACCGAGAACATTGGAGAAAATTATTCCCGAACTGAGGTTGTTAGATGAAAAATTTAAAGGGAAAAAATGGAATACACAAACACAGATTAAATTTTTTGATACTTTATTTTTATCTAATTTTTATGAAGGGGAGAAAAGGCCAACAGATCCAGCTTTAGCAGCTAGAGATCGAATTACACGTGCACCCAAAGCACTTGGTTTTATTCAATTAACACCAGAGATTAACTTAACCAAAGCTGGCAAACAGCTTATTTCAGAGAAAAGATTAGATGAAATTTTTACCAAACAATTATTAAAATTTCAATTACCATCTCCTTACCACACTCAATCAAATACCATTGAATTTAATGTTAAACCTTATTTAGAGTTGTTGCGCCTCATTAAGGAGTTAGGTTCTATTTCTAAGCTAGAAATAGCCCTATTTTTCTTACAGCTAACAAACTTTAATAAATTTGATTTTATTAAAAATAAGATTCTTTCTTTTAGAGAACGTGGGAAAGAAAAAAGAACAAGCTGGAGAACTTTTGTTTCGGGTGAGTTTGTTGCAGAAATAAAAGAGATATTTCATCATGAGATTGTTAATAATCAATTTTACACACGAGAAAGTGAATACTCTACTTTTGAAAAATTCATAAAAACAAAAGAAAGTAATATGCGCGATTACGCAGATGCTTTTTTTAGATATATCCGTGCAACTGAGTTGGTTACAATTGACTCTAAAACTATGAGAATTAAGATTTCACCATCTAGAAAAGATGATGTAAATTTTATTTTGGAAAATATTGATAGACATCCAATGCATTTTGATAGTGTAAAGTCATTTCAAAATTATCTATTTGATCCTGACTCATTAAAACTATTTTTAGATAATAAAGATAGACTAATTGATAAGATAAAATTTTTATCAGCTGAACAAGTAGTATTAGAAAGTAAGACTATTGATGAGTTAAAAGACGATTTGGTTGCGCTAGAAACTGAGCGAAAGAATAAATTTGTAAGCAATAATATAATTAAATTAAAAGAAAATAAATTAGATGATTTGAATGATATTTATCTTATATTCAATAAAATTATTGATAAAGAGGTTCCTGATGCCCCCTTGTTTCTTGAGTGGAATGTTTGGCGTGCTTTTGCTGCTTTAAATCACACTAAAGAAATTGCTGGGAATTTTATTTTTGATTTAGATGGCATGCCACTTAATACTGCTCCAGGAAATAAGCCGGATATTGAAATTAATTATGGGGATTTTTCCTGCATTATTGAAGTAACAATGTCTCGTGGTGAAACTCAATTTAATATGGAAGGGTCGTCTGTTCCCCGGCACTATGGTGATTTGGTTAATAAATTACAGCATAACAAAGCATATTGTTTTTTTATTGCGCCTAAAATATCAGAAGCAACAAAGGCATTCTTTTTTAATCTGAATAAAATGCATACTAAAAGGTATGGTGGAAAAACTAAAATTATTCCTATGGATTTATATAGTTTCATTGAATTTTTCCGAGTTGGAATTGCAAAACAATTTTCACAAGTTTCTATTTTAGAAAACTGGTTGGAGCAACAATGGCTCTATAACCAAGAGGCAGAGGATGAAGATATTTGGTTTAGACGGATTCAAGATGGTATTCAGAATTGGATTTAAATATCTAATGGGCTAAAAATTTCCATTATTTATTGAGCCCGTTTGAAGGGCTAGTTACTTTTTCAGACTGTCTAAACTACGTTCAGAGGACGCGAGCGGAACACAGTTGCTACAAATAAGTGTAGATATTCCCTAAAACCTTTCAGAAAGGAATTTAAAAAATTTTGATTTAAAAATAAAAAATATATTAAAAATACGAGGATTTCAACCATGCGCAAACTACAAAACACGCTCTACATTACCACTCAAGGCAGCTATCTGCATAAGGAGCGGGAGACGTTGGTGGTGGAGCAGGAGCGTAAGAAGGTGGCGCAGTTGCCGGTGCATTCCATCGGACATATTTTCTGTTTTGGGAATGTGCTGGTGTCGCCGTTTTTGCTGGGGTTTTGCGGTGAAAATAATGTGAATTTAGCGTTTTTTACCGAAAATGGGCGTTATTTGGGGCGGCTTCAGGGGTGGCAAAGCGGCAATGTGCTGCTGCGTCGGGCGCAGTATCGGGTGTCGGAGCAAAATCCCGTGCCGATTGCGCGCAATATCATTGCGGCGAAGATTCAGGCGAGTAAGCGGGTGCTTCAGCGGCAGATTCGCAATTACGGCGAGAATGCAGCGATTCAAAGTGCGGTCGATGCTTTGAACATTTCGCTGCGGCAGTTGAAGGGCGCGGCGGAGCTGGACGTGGTACGTGGCATTGAGGGCGATGCGGCGGCGCGGTATTTCGGCGTGTTCGGGCAGCTTTTGAGTGAAAAAAGCGGTTTTTCTTTTGACGGGCGCAACCGCCGTCCGCCCAGAGACGGAGTGAATGCGCTGTTGTCGTTTGTGTACAGCATCTTGGGCAAGGACATCAGCGGCGCGCTGCAAGGCGTGGGGCTGGATCCACAGGTAGGTTTTCTGCACGCCGACCGACCGGGACGCGACAGTTTGGCGCAGGATATTTTGGAAGAATTCCGCGCGTGGTGGGCGGACAGATTGGTGCTTTCCTTGATTAATCGCGGGCAAATCAAACCGCAGGATTTCGTTACCGAGGCAAGCAGCGCGGTTAGCTTAAAAGCGGATGCGCGTAAGCTCTTGTTCCAAGCCTTGCAGGCAAAAAAACAGGAAAAAATCGTTCATCCGTTTTTGGGTGAAGAGGTGGAAATCGGGCTGCTGCCGTATATTCAGGCAATGCTGTTAGCGCGGCACTTGCGCGGAGATTTGGCGGAATATCCGCCGTTTTTGATGAGATAAACCATGTTAATGCTGATTACTTATGATATTTCTTTTGACGATCCAAATGGGCAAACGCGATTGCGCCGTATCGCAAAACATTGCTTAGATTACGGTGTGCGGGCGCAATATTCGGTATTTGAATGCGATGTCACGCCTGACCAATGGGTTGTTTTAAAAGACAAACTTTTGAAAACCTACAACCCCGAAACCGACAGCCTGCGCTTTTACCATTTAGGCAGCAAATGGCGGCGCAAAGTGGAACACCACGGCGCGAAACCAGCGGTGGATGTGTTTAAGGATACGTTGATTGTGTGAATCGCCAACCTGCAGTTCTCATGAAAATACGGCAGGGTTGGCGAATTGGGATTGTTCTTTAACAATCAGGATATTGCAAATGTGGGCGTAACAGAAAAGGCTGTGTTATACTCGCGTTCGCGCTTTTCTTGAGAGCTTAGCGAAATCAGGGCTGCGAAACCTGATGGAACAAGGCTTTTGAGAGAGGCGCCAGCCGCCTTCAGGCGGCTGTGTGTTGAAACAACGTCTTTGGTAGTGGTGTGCAGGAGCTTGCAGCCAGCCGCCTTCAGGCGGCTGTGTGTTGAAACTGAACGTCATGTCATCATCGATGGCTTTGACGGCCCAGCCGCCTTCAGGCGGCTGTGTGTTGAAACAAGATAGCCTGTGATTCAGGCAGAAAGTTAACAACCAGCCGCCTTCAGGCGGCTGTGTGTTGAAACGATATAAGAGGGGGGATGTAGGATAAGACAGGGGACCAGCCGCCTTCAGGCGGCTGTGTGTTGAAACCGATTTATCCGCCGTTTTATTTTTAAATCCGTTTCCAGCCGCCTTCAGGCGGCTGTGTGTTGAAACCTACACCATCAAGGGCGCACCGCTTGGGCAGATTCCCAGCCGCCTTCAGGCGGCTGTGTGTTGAAACACAATAAACTTGCTTTCAGGCGTTCCGTTTTTCGGCCAGCCGCCTTCAGGCGGCTGTGTGTTGAAACCCTGCTCCTGTCGAGGCTTGGATTCACGGTTTTCCAGCCGCCTTCAGGCGGCTGTGTGTTGAAACTTACTTAGCGATTATCGCCGATAACGGCGCGCTTACCAGCCGCCTTCAGGCGGCTGTGTGTTGAAACTCTCTTGTTTTTCATTATAGATGTTAATGATTTTCCAGCCGCCTTCAGGCGGCTGTGTGTTGAAACTTCCCCAAACGTCGAATTTATCGAACTGGACAAACCCAGCCGCCTTCAGGCGGCTGTGTGTTGAAACATCAATCCTGAAACTGGCGCAACTTGGTCGGGCACCAGCCGCCTTCAGGCGGCTGTGTGTTGAAACGTATCGTAGCTTGTTATATAAGATGTAGGATAGTCCAGCCGCCTTCAGGCGGCTGTGTGTTGAAACCAATAGGGGGCATATATAACACCCTCCACTCAACCAGCCGCCTTCAGGCGGCTGTGTGTTGAAACACGCGCTTTAATAATTTACTAGTAAAAATTTTACCCAGCCGCCTTCAGGCGGCTGTGTGTTGAAACCTTATGTGTACCGCCCTGTCCGACAGGGCGGTGTGGCCAGCCGCCTTCAGGCGGCTGTGTGTTGAAACTGATATTGGTTTGGAAGAAACCGTTTTCCGTTCTGCCAGCCGCCTTCAGGCGGCTGTGTGTTGAAACCGTGTAGGGTAAGCTCAAACGGTCGTAGATTTGCCAGCCGCCTTCAGGCGGCTGTGTGTTGAAACAATAGTTCCAGTCATACCCATTCCAGCTTCTGGACCAGCCGCCTTCAGGCGGCTGTGTGTTGAAACTTCGTAATCATCAAAATCGGACAGGTCGTACCATCCAGCCGCCTTCAGGCGGCTGTGTGTTGAAACCAATGGACAATATTATATTCAGCAATATCGCGTATCCAGCCGCCTTCAGGCGGCTGTGTGTTGAAACAGTAACGATCACGGATTTGGAGTTGTCTGAATTGCCAGCCGCCTTCAGGCGGCTGTGTGTTGAAACTATTGGTTAATGTCGGTATAGTCAATTTCCGCGTCCAGCCGCCTTCAGGCGGCTGTGTGTTGAAACAGCATAGGCCATCACGATTTGTCGGTCGAGTCCAGCCAGCCGCCTTCAGGCGGCTGTGTGTTGAAACCCCTGTCTGTCCTCAGAATTACGGCATATAAGCCCCCAGCCGCCTTCAGGCGGCTGTGTGTTGAAACATTAAACAACAGATCATTATTCAAGCTTACCCATCAGCCGCCTTCAGGCGGCTGTGTGTTGAAACTGTTTCAGGAAAGGCTTCAGCACCATATTCAAATCCAGCCGCCTTCAGGCGGCTGTGTGTTGAAACCGTTCGCGCTGCTAATTATGTGGCGGCTTATACCCAGCCGCCTTCAGGCGGCTGTGTGTTGAAACCTTGACATGCTGTCCGTCGGTGTGACTGACGGCGCCAGCCGCCTTCAGGCGGCTGTGTGTTGAAACTGACCCTGTTGCTATGTACAACAATAGCAATGTCCCAGCCGCCTTCAGGCGGCTGTGTGTTGAAACCTCATCATATGCCTATATGATTGGCGCGGAAGCTCCCAGCCGCCTTCAGGCGGCTGTGTGTTGAAACAAGACTGGAAAGGGAATAGGGGAATCGTCAGGTCCAGCCGCCTTCAGGCGGCTGTGTGTTGAAACTAATATTGCTTTAGGTTCGGCGGCGTTGGCCGGTGCCAGCCGCCTTCAGGCGGCTGTGTGTTGAAACCGCGTCCGCTTCACGTCTGACACAGTGGATTTTGCCAGCCGCCTTCAGGCGGCTGTGTGTTGAAACTTCATTGTGCCTAACCAGTTCCAAGCGTTCGAGTTCCAGCCGCCTTCAGGCGGCTGTGTGTTGAAACAAGAATATATTTAACCCATTTGAGTGAGTTACTCACCAGCCGCCTTCAGGCGGCTGTGTGTTGAAACTTTATGACGTCCATCCTTTGACGGATTTGCCCACCACCAGCCGCCTTCAGGCGGCTGTGTGTTGAAACTGCGGGTTATCACTGGACAGCATTGCATCCGCACCCAGCCGCCTTCAGGCGGCTGTGTGTTGAAACGTCACCAGTGGCTACGAAGCGGCCGATGTTGTTTTTCCAGCCGCCTTCAGGCGGCTGTGTGTTGAAACTGCTGCGGATTTGCCGCAAAAACCAAACTCAAATCCAGCCGCCTTCAGGCGGCTGTGTGTTGAAACGTCGCTTTATTGGGCGGCGAAGACTACGCCTTTGCCAGCCGCCTTCAGGCGGCTGTGTGTTGAAACGCTCTTGTATCGCGCCGTTCACGCGGCCGACCAAGCCAGCCGCCTTCAGGCGGCTGTGTGTTGAAACATATAAAATGGGGTTTATATAAAATGGCTTTTATCCAGCCGCCTTCAGGCGGCTGTGTGTTGAAACTCTCAAAGGCGCAAAGGGCGATAAAGGCGAGCCCCAGCCGCCTTCAGGCGGCTGTGTGTTGAAACAGCACCGGCACGCGCGTTGTCGAGTTTGCTAGTGGCCAGCCGCCTTCAGGCGGCTGTGTGTTGAAACCAGCGTGTCGAATATAAGCTGGCGTTTGTCAAATCCAGCCGCCTTCAGGCGGCTGTGTGTTGAAACGGAATAAATAAAACAAGGATAAAGTAAAATAAGTCCAGCCGCCTTCAGGCGGCTGTGTGTTGAAACATCCAACAGTTAAGCAAAGCCAAGCAACATTCAACCAGCCGCCTTCAGGCGGCTGTGTGTTGAAACTGTAATAGTTCACGGCTTCAACGTCTTCTGCTTTTCCAGCCGCCTTCAGGCGGCTGTGTGTTGAAACATGAAAACCAATGAGAAACCTGTCCATATTGTTGACCAGCCGCCTTCAGGCGGCTGTGTGTTGAAACAGTGAGTAACCTATCATTATCCTAAGGACAGAACCAGCCGCCTTCAGGCGGCTGTGTGTTGAAACGATTGTGGTGTCGATAAACTCTTCGAACGCGGAACCAGCCGCCTTCAGGCGGCTGTGTGTTGAAACTGGTTGTTGTTTTGGGCGGTTTTGGTGGGAATGACCAGCCGCCTTCAGGCGGCTGTGTGTTGAAACGATGCGATGTACTTATCGCATTCGCGGATTTGGTCCAGCCACCTTCAGGCGGCTGTGTGTTGAAACAACGGTAATCATTACGACATGCCGCTACTTATGTACCCAGCCGCCTTCAGGCGGCTGTGTGTTGAAACATGAATGACAACATTATCTCCTGTTTCGTCCGTTCCAGCCGCCTTCAGGCGGCTGTGTGTTGAAACTGTATCAGTTCAAAAAATACGTTTTGTGTGTTTTCCAGCCGCCTTCAGGCGGCTGTGTGTTGAAACAGGCAATCTAGCACCAATATGTTTACTAATGTATCCAGCCGCCTTCAGGCGGCTGTGTGTTGAAACAGATTGTTTCAAAATTGGGTGCATCTTATTTAAACCAGCCGCCTTCAGGCGGCTGTGTGTTGAAACCGCATTGTTGAGCGTCAGATGTTGCACGGCAATGCCAGCCGCCTTCAGGCGGCTGTGTGTTGAAACTTATTATGTAATAGCAAATCATGTCATTAAATCCCCAGCCGCCTTCAGGCGGCTGTGTGTTGAAACTGGCTCATTCTTCGGCCTATCTACCGAGAGAAACCCAGCCGCCTTCAGGCGGCTGTGTGTTGAAACTCTCCGAAATTTAAACAGGCTGTAAAGGATACAGCCAGCCGCCTTCAGGCGGCTGTGTGTTGAAACAATCATCATGTCTGCCTCTTTTTTACAGGCTGCACCAGCCGCCTTCAGGCGGCTGTGTGTTGAAACCAATAGGGGGGGATATATAACGCCGTCCTTATCCGCCAGCCGCCTTCAGGCGGCTGTGTGTTGAAACAATATCAGAATCATCAATGTCTTTGTATTCAAATCCAGCCGCCTTCAGGCGGCTGTGTGTTGAAACGCGGATAACAGACGGTTTATTTATCAAATGCCGTCCAGCCGCCTTCAGGCGGCTGTGTGTTGAAACCATTTTTTAGTATCTCCGTAGTTTCGCCTGTCGGCCAGCCGCCTTCAGGCGGCTGTGTGTTGAAACTCATTATGCAACGGTTGCACGAGAAAGACTTGGCCCAGCCGCCTTCAGGCGGCTGTGTGTTGAAACATTGCGTGGGCGATGGGGCGCGTGCCTGATTGTGCCAGCCGCCTTCAGGCGGCTGTGTGTTGAAACTCAGATTGAGTTACTGCGCCTTGAGATTCAATCAACCAGCCGCCTTCAGGCGGCTGTGTGTTGAAACTTAATATCATGCAGCGAGTAGATGCGAACCCCTCAGCCGCCTTCAGGCGGCTGTGTGTTGAAACTAAGCTATCCGACCGACTGAACCTGTTGACAGGACCCAGCCGCCTTCAGGCGGCTGTGTGTTGAAACTACATGATGAGTATGCTGTGGATTCAGCTTTGGGCCAGCCGCCTTCAGGCGGCTGTGTGTTGAAACATCTCTCGAGTTGGTCAAAATGAACCACTAGACAGCCAGCCGCCTTCAGGCGGCTGTGTGTTGAAACTTCCTCTAAGCTTAAAACTTCAACCGAAAGAACGCCAGCCGCCTTCAGGCGGCTGTGTGTTGAAACCATGATTTCATTAGGTGTGACTTTATGGTCTAATAGCCAGCCGCCTTCAGGCGGCTGTGTGTTGAAACCGTTTTCAGACGGCTGACTTCCGCCTGTTTTTTCCCAGCCGCCTTCAGGCGGCTGTGTGTTGAAATTTTACCAACTTTGGCTGTCAAATTGTCTATTCACCTCAGCCGCCTTTGGGTGGCTGTATGTTCAAATATTGCCTAAGCAGGCTACTTTTCTTTTGATCCTTCACTTTCTGGGGCTTTAGTGAAAGCAGTAGAGGATATTAGAAGCAAGTTATAAAGGTTAATCCATAGCAATGCCGTTTGAAAAAGTTTCAGACGGCATTATTTCTATTTGCATATTAAATTTAATATCATATTATCATTGCATGATATCAGTCTGAATTTTTTAGAATTTCAACATGAAACCCCTAAGTTACTACGTCCATTCCGTGCAAGATAAACTTGGTAATCTCTTACCTTACGAACTCTGGCAAACCTTGCAAAGCCATTCGGTCAATGTTGGTGAAATGGCGGCGGAGTTTACTCAGGTATTTGGTGCGCAGGAAATTGCCTGTCAGACGGGACAGCTTCATGACTTAGGGAAATATTCGGAACCATTTGACCGCCGATTACATGGTGGCCCTTCAGTTGATCATGCTACCGCCGGAGCGAAAATTGCAAAAAAACGCTTGCTTTAGAGTGGAGGTCAAAGTATAACCTGTTGTTATCTTACTTAGGCTAGATAACTTTAATTAATGAATTAAAAGGCAAAATTAATGGAAAATAAACAAACCAATTCAACCATCAAATCTCGTGCTGCGGTAGCATTCGCTCCAAATCAACCCTTACAAATTGTGGAAATCGATGTAGAAATGCCCCGCAAAGGCGAAGTGTTAATCCGCAATACCCACACGGGTGTGTGCCATACTGATGCATTTACGTTATCAGGAAGCGATCCTGAAGGCGTATTCCCTGTGGTGCTTGGACATGAAGGTGCGGGTGTGGTCGTTGCTGTGGGCGAAGGTGTGTCAAGCGTAAAACCGGGTGATCACGTCATTCCTCTTTATACCGCTGAATGTGGCGAATGTGAGTTTTGTCGTTCGGGTAAAACCAACTTATGTGTCTCAGTGCGTGATACACAAGGTAAAGGCTTAATGCCGGACGGCACAACGCGTTTTTCTTATCAAGGTCAGCCGATCTATCACTATATGGGCTGTTCGACTTTCAGTGAATACTCTGTTGTTGCAGAAGTTTCACTGGCAAAAATCAACCCGGAAGCCAATCATGAACAAGTATGCTTACTCGGCTGCGGCGTTACCACAGGTATTGGTGCGGTACATAACACAGCAAAAGTACAAGAAGGCGACTCTGTTGCCGTGTTTGGCTTGGGGGCTATTGGTTTAGCTGTCGTGCAAGGTGCGCGTCAAGCCAAAGCGGGTCGCATTATTGCTATTGATACCAATCCTTCAAAATTTGAGCTGGCGAAACAGTTTGGTGCAACTGACTGTTTGAACCCGAACGATTACGATAAACCGATCAAAGATGTGTTGTTAGACATCAATAAATGGGGCATTGATCACACCTTTGAATGTATCGGCAACGTAAACGTAATGCGTCAGGCATTAGAAAGTGCACACCGTGGTTGGGGACAATCCATTATCATCGGCGTAGCAGGTGCAGGCCAAGAAATTTCAACTCGTCCGTTCCAGTTGGTAACAGGTCGTGTTTGGAAAGGCACGGCATTTGGTGGTGTGAAAGGCCGCTCTGAACTTCCGAAAATGGTGGAAGACTCGATGAAAGGCGACATCGAGTTAGAACCATTTGTGACCCACACAATGACACTTGATCAAATCAATGAAGCCTTTGAGTTAATGCATGAAGGTAAATCGATCCGCGCTGTTATTCATTACTAAGGTACGCGATGAAACTGATTGAACAACATCAAATTTTTGGTGGTTCGCAACAAGTTTGGGAACATCATGCCCAAACGCTTCAATGCGAAATGAAATTTGCCGTCTATTTGCCGGATAATCAGGAGAATCGACCGCTTGGTGTGATTTATTGGCTTTCCGGCTTGACTTGCACTGAACAAAATTTCATTACCAAATCAGGTTTTCAGCGTTATGCGGCAGAACATCAAGTGATTGTGGTTGCACCTGATACCAGCCCTCGCGGAGAGCAAGTGCCGAACGATGCTGCTTACGATTTAGGGCAGGGTGCGGGCTTTTATCTGAATGCGACCGAGCAGCCTTGGGCGACGAATTATCAAATGTATGATTATATTTTGAACGAGTTGCCTGGTCTGATTGAGGAAAAATTTCTTACCAATGGTAAACGTTCCATTATGGGGCATTCAATGGGCGGACACGGCGCATTGGTATTGGCACTGCGAAACCGGAAACGTTATCAAAGTGTTTCTGCCTTTTCGCCTATTTTGTCGCCAAGCCTTGTGCCTTGGGGAGAAAAAGCCTTTTCTGCCTATTTAGGAAAAGATCGCGAAAAATGGCAGCAATATGATGCGAACTCGCTCATTCAACAAGGCTATAAAGTACAAGGTATGCGCATTGATCAGGGCTTGGAAGATGAGTTTTTGGCAACACAATTGCGTACCGAAGATTTTATCGAAACCTGTCGTGCGGCAAATCAACCGGCCGATGTGCGCTTCCATAAAGGCTACGATCATAGCTATTACTTCATTGCCAGTTTTATTGGTGAGCATATTGCCTATCATGCGGCATTTTTGAAGTAAGTCGAAGAAGTGATTTGTGAATCGACCAAACGTTGGTATGAACATTAATTTTTCATATTAACGAAAGTAAAAGGCATCAATCTGATGCCTTTTATTTTTATAAATAATAATAAAAGTACTATTAAAATAAGCTACTTCCTAGAATCAGCATGAGGAGGCCTTTGCAAAACCTCCTTGCTCACTCTACTTAAATATCTCCCCATTCCAATCCAAATCGCTGTAAATATTTCCTCAATCGGTCGCTGTCATTGACTTTTGCCCTTTCTGTTCGGGAGACGTTGAACAATGCACGGCCGGCAGCAGCCATGTTGGGATGTTTACGGCATTCGTCGATAACGTGTTGCAGTTGTAGTTTGTCGAACAAATCCAATGTGTCCCAATCGACTTTATCGGGGTAGTCTTGTGTTTTTTCAGACGGCCTTTTATGTAGGAGGCTGTCTGAAAAGGGTTCTTCCGACCATAGCCATTTGAGGCGTTCGATTTCGGCTTGGACTTGTTCTACCTGTATTCTGCCTTGCGGCGCGAGTGTGGCCAGGCGCATGATGCTGGCGGCGAGGTCGCGGAAATTACCGCGCCATGGTGCTTGGTTGGAGTGGGCGAAGTCGAGGTAGGCGGCCAGGGCTTCTTTGTTGAAGCGGGTGGTTCGGCCGAGTTCTTGCGAGGCTAGGGCAAGCTGGTGTTCGACGTTGGGTTCGATGTCTTCGCGACGGTTGGCGAGTGCAGGTAGTGGGTAATTCCAGATGTTGATACGGGCGAACAGGTCTTCTCGGAAGCGTCCGGCGCGAATTTCGTGGCGTAAGTCGCGGTTGGTGCCGGCGATGAGTTGGAAGTCGCTTTTGACTTCGCTGTCGCTGCCAACGGGATAAAAGTGTTTCTCTTCAATGGCTTTGAGTAACATGGCTTGTTCGTCCAAGCCCAATTCTCCAATTTCGTCTAAAAACAATACGCCGCCGTCGGCAGTTTTTAGATAGCCTTCACGTTTTTCTGCGGCGCCGGTAAAGGCGCCTTTTTTGTGGCCGAACAGGGCAGATGCTGCGCCGTCGCCGCGAAGGGTGGCGCAGTTTACATCGACAAATGTGCCTTTAATCAGATGGCGCGCTTTTTTCAACTCAAAAATCCTGCGTGCCAACATAGATTTGCCTGCGCCTGTCGGGCCGGAAAGCAGAATGGGGGAAGGGGAATTGAGTGCGACCTGTTCGATTTCGGCAATCATGCGGTTGAAAGCGGCGTTTTGGGTTGAGATGCCGCTTTTGAGGTAGAGCACTGCGTCATCGCGTACGGCGGCAAGGCGTTCTGCCAGTACGTCGTAACGAGCCAAGTCTAAATCGATGATTTCATAATTGCCAACATCGCCTGAAATCATGCTGCGTCTTTGATTTTTCGGTGGCGCAGTCTGGAGCAACACCCCCGGAATTTGACGCGATTCTACCAATAAGAACAGGCAGATTTGGGCAACGTGTGTACCTGTGGTGATGTGGGTGAGATAGATTTCTTCTTCAATATTAAATGTATAGCCTGCTGCCCAGTCGTGCAGCTTGGTGTAAACCTCGGAGAAGTCCCACGGGTTTGCCAGCTCCATAGATACGAGATTGACGACTGTGTGCGGCGATACTTGCTGAATATCGGCTTTTACATGATCTGCCAGTTCGCGGTATTTCTCCGCATAAAACAGCTCCATGCGGTCAAGATGAAAATCTTGACGCTGATTCATGGCGACATTCGGCCGCCATTTCAACCAACGCTCTTGATTGAAACCTTTATCCAGCACTGTACCGAGAAAGCTGATGGCGACTTGTTTTTTGTTACTCATCTTTTATTCCGTTTATTCTGTTCGAGTCTTAGACAGCCTTGTATTCAAGCTGCCCTCTTCATGTTTGAGATAGCCTGAAAAACTCTTCTTACTCAGGCGGTATCACTAACATAGGAATAACAAGCGTCCATTTTTCCAGCTTTTTAGTGCCGATTTTTTCTGGAATGCGTTGGCGAAATGATTCTCCGACTTCGTCTAAATAACGTACTCTGAAAGTATTGGCATAGGCGGTAGTTTTTGCCGGCAACGGTGGTAATTTGACGGTACGGGCAACTTCAATATCATCAGAAAGGAAAATATATCTGCCATCCTCCGTCCGTCTCATTTCCAATGGATCGTCTTTTTTCAGCTTCGCAGCAGCAAACAGGCGTTGCCTCACAGTTTCGACATTGTTGTGACAAACGATGAAGTCGATATCCAAATCACTCTTGCTGTCGGTTTCTCCCTCGACTGCCGTGTTTCGATAAGCCGCCAAATGTCTGTATTCGGTATTCAAATCAGGTAATTCAGTAAAGATTTGAGCCACTATTTCAATATCATCAGGTAGCTTTGCTATCCAAGGATGCTCTGGGGTAGTTTGCAGTAGAGTCAATGTTTCTATGGCACGAGTCATAGCGACGTAATAAAGCCTCTGTTCGGCTTCGTCAGCTCTCTGCCAACCTCCATCTAAAATGAAGACGTGCTTAAACTCCAATCCTTTGACTGCATGTGCCGTGCCTAGAAATATACCTTCCGAACGGGTTTCATTTTCATCACCTACATACTCGTAGAGCCAGCTTTTCAGAAAGGCGGACGAATATCGGTTAACAGTGCCACTACCGTTTTCAGACGACCCGCTGTCTTCTATGGGCAACGCTTTGATTTCTGTCTCACGACTCTCTGCAAGGTTATCCGACTTTTCAGGTAGCTTTTCATCTTGCAGTGGATATTCGTTTAAGAAATCAGTTTGTAATTGCCTAAACCAAACGCACCAACTACCACCACTTTTTTTCATTTGTTCACTAATAAGTTCTGAAAAAGCTTGTGATGTAAAGCCTTCGGTTTGTTTTTCAACGCCATCAATCAGGCGGACAAACTCACGGGTGTGGCGCAATTTGATTTTGCTGCTTTTGTCGGCACTCAAAAAATAAGGTATGCCGTTTTGTTCACACCATGCCTGCAGAGGTTTGAGACTGGCATTATGACGGGATAAAACTGCAATCTCATTCCATGCGACTGTACCCAAGGTTTTCAGACGACCTATTTCAGTGATAACAGCTTGTCCCTGTATGTTGCTGCTGCTACCGAACGGCAGGCTGATGTGGCGCACACGCCCCTGCCGTATGCTGTCTGTTGCAGCCCATACGCCACCGTTGGGCTGTGTTTGACGTTCAGGGTTGATAACAATCGGATGCAGTGTTTTCAGACGACCTGTCAGACCGTTTATCACGCTGTTGGCAGCGCTGATGATGTGCTGCGTACTGCGGTAGTTGTAGGTCAAATAGTCGGGTTGGGCAACGTCGTAGTCTTTTTGGAAACGGTGTATGTACTCGTTGCTCGTGCCATTGAAGGCGTAGATGTTTTGGTCATCGTCACCGACTGCCAGAATCGTCAGCTTGTCTTCTTCAGCCCGCTTCCTACCCGCAAGCGCAGAAACAAGCCGGTAGTGTTCTTCACTGATGTCTTGGTATTCATCTACCAGAATATAGCGGAAGCCTGCCATGATACGTTCGCGTGTTTCATCGTTACCATCATCGTTTTCAAGGTCGTCTGAAAGCATAGCGGCAGCCTGCCTGCACCATTCTTTAAATTGACTTTTGCCGTATTCTCGGTTGTTGCCGTCAAAGCGCACACCCAAAAGCCGCATTGCCATACCGTCATAAGTCATAACCGTAACGGCAGCAGCAAGAGGGCCGACCAGTCCGAACAGGCGACGCTTGACCTCCTGCGCCGCCAAACGGTTGAAAGTCAATACAATGATGGCGGATGCGGGAACATGTTGCACCCGTAAAAGGTAGGCAACACGGTGTACAATAACTCGCGTTTTTCCTGAACCCGGTCCGGCAAGAATAAGACGGTTGCTGCCACTTTGGTCGGTAACAACGGCTTTCTGCATCTCATTCAGCCCATCTGTAATTTCGCGCAGGGTTTGTGGCGATGCAGGCTCGTCCAATTCTTTCAGACGACCTTTAAACCATTTATTTTTAAAATTCTTTTCTTCCAAGCCAAAGTAATCACGCACCAAATTCAACCCTTCAGTAAGATTTTTCAGTGCGCGAAGGGCATATTCCTGCATCACATGGATTTGAAAGCGTTTTTCGCCGTAAAAAACGGAAAGCGGTTTATAGTCCTCCGCGAGATACTGGCGTTTAGCTGAGAGTGCTTTTGGATTGGGTGTGATAGTCATGGCATGTCTCAGAATGGTCATGCCGTGGTTGAGTTTGATAATGCCTTGTTTGTGCATAAACAGCAGTGTCTGCCTGAGTAGAAGCTCGCGACGGTCAGCCGGGATTTGTACCGATAATACCAAATCATCGGCAAGCTGCTGCACCAATTCACCCATACGGGTTTCAACCATTACGTCTTTCTGACGCACTCCATTGGTTTTTGCCATCAGGAATGGTAAAAGGCACAGACCGATATTACGGCGAAGTTCGGCATTGTTTTGTAGGTTTTCCCAACTGTCGCTTTTGGGATTCTTGAAACGTACTTTCAAAAGGTTGTTGCCAACATCACGGATTTGGAAACTTCCACTGCTGTTTGTTCGTTCTGCTGCTTTATCATCGGCAAGCGACTGCATCAGAAGTTTGATTTCAGCAGGATTGGTTTCTAAACCTACCTCATGCATTTGGTGGCAGACAGCGCTCAATGAGAGGTTTTGCCAAATACCTTGATCTGCTTCTGGAATTTCGTTTTTTAAAATCTGCCAGAGTTTTTCCTCACAGGCAATAACTTGTGCCAGACGTTTGTCGGCAGGCTTTATGTTATCGGTACGCAAAATGACGGTCATATGCGTATCGTTGGTAAGGATACCCAATTCCTCCAGCTTTTTTAGATGACCTCGCAATTCGGTGAAACTACATGCTGTTGCCTGCACCAAATCATCGGTACTCAAAGGCGCGTCCTCTGGCGCTTTAAACACAATTTCGGCAATGGTTTGGTAAATTTCCGAGATACGCTTGCTGAACTTGTTTTTTTCAATAATCGCTAGTGCCTCATCTAGATTCAGACGACCTGAACGTGCGGGGAAAATACGGGTTTGATTTTCCTTACGCTCCAATAAGTCTGCACGTTCCAACCATGCCAATACGGTTTTGACTTTGGTATCTGCCTGTCTATCATCGCTGTCAAAACTCATGTACTCCTCGGTGTCGCGCAAAATTTCGCCACCTGTTGCCACGATTTCACCGCAATGGTCTTTGCCGTATGCCGCCTGATTCAGCCAACCAACTTTCTTCCACACTGATTTCAAATCGCGCAATTCGATTTGCGACATTTTGCTGATGGAAAACTGTGTGTCCACGTCTTTGCCGTCATACAGCAACACGCATTTTGCCTCTGCCTGATCACGCCCTGCTCTGCCCGCTTCCTGCAAATAATTTTCCAGCGAGCCGGTGATTTCAGCGTGAATAACCAAGCGTACGTCAGGTTTATTCACGCCCATACCAAAGGCGTTGGTGGCGACAATAATGCGCAAACTACCGCCAATAAACTGGTTTTGAATATCGGCTTTTTCGTTGTTCCCCAAGCCTGCATGGAAATGCTCACATGCCCAGCCTTGTTCTTTCAGGTAAGCCGAATAGGTTTCCGCACTTTTCCGCCGTCCGACAAATACCACGGCTCCACCGCTTTGATGATCAAGTTCACGATGCAACAGCTCGTTGATTTTTTGTTTTTTAAGGCCATCTGAAATCTCCAGCACATCGTAAAACAGATTGTCGCGCTCGTTGTCACCAATAAATTGGCGGAATTCAATACCAGCCTCTTCACGGAAATGGTTAGTGATGTCGGCGAGGACATCGGGTTTGGCAGTAGCAGTAAAACAACTTACCGGAGCCACCGTACCGTTATTTTTGCTGTGTTCAGCGATAAATTTGACTGCGTATAGATAGTCTGGACGGAAGTCGTGTCCCCATTTCGACAGGCAATGTGCCTCATCGAATACCCAGCCGTTGATTTGGCGTTGCGAAATAGCGTTAATAAAACTGGTGTTGCGGAACTGTTCAGGCGCGACAAACAAAATGCCGATATCGCCCAAAGCTATTTTGTCTAAAATTTGGGCGCGTTCAACCACCTCAACCAAGCCGTTAAGCATAGCAGCGCAGGTAGCTCCTTTTTTCTCCAAACCGTCCAACTGATCTTTCATCAGCGATTGCAAAGGTGAAACAACTATTGTCAAGCCTCCGTTGCGGTAGTAGCGGTTGAGCGCTGGCAACTGATAACACAAGGATTTGCCGCCGCCCGTGGGCAGCACCGCCAGCGTATGCAACCCCTTCATACCTGATTGCACCACAGCACGTTGTCCACCATCAAATCCTTTCACATCGCGAAAAGTCGGTAGTTTGAAATAACGCTGTAACTGCGCCTCAGGATTGAGCGTATCCTGACAATAACGGCATTCCGTACTACCGCAATCATGGTCGCGCAATTCGGCAATCAGCCGAGCCGTATCGGGAAACTGGTGCCTCACCCACGGAGCTAACACAGAATTACCACCAGAGACATTTAACCAAGATAAGGCATAGCCGAGGGAAGAATATATGGAAGGATTGCGGATGTCAGTTTTCATTAACTCCAAAAAACGTGTGCGGCAGACTTTCAGACGACCTTGATCATTGTTGTCCTGCATCATCAACCAAATAGTGTCGATCAGTTTCTTGACATCCGGCGATGTATCACGCTTTGGAATCATAATGTCGTCTGAAAGACGATACGGCAGGGGTATATCAGACAGGGCTGTCCACAGCGCAAACTCCTCGGGCTTTTCGGCTTTGATTTTTCCAAAAGCCGTGCATTGGTCTTGAAAAAGCTGCCAGCAAGCGTGACAGTCGGCAAGTGGGGAATTAATTTCAGAAGAGATGATTTTATGGTTTTTGATTAGTCGGTGATACGGATTTTGCGGAAATGCCAAAGGCGAGAGCCACAGCGTATCGATAACAGGCACTTTAAGCCATGCGGCTTCGGGCACTACGGCCTTCAAATATTTCAAATCGTGCCCGAGGATGTTATGCCCCATCAGCCACTTTAATCCACTGGTCAGATGAGCCATTTCACACAAGGCGGTATGAAACCCCTTTTCTTCACGAAAAGCTTTTTCAAAAAACAAACCTGAGTCGGGGCGGAATGCACCGATTTTGAACGGCTTATCGGTTTTTGGATCGACTTCCAAATCAATGATAAGAACAGCGGGGATTTGTCCTCTTGTAGCAGTATTCATTTTTAGACGACCTCTAAACAATTTAAACAATTCTTTCCAGGACAAATGTGCCGTAATCATCGCCCAACGGCAGCTCGAAATCTGTATGCAGGATTTGGCGTTTTACTTGTACGGTTTCGTCAGTTTTCGGATTAAAACCTTCTTTTAAGGCCGTCTGAAAATACACACCGAAGCCATGTTTCTGCCACGCAGGCAGTTCGTTGAAATTGATATTGTTTTCAAATAACAAATCGTGCTTTTGCACGCGTTTCAGGCCGCTGACGGCATCTGTAGCGCGGGACACGCTTTCTCCTTTCTTGCGCAGCATCCAATAGCAGTGGGCGTTGAGCGCGTTGCGGTATGAGTCTTCGTGCCGCCAACGGAAATAATCAACCACCAGTTTTTCGTTCGGTAAAACGCAAACTCTGGCATCAAAAGCGGCGGGCCGCCCGTGTGCCACAGAAAAGGCGGCGCTGGCCTCACCAGCCAATACCGAAATGATTTTGCGCGTTTTGCGTTTGAACGTATCGTCATCTCGACGCAGCAATAGTGAAATTTCATCGCTTTCCGAATAGCCGTATGCCACATTGAAGCCACATTTCATTAAATGACGGACGGTGTGTGCCATCAGATCGCGGAAACGAATGTCGAACGGGGCTTCAAACTGCCAAATTTCCTTGGTTAGTCGTGTAAAACCGCGCCCGTCTAAGCGTACAACAATAAAATTTTCCTGTGGCACGCAAAAATCATAAGCGGTTTCGTATTGTCGCAATCGTTTGTCCAAATCATCGAATCTCATCATATATCCTTATATATCTTATTTTCTATATAACTATCTATAAATATATTTTTAGTATTCTACGCTTCTTACCAATAAAAGCTACTCTAAAATTTATTTTCTTTATATTCAAATGATTAAAAATTATTTTTATAAAAATTTTATTCTTGGCACGCTGTTGGCTATGTTGTGAATGTAACGATACAGCAGATGCTTCGGGAAATACAGTTACCGGAGAAAAATTTTCCGTAAATTTAGTTGCTGTGTGGTTACAGGGCGAATGCCAACAAGACTACATTTGGTTTAACAGGTTCGAATCCTGTCTCGTCTGATAGACGTTGAACGTCTTGTTTATTTAGTCGCCCACCCTTTTCCAATATGGCAGGCAAATGCCTAGGGAAACTACAACATGGATACCCTTGTGTCGCAGGTTCGAGTCCTGTCTCTGTTATCCAAAATAACAGAGTAGCTCAGCTGGTAGAGCGAAGGCATGTTTCCCTTAAAAACTTGTTGCGTGCCATATTATTTTTACGGCAGCAGGCGGATGCCTGAAGAGAGTACATTAACTTATCACGTTAAAACCGTTTCTCTTCATGTTTATCCGCTACGCTGCCCACATTTGAGGCCGTCTGAAATATTCGGACGAGCTGATATAAAAACTGTTTTCGGTACAGACGGCAAATGCCGAAGGAATTACAGCCTGCTAAGCGCGAGGTCGCGGGTTCGAATCCCGTCTCTGCCGCCAACTATGGCAGAGTAGCTCAGAGGATAGAGCGCGTAAAAATTTCTTCACTCTTCGTTGCCAGATGTGCCGCCCCTTATGGGCGAATGCCATTAGGATTACATTCCTTTTCTGCTAAAACCTGAATGATCCTAATAAAACTAGTCGCCCTACGGCAGTAGGCGGATGCCCGGAAGAGAATACATTAGCTTTCAGTTAAAACTGCTTCTCTTCATCTTTAGCCGCCACACTGCCACCCATTCAAGGCCGTCTGAAAAACAAAGCTAAAACAAGTTCAGACGGCCTCAAACCAACAATATGAAAGAAAATGAAAATGGCTAATACTAACTTGTTTCAATCTATTAAAAACCGTTTGACTAAAACCGATACCCATAATGAAGCCGGCGGCATCGCCTACACGCTGACGCCCAAACAACGGCTGGCACAGCTTGCGGCTACCGGTTGTCTGAACAATACCTACTATGCCGATGCACAAAGTCAGCTTGACCAAGTGTTGAAATTGGCAGAAAGCCTGGATGCCGAGTTTATCGCCAAAACTGCCGTATATGCCCGTCAAAAAGGTTTTATGAAAGATATGCCTGCGCTGTTGCTTGCCGTGTTGGCGCAAAAAGATGTGAACATGCTCGCCCGCGTATTCGACCAAGTAGTGGACAACGGTAAAATGTTGCGTAACTTCGCACAAATTATCCGCAGCGGCGCAGTCGGTAGAAAATCCTTCGGCAACCGTCCAAAAAAACTGATGCAGACTTGGCTTTTGACCGCCACTGAAAAACAACTGTTGAACGCCGCTATCGGCAATTCGCCGTCGCTGGCGGACGTGGTCAAAATGGTGCATCCCAAACCGCGTGAAGCATGGCGCGCCGCATGGTTTGCGTGGCTCATTGGCAAACCGTACGACCGCGAAGCATTGCCGCCCATTACCCGCGCTTTTGAAGACTACAAACAAAGCCGAGAAGGCGAATTGCCCAACGTTCCCTTCCAAATGCTCACTGCTTTAGACTTGAACAGCGGCGACTGGGCGCAAATCGCCCGCAACGGCTCATGGCAGCAGGTTCGTCAAAACCTGAACACTTTCCTGCGCCACGAAGTATTTGAGAAAAGTAAAAACATCAAAATGGTGGCAGAAAAATTGCGTGACGAAACCGCCATTACCCGCGCCCGCGTGCTGCCTTATCAGTTGCTGACTGCTTATCAGGTAACATCTGAACAGATGCCGTTTGAAATCCGCGAAGCCCTGCAAGATGCGATGGAAACCGCCGTACAAAACGTACCGGCAATCCAAGGCAAAGTCGTGGTTTGCCCGGACGTCTCCGGCTCCATGCACAGCCCGGCTACCGGCTATCGCGGCAGCGCGACCACCAAAACCCGCTGCATCGACATTGCCGCGCTCGTGTCCGCCGCCATGTTGCGTACCAATCCGCAAGCCCGCGTGATACCGTTTGAACAAATCACGGTAAACGTGAAGCTCAACCCGCGCGACAGCATCATGACCAATGCCGAAAAACTCGCCAATGTCGGTGGCGGAGGAACGGCTTGCAGCGCACCGCTTGCTATGTTGAACCGTGAAAAAGCTGACGTGGATTTGGTCGTTATCGTATCAGACAACGAAAGTTGGGCAGATGACAGCCAACGATGGGGTGGCAAAACCAGTCTGATGAAAGAATGGGACATCCTGAAAAAACGCTGTCCCGAAGCCAAACTCGTTTGCCTGGATATTCAGCCTTACACTACGGCTCAAGCACGAAACCGTCAGGATATCTTGAACATCGGCGGCTTCTCCGACCAAGTATTCTCCCTGATTGGTTCCTTTGCCGAACGAGGTATGGGTACAGATTTCTGGGTAGATGAGATTGAGAAAACGCCGTTGGCAGCTGTAAACTGAAGCTAAGGCCGTCTGAAAAAAGTAGAAATATATTTCAGACGGCCTATTTATTCAGGCAAGCTAAGAAAAAGAATAAGGAAACAAAATGCAAAAATTTATCTTAATCCGCGGTCATCAAGGTTCGGGAAAATCGACTTTTGCCGAACAAAAAGCTGCCAAATTTAAAGCGCAATATCCGGATGCGGAAGTTGTCCGTATTGAAAACGATTTGTTCATTACCGATGAATACGGTAAATATCGTTGGTCGGGAGAAGCGGTGGATAAGGCGCTGAAGCGCGGTAATGCCTTGATGACCGAAACTTTGAGACTTGGACGTCAAAATCCGAATCGAAATATTCTGATCATTAATTCCAATACCAACCAAAAAGCTTCGCGTTGCCGTCATTTATTGGATCAGGCGGAGAAAAGCGGTTTTAAAACAGAGGTCTATCGACTGCACAATTTCTATCCCAACCTACACGGCGTAAAAGAGCATGACGTGTTGGCGGCGTATATCAAGTTGAACCAAAACCGAGTGGCAAACGAAATCCACATCGAGGCCGTGCAGCCGGCAAATGCGGAACAGTTAGAAAAAATCGAACAGATGCAGGCTATCGAGCATAAGCCGCTGGTGTTTGATGAGGCGCAGCAAACCTTTGTGACCGATCACTATCTGCAACACGGCAGCCGTAACTTTACTGCCAAAGCATCCAAGCGTTATCCCGAATTACGCGTGTTGAAATACGCACGCAGCGTGTTCTATAACAACCGATTTGATGATGCTTTGCTGGAAATGCGCGGTTTGATTATCGACGCGCATAATCGAATCATCGTGCGCCCGTTTAAAAAAGTATTCAATTATTCGGAACGTATTGCCAAAGGCAGCCGCTATCCGATCAGAATCAGCGACGAGAGATTGGTGGACGCAGTGGTGAAAGTAAACGGCTTCCTCGGCTGCTGCACTTTCGTCTCGCTTTCAGACGGCCATCCGTCCCATGGCGCGACATTTGACGGCAAAGTGCTGTATTCGACTACAGGTTCGCTTGATAGCGCGTTTGCCGACATGACCGCCGCACACTGCGCGCAGTACGAAACCCTGTTCCGCGCTTATCCAAACCACACTTTTTTGTTTGAAATCACAGATGCGAAAGACGTTCACATCATCCGTGAAGAATTGGGCGAAACCTTAATCGGCTGCATTGACGTGGCTACCGGCCGTCAGTTTAGTGAAGCCGAATTGGACGAAATCGGCAAACAATACGGCGTCCACCGTCCTGAAACGCTGAAAAACATCACATTCGGCGAGCTGAAAGGCCGTCTGAAAAACGTGGAACACGAAGGCTTCATGGTGTTTGATGCCCAAACCGGCGAAATGCTGTTCAAACTCAAATCGCCGTATTACCTAATTTCCAAGTTTTTAGGACGAAGCAACGAGGGTAACATCGGACGCAAGCTCGACAAACGCCATGTTGATGAAGAATTTTATCCTTTAATCGATTACATCCACGAGCATCAGGAAGCGTTCAACGCTATGCCGGAATTGGATAAAATCGCGTTCATTCAGGCGTTTTTGAGACAGTTGTAAGGCCGTCTGAAAATATATGGAGCAACACGTATTTATTTTCCGCGCTCGTACGCTTCGATTTCGCCGACTTTAGGCGCATAGCCGCTGCTTGTGTCGTGGCGCAAATCCAACCAGATATCGACCAATGCCCAAGCGGCCGGGGCGGCAATCACGTTTTGCCCCATACATAAAACCTGAGCATCATAGTTTTCCACCGAGCCGCGGAGCGTGAGCAAATCGTGCGCCGTTGCCGCCCGTATGCCGCGCACTTTATTGGCGGCGATTGCCGTGCCCACGCCGGTACCGCAAATCAACAGCGCACGGTCGGCGCGTCCTGCGACGACTTCTTCGGCTGCGGCAAACGAGAGTTGCGGATAGCTTCCTTCAGGCGAGGATAAATCGACCAAGCTGCTGACGCGCGTGTCGTTTTGCAGATGCGCTTTGAGCGCGTCTTTCAATATTGCGCCGTTGGCCGGCGCGGCAATAACCAAACGCATAAAAACTCCTTGAAGCATACAATAAACATTATTCAGCATACGCCCGCGCGTGATACGATTCAAGCTTGCAACGCAGAAAGCACGGCATGAGCAAAACCTACTTCACATCAGACCTACATTTCTCACATAAAAACATCGCCAAATTCTGCCCGCAATTTCGACCGTTCGATAACGTGGAGCAGATGGATGAATTTTTAATCCGGACATGGAATGAAACCGTTACGTCTGAAGATACGGTGTACAACTTGGGCGATTTTTCCTTTGCCAAAGACCATAAGCAGATAGAGCGCGTTTTGTCGCGTTTGAACGGGCAACATCACTTGATTTACGGCAATCATGATCATGTGATTCGGCTGCATGCCGATTTTTTCCGCAGCCAGACCAAGCATGACGGCCATCCGCTGCTGTCGTCCATACGGCCGTATTTGAAACTCAAATTGCCGGAAATTAAGAATACGCTGGTTCTCTTTCACTATCCGATTCAGGAATGGGACGGCTGCTATCAGGGCTGGTATCACTTGTACGGCCATTTGCATGACAGGGTGGCGGAAATCAAAGGGCGTGCTTTAAATGTCGGATTTGATTTGCACGGCTGCTTTTTGACGGCGCAAGACGTCGATAGGTTTTTATGTGATTTGCCTAAAATTTCGTATTTTGGCGAAGTAGGTTTGAAAGCCAATTCACCGGAAGAAGCGGCAGAGCTGGTATCTCGGAAACTGGCGCAGTTAAATCAGGTATAATTTCAGACGGCCTTTGCGGATTTCCGGCAAAGGCCGTCTGAATATCAATTTCCCATTTTTGAGTGATACATGGAAAACCTTTTGGCTTACTTACTACAAAAAATCAGCCTCCCCAATCAATCCGGCAAGGACAAGTCATGAGCGGTAAGCCTTTGAAGTATCCCGTTTCCGCTTTGGTTGTTTTGCATGATAAAGACGGCAATATCCTGTTGATTGAACGCACGGCACCTCAAGGTTTTTGGCAGTCGGTTACCGGCAGCTTGGAAGAGGGCGAGAGCATCGAAGAAACCGCATGGCGCGAAGTGTGGGAAGAAACCGGTATCCGCCTTTCAGACGGCCAGCTGGAAAATTGGCATGACAGCACCGTTTATGAAATCTATCATCACTGGCGCCATCGCTATCCCAAAGGCGTTTTTGAAAACCGCGAACACATCTTCTCAGCCCAAATTCCGCGAGATACGCCCATTGTTCTGCAACCGGACGAACACGTTGCTTACGGCTGGTTTGGTGCGGAAGAAGCTGCGGAAAAAGTGTTTTCCCCTTCCAATAAACGCGCAATTTTAGAACTGGTCAAAAGGCTGAATGCCAAAAAGGCCGTCTGAATACGACAGTTTCACATTTTCAGACGGCCTTGGGTTTGCTATACTTTCGCCGTTTGACTCTCTTTAAAATCAAAGGAAACCATCATGGCAGACTTCAATAAAATCCTGACCCCGGGCGACGTGGACGGCGGCATCATCAACGTTGTCAACGAAATCCCCGCGGGCAGCAATCACAAAATCGAATGGAACCGCAAACTGGCCGCGTTCCAACTCGACCGTGTTGAACCGGCAATTTTCTCCAAACCGACCAACTACGGCTTCATTCCGCAAACTTTGGACGAAGACGGCGACGAATTGGACGTATTGCTGGTTACCGAGCAGCCTTTGGCAACCGGTATTTTCCTGGAAGCACGCGTTATCGGTGTGATGAAATTCGTTGACGATGGCGAAGTGGACGACAAAATCGTCTGTGTTCCAGCCGACGACCGCAACAACGGCAACGCCTACAAAACTTTGGCCGATTTGCCGCAACAACTGATCAAACAAATCGAGTTTCACTTCAACCACTACAAAGACCTAAAAAAAGCAGGTACCACTAAAGTTGAATCTTGGGGCGATGTAGAAGAAGCGAAACAAGTCATCAAAGAATCTATCGAACGTTGGAACAAACAAGCCTAATCGGTTTGTCCCGTTCAATATCAAGGCCGTCTGAAAGCAAAGTTCAGACGGCCTTTTTATGTTTCCAACCAATATAACAAAATCGTCTTTAAAACAAACAAACCATTCTTTCTCATTTTCAGACGGTCTCATTAAAGTAACGCCTATATCAAAAATAAGGAGTGCTTCAATGACTGCTACCACAACCGACCCACGAGCCAAGCTGCCTGAAACGCCTTTATCCGGCAACGAAGCCTTGAAAGAGCGCAGCGATTATCTGCACGGTACGATTAAGGAAGAGTTGAAAGACGATTTTACCGGCGGCTTTACCGCCGACAACTTTCAGCTTATCCGCTTCCACGGCATGTACGAACAGGACAACCGCGATATTCGTGCCGAGCGTACCGAACAAAAACTTGAGCCCTTAAAAAACATGATGTTGCGTTGCCGTTTGCCCGGCGGCATCATTACGCCGAAGCAGTGGCTGGGTATCGATAAATTTGCCGGTGAAAATACGATTTACGGCTCCATTCGCCTGACCAACCGTCAAACCTTCCAATACCACGGCATTCTGAAAACCGATTTAAAACAGGCACATCAGGCATTGCACAAACTAGGTTTGGATTCCATTGCCACAGCCAGCGATGTCAACCGTAATGTGTTGTGTACCAGCAATCCGGTGCAAAGCACGTTGCACCAAGAAGCCTATGAATGGGCGGCGCGCATCAGTATGCACCTTCTGCCGCGCACCATGGCATATGCCGATGTGTGGCTGGACGGCGAAAAAGTGTTCACGACCGAGCCGACCGAGCCGCGCAATAAAGAAATTGCCGATGAGGTTGAGCCGATTTTGGGTAAAACCTATTTGCCGCGCAAATTCAAAACTGCCGTCGTGATTCCGCCCGATAACGATGTGGACATTCATTCCAACGATTTGGGTTTTGTGGCGATTGCAGAAAATGGCAAGTTGGTGGGCTTCAATGTATTGGTCGGCGGCGGTTTATCCAGTGAACACGGTAATACCAAAACTTATCCAAACATTTCTTACGAATTTGGTTTCGTACCGCTCGAATACACCCTTAACGCCGCCGAAGCCGTCGTCAGCACCCAGCGCGACTGGGGCAACCGCAGCGACCGCAAAGCAGCGCGTACACGCTATACGCTGCAACGCGTCGGCGTGGATGTGTTCAAAGAAGAAGTCGAAAGACGCATGGGCATTAAGTTTGAACCCATCCGCCCTTACGAATTTACCCATCGCGGCGACCATATCGGCTGGGTACAAGGGCATGAAGGCAACTGGCATTTGACTTTGTTTATTGAAAACGGCCGTCTGCTTGATTATCCCGGCAGACCTTTAAAAACTGGCGTGCGTGAAATTGCCAAAATTCATCGCGGCGACTTCCGTCTGACTGCCAATCAAAATCTGGTGGTTGCCAATGTACCGCCGGAATTAAAAGATACGATTGATAAAATCGCCAAAGAACATGGATTAATCAGCAAATCGATTACCATCCAGCGTGAGAACTCGATGGCCTGCGTTGCCTTGCCGACTTGCCCGTTGGCAATGGCGGAGGCCGAACGTTTCCTGCCGACATTCTCCGATAAAATCGACGCAATGTTCGCCAAATATGGCTTGGAAGACGAATACATCGTTTTGCGCGTAACCGGTTGTCCCAACGGTTGCGGTCGCGCCATGCTGGCGGAAATCGGTTTGGTCGGCAAAGCGGTCGGCCGCTACAACCTTTACGCAGGCGGCAACCGCGAAGGCACACGCATCCCGCGTCTGTTTAAAGAAAACATTACCGAACCTGAAATCCTTGAAATAGTCGAAGGCTGGGTAGCAGATTGGTCTCGAAACCGTTTAGATGATGAAGGTTTTGGCGATTTCGCCATCCGTACCGGCATCGTCAAACCTGTATTGGACGCTCCGCGAGACTTTTGGGCATAACGCATACAAACAGACCTGACAAGTCTGCAATAAGAAAATAGAGAAAAACTAAAGGCCGTCTGAAAATCAGATTTTCAGACGGCCTTTTATATTGGGAGCGTTTATATCAAAGATGGAATATAAACCGAATCAGCGACGGCGGCCAAAGCCCCGACCCATGCTTGGGCGGCGGTAGTTGGAAGGCTGACGCGCGGTTTCGCGGTAACGCTGTTGCTGTTGCGCATTTTGCTGTTGGGCACGCAGGGTGCGCGTATTCAGCTGTTGGCTGGTGCGTCCGTTTGGACGTGCGGTTTGATAATAGTTAGCACGGGCTTGACGGGCAATCGGGCTGTTTTGGTTGCTTGCTTGTGTGAATTTGTTGGCCAATGCGTTGCCGATAAATGCACCGGCTGCAGTACCCACCAAACTTTGCAGCAGCCAGCTGCCGGTGGATTGGTCGTAGATATATTGTTGGCCGTCTGTACCGGTTACCGGTTGGCCGTTGTTGCCGTTGGCTTGTGCTTCGGCAGGAATGGTGTCTTTCACGGCTTCAGGCGTGAGCTGGTAAACCGTATTGTCTTCTTGTTGGCCGTTTTGTTGTGCCAACTGTTGTTGCAATGCTTCGATTTGTTTTTGTTGCTGCTCAAGCTGCGCTTGGGTATTGTCTTTGCAGGCAGCGAGGGCAAAAGTGGAAAGGGCGGCTAAGGCAATCAGTTTTTTCATTGTTTTTCCTGAGAGAGGTTTGTCTTTGCCGAGATTTCGGCGGAGTGTGTTTGCCTAATATTAAACCATTTCCCTGTTTTTCAAGTGGTTTTACAAAATAATATTGGAAAGTTGCGCTGCAAATGCACGGCTGTTGGCAGCCAAATTGCCCAATGCAGGCATTTCGTGTTCGGTTTCGATAATCAGCAGGTTGGCAGGGCGGCGGGTGTGCAGGGACATTTGCATTTCAGCGGGAGAGAAGGGCATGTGATGGCGTTTGGCGAAAGCTTCGGCGCGTTTATTGGCGGTTTTGAGCATAGGCAGCAGGGTAATATCCAAATGGAAACGGCGTACGCCCAAAACCAAAATACGCGCTGCGAAGAAATCCGCTTCATCAGTAAAAACGTTGGGGCTGCTTTGAGTGAAGTCGTGGCGTTCTGCGGCAATTAAAGTCGCGATGGTGCGCACTTGCGGAATCAGGGCTTCGCTGATGAGGCTGTCAGGCGAATCGGGCAAAGTGTGCATGTTGAGCATGCTGTGGTGGCTGTTGCTGTCAACGACCATGCGGCAGGTGTGTAACATTTGGGTTTGGCTGTGGATTTTAGTTGAAGCGGTCATGGCTGTATTCCTTATTTCTTAAAAATGGGTGGATTTAAGCGGCCATGGTGGGTATAAAAAAAGCCGCTCAAATGAGGCGGCTCTAATTTGCGTATTTTCAATTTGGTCTGTTTCAGACAAGCGCAAAAAAGTACCGCACGTTTGTGTGGTACCAATAGAAGAAAGTAGCAGAGCGTTGCGCGGTTTGCATGATGAAAATACGTCTTTAATGTATAAAAGAATGGAACGTAGTTTAAAACAAGAATGCCAGTAATTTCAATATCCAATCGACAAAACCCACCAATAAATCTACAAGTTGTTGTAATCCTTCCAATTTATTTTCTTTCGAGTGAGTCAAATTTGCACAATTATAATGCAAAACCAGGTGAATTGATAACAATCCGAGTAAGGTCTTTAAAAAGGCCGTCTGAAATTCAGCTTTCAGACGGCCTTTATTTTTGTTTATCCAATCAATAAACGTCGCGTTGGTAGCGTTTGTCTTCGCGCAGGTCGTTGAGGTAGTCCTCGGCTTCGTCGCGGCTGAGTTTGCCTTGGGTTTCGATGACTTCGATCAGGGCGTTTTCGACATCACGCGCCATGCGTGCGGCGTCGCCACAGACGTAGATGTGTGCGCCTTGTTGCAGCCAGTTCCAAACTTCGGCGGCGCATTCGGCGATTTTGTGTTGGACATAGACTTTATGTTCGCCTTGACGGCTCCATGCGAGGTCGGCGCGGGTGAGGAGGCCGTCTTTACGCCATTCACTCCATTCGAGTTGGTAGAGGAAGTCGTCGGCCAGGCGTTGGTTGCCGAAGAAGAGCCAGTTTTTGCCGCTGTCGCCATTGGCGGCACGTTGTTGCATAAAGGAGCGGAAGGGGGCGACACCTGTGCCTGCACCGATCATGATGATGGGGGTGTCGCCGTTTTGAGGCAGGCGGAAGTTGGGGTTGGGTTCGACAAAGACGCGGATTTCGCTGCCTTCTTCGAGGCGTTCGCCCAAGTAGCCGGATGCTGCACCGGTGTAGGTGTGGTCGTGGTGGTCGAAACGGACCACGCCTACGGTAAGATGGACTTCTTCGCCGACTTCGCCTTGTGCAGAGGCAATGGAGTAAAGGCGCGGGGTTTGTGGGCGGAAGAGGCTGTATAGGGTTTGTGCATCCAGTGGGTGTGGATGGGCGGCAAATACGCCGACGGGCGGTGTGGCGGCGAGGTAGGTGTCCAGTTGGGCTTTATCTGCGGCTATGGTTTTGAGTTTTTCGTTGTTTGTTAATTCGGCGTATTGTTGGACGAAGGCGGGTGTATTTTGGGTAATGTCTGCGGATTCGGTCAGGGCTGTGCGGATGTCGGTTTCGCGGCCGTCTGAAAGTTGGACGGTTTCGTTGCCGTTCAGTTGGTTGAGGTCGAGGATTTCTTGAACGAGGTCGCTTGCATTAAGCGGCCATACGCCGAGCGCGTCGCCTGCCTGATAATGCAGACCTGAGCCGCTGAGGTCGATTTCGATGTGTTCGACGTCTTTTTCTGCATCACGCGAGGTGATTTTTTGGCGCACGGATAGGGTGGCTGTGTAGGGGTTTTCTTTGGTGTACACGGTGCCGCTGCTTGGTGTTGCTGAACCGTTTGGTGCGGCGGTTGGACTTGGGCTTGCTGCTTGGGCGGTTAACTCGGCCACTTTGGGTACGACGGCGGCAATCCATGCGTCGGCATCGGCTTGGAATTCTAAGTCGCAAATGCCCAAGTCGTTCAGACGGCCTGCGCCCAGTTCGGCAAATTTGGCATCAAAGTCTTTGCCTGCTTGGCAGAAGTTGGGATAGGAGGAATCGCCAAGGCCCAAGACGGCAAAGGTCAATTTGCTGAGATCGGGTTTCTTTTTGCCGTAGATGAATTTGTACAGGGGCAGGGCTTCTTCGGGCGGTTCGCCTTCGCCTTGGGTGGAGGTCACCAAAAGGACGATGTCTTCGTCAGGCAGGGTTTTGCTTTTGAAATCGCCTGCGCTGCTGAGGAGGGCTCCTACGCCGGCGGTTTGAAGTTTGGCGTGTAAGGATTCGGCAACGCTGCGGGCATTGCCGGTTTGTGAGGCGGAGAGAACTAATACGTGGCGGCTGACTGTCGAGGCGGTTGTTTGCAGGGCAGATGGTTCGGCTGCTGCTCCGGATACGCCTTGGCTTTGCGCCCAGCAATAGCCGGAGAGCCAGGCAAGTTGGGTGGGGGACAGGGTGGAGAGTTGGGCGGAGAGTTCGGGTGGTAGCGGATTGGCTTGGCTCATTTGGATTCCTTTGTTGGACGGCTATAACCGATTGTTTGAATAATGGACAGTCGCCACTTTAAACAGGCCGTCTGAAAAAAGGAAAGAATGCTTGGTTTTAATTTAAGATGATTTCGTTATATTCGGGAAAGTATTAGGCCGTCTGAGCATACTTGTTCAGACGGCCTTGAATTGGATAGAAACGAGATTTTCAGTTTCCGCTGGAGAGTTTCATCACTACGACGCCGGAGATGATGAGAAATGCGCCGAGCCAGCGGCCGAAGTTGGCGGCATCGTTAAAAAATACAACGCCCACTAAAAACGCCCCTGCCGCGCCTATGCCAGTCCAGACGGCGTAGGCCGTACCCATCGGAATACTTTTTTGTGCAAGGTAAAGGAAGTATCCGCTACCGGCGATGCAGGCAAGCGCGGCGGCAAAGCCATGCCAGCGGTAACCGTCCTGTTGTGCCAGCTTCAAGCCCAATGGCCAGCCGATTTCCAGCATACCGGCTAAGATTAAATAAAACCAACTCATAATATGTCCTGATGGTGTGTTAAGGTTTCAGACGGCCTTGGAAAGATTGTTTTCTTCCGAGAGTTCAACGCGTTGTCCGATATCTTTTAGATTGGAGTATTGTTCGACCAAGCGCGGTACATCGTCCAAGCTCATTGCAAACATCCATAAATAAGTGCTGACGGAATAGATATGGTCGGCACTGCCATAGCCTTTAAGCGTCATGTGTATAAAGGCGAAGCCGAACAATACGCTCATCGCTATGCCGATACTGAGATAGCCTAAGGCTTCGCGGTTGGAAATCAGCACGCGTAGTTTGGCAACCCAGCCATAGTGGCGGTAGAGCTGACGCTCGTTGCCGTCGCGGATAAGGTGGTTGTCGCGTTCAAGACGGTTGTTTAAACGGAAATATAGGTTTTCGCTGATGGCGGCAAAACGCGGCAGCAACCATAAAAACAGGGCAAGTATCGCGACAGCCAATACGCCCACCCAAAATTCCAATATCAGCAACATCATACATGCACCGAAGATGGAGACTAAGGAAGTAGCAGCGATGGGCAGGTGTTCTTCAAAAAAACTGACAAACTCACGCGATAGGGCAACGCGTGCGGTAATGGCGGAATGCGGTACTTCTCGTTTGCGCTGTTCCAAAACAACCGGGACGGCTATTTCGGTATAGATTTGGGTAAACGTACGCGTATCGACTGCTCGGCGGGCGGCTCCGATTATCCACATTAATAAAACCACTACACCATACAACATTGCCTGCCAGACGTTGCCTTCCATAACAGCATTAATCGCCCAACCGCCAAACACGGGATAAGCAAGAGCAGATTATCCAAGCCGACGAGAGAGAAGGTTGTGATGAGTTTGCGGCGGTGTGTTTGACCGATGTGTTTCAACATTTTCCACATGGTTGCCCTCCTTATTTAGTATTGAGGGTTTGCGCCATTAATTCGGCCAACGCGTCCAAATCCGCAAACAGTCGGGCTGCACGTTTTTCACCGAAGGCGGTAAAAATTTGTTTGCTGAATTCCTGCATGTTTTGCACCAATGGTGCGGCGTATTCTTTGCCTTGTTCGGTCAGCGACAATAGGCGTTCGCGTTTGTCTTGTTCGCTTTCGTGAAATGTCAGCAAGCCTTGTTCCGCTAGCGTTTTGCATGTGCCGGAAACGGTTTGCTTGGGCAGGCTCCATTCTTCGCCTATGTATTTTTGAGTGCGGCTGCCTTCGGTGGCCAAGGTGTAGAGAACGGCTAAAGTGTTGTAGTTGGTGTTTTGTTGTTTAATCCATTGGTCGAATGCGCTGTCTATGTGGCTGATGCGCATACCGAGTTGGTCAAGTTGATTCATAAATTGGTCTCTATATTGACTAATTGGATGCGGATTATAGTCATATTTAAGACTAATTACAAATAGAGGGCCGTCTGAAACAATCATTTTCAGACGGCCTTGAAACCGTTAAAATAATTAATGTAGAAACGATATATTCAGACTACGATAAACCTAATAAAACCATCTTCAACACATACGCCATGATTCATTTCTTATCTCAAAATATTTCATCCAAACAAGCCACTGCCATCGGGCTGCTTGCCGTTGCCTTGTGGAGCTTCGTCATTTCTCTGATACGCTCTTTGAGCCTGCATATGGGGGCAGTGGGCGGCGCGGCAATGATGTACACCTTGTCCACCGTATTGATTTGGCTGATTTTCGGTCGGCCGCATTTGCGCAATTACAACCGCAGCTATCTGTTTTGGGCGAGCGTGTTTTTTGTCGGCTGCGAATTGTGTTTGTCGTTGTCGGTTGGCTTTGCGAAAAACGCGAGACAGGCGGTGGAAATCGGCATGGTGAATTATTTGTGGCCGACGTTTACCATCGTCGGGGCGGTATATTTCAACAAACAGCCGTCAAAATGGTGGATAGTCATCGGCTTTGTGCTGTCGTTTTTGGGGATTGCTACTGTACTGGGCGGCGACGTCGGCTTGTCAATTTCCGGCATCTACCACAATGTCCGCTCTAATCCCGGCGGCTACATCATGGCATTTGCGGACGCAGTGTTTTGGGCGGCATATTGTACGCTGACGGCGCGTGTGAAAGCAGAGGGCAGCAGCGTCGGCTTCTTCTTTGCGCTGGTGTCGATACTGTTGTGGATCGAATACTTCCTCAGCGGCGCGAATACGTTGAATTTTGATACTGTATCGCTCGGCTATGCCGTTGCCGCTGCAGCTTGTATGGGGCTGGGCTATGCGGTGTGGAATATCGGTATTTCGCGCGGCAACCTGACCGTATTGGCAGGCGCATCTTATTTCATTCCAGTGTTGTCTGCGGTAGTGTCATCGTTTGTGATTAGCGCGCCTTTGTCCATGACGTTTTGGCAGGGAGCGGGAATGGTGTGCTTAGGGTCGATTGTGTGTTGGTTGGCGACACGGGGAAAACGGATGGCGTGAGGCAATATCCCATAGCTTTGCGATATAACGAAAACAGCTTTTTTAACAACCAAACATTCTTTCCCATTTTCAGACGGCCTGTTTAAAGTAGCAGTCAGTTTGAGAAATCACGAGAAATGGGAAAGAATCATGACCGCAGCTTCCGCTCCGCTTTTACGCTTCATTACCGCCGGCAGTGTCGATGACGGCAAATCCACGCTCATCGGCCGGCTGCTCTACGACAGCAAAACCTTGTTGACCGACCAGATTGACAAACTCAACCGCGCCGCCGAAAACGGCGAAACGCTTGATTTTGCCAGCCTGACGGACGGCCTTGCCGCCGAGCGCGAACAAGGCATTACCATTGACGTCGCCTACCGTTATTTCGCCACACCCAAACGCAAATTCATCATTGCTGATACGCCGGGACATGAGCAATACACGCGTAATATGATTACCGGCGCATCGACTGCCGATGCCGCCATTATTTTGGTTGATGCCACACGCGTTGATTTTTCAGGCAGCGAACCTGTCCTCCTGCCCCAAACCAAACGCCACAGCGCGATTCTGAAACTCTTGGGCTGCCCCAACATCATTGTCGCCGTCAACAAACTCGACCTGCTCGACTTTGATGAAGTCAAATATCAAGCCATTACCGAGGCCTACCGCAAACTGGCGGAGCAAATCGGCCTCAAGGCACAAATCCACTTCCTGCCCATCAGCGCATTAAAAGGCGACAATATCGTCAATGCCAGCAGCCAAACCCCGTGGTATCAAGGTTTGCCGCTTCTACCTTTACTTGAAAGCCTGCCCGTCAACCGTCAAAATGCCGCTGACCAAGCCGTGCATTTTCCGGTACAACGCGTGGCGCGCCAAGACGGCAGTAGCAGCGACGACTTCCGCGGTTATCAAGGTAGATTGGAAGCAGGCCGTCTGAAAGTGGGTGATGAAGTTAAAGTTTTGCCCAGCAGCCATGTTGCCAAAGTTGCCGAAATCTATAATGCAAACGGTAAAACCGAATCTGCCGAGGCAGGGGAAGTGTTGACTGTCGTTTTGGATACAGACATCGATATTTCACGCGGCAACAGCATTGTTTCAGCCGACAGCAGCATTGTTCCCGAACAACAATTTCAAGCCGCGCTTTGCTGGTTTGACGATATTCCGCTCAATCTGCGCCGCAAATATTTGCTGAAACATACTACCCAAACCACGCCGGTAAAAATCAGCGAAATTGCCTACGTTTGGGACGTGAACACCCTCAGCCGGGTTGAATCTGCCGAAACGCTCAAGCTCAACGACATCGGCAGCGTCAGCTTCAAAACCCAACAGCCGCTTGCTGCTGCCGCATATGAAGAGAATCATGCACAAGGCGCGTTTATTTTGATTGACGAAGCCACCAACCATACTGTCGCGGCAGGCATGATACGTAAAGTCAGCGAAACAAACAGTTTTGAAATTTAAAAGAAAAGTTGAAATAAAAAAAGGCCGTCTGTTGTTCAGACGGCCTAATATTTTATCCAAGTCGGAAATGCTTATGCGCCGTAAACCGGATATTTATTGCACAAAGCAGTCACTTGTTCGCGGACTTTGGCGAGGTTGGCTTCGTCTTCAGGATTAGCCAATACGTCGGCAACCAAGTTTGCCAATACGCGCGCGTCGGCTTCGTTAAAGCCGCGTGTGGTCATGGCGGCAGAGCCGATGCGGATGCCGGAGGTAACGAATGGTTTTTCCGGATCATTTGGAATAGCGTTTTTGTTGACGGTAATGTGTGCTTTGCCCAAAGCGGCTTCGGCGGCTTTACCGGTGATTTTCATCGGTTGCAGGTCAACGAGGAAAACGTGGCTTTCGGTACGGCCGGATACAATGCGCAAACCGCGTTTAACCAACTCCTCCGCCATGGCGGCAGCATTGATTTTCACTTGTTTTGCGTATTGTTTGAACTCAGGCTGCAACGCTTCTTTAAACGCTACGGCTTTGGCAGCGATAACGTGCATCAATGGGCCGCCTTGCAGGCTTGGGAAAATGGCAGAGTTCAGCGCTTTTTCATGGGTATTGTCACGGCACAAAATCACACCGCCGCGAGGGCCGCGCAGGGTTTTGTGGGTGGTGGTGGTTACGAAGTCGCAGAATGGCACGGGGTTAGGATATTCGCCGCCTGCAATCAGACCGGCGTAGTGCGCCATATCGACAAAGAGGTATGCACCGACTTTATCGGCGATTTCACGGAATTTTGCCCAGTCGATTTGCAACGCGTAGGCAGATGCACCGGCCACAATCATTTTAGGTTTATGTTCAAGAGCCAAGCGTTCCACTTCGGCATAATCGAGAACTTCGTTTTCATCCAAACCATAAGTAATGGCGTTGTAGAGTTTGCCGGAGATGTTAACGCTTGCGCCGTGGGTCAAGTGGCCGCCGTGTGCCAGAGACATGCCCAAAATGGTGTCGCCCGGTTTCAAAACAGAAGCATACACGGCTTGGTTGGCTTGGGAGCCGGAGTGCGGTTGAACGTTGGCATAGGCGGCGCCAAACAGTTCTTTTACGCGGTCAATCGCTAATTGTTCAACAATATCAACGTATTCACAGCCGCCGTAGTAGCGTTTGCCAGGATAGCCTTCAGCGTATTTGTTGGTCAATTGCGAACCTTGGGCTTCCATGACGGCACAGCTGACGTAGTTTTCAGAGGCGATCAGCTCGACGTGGTCTTGCTGGCGCTTGTCTTCTTGGGCGATGGCTGCTGCCAAATCGGGGTCATATTGTGCGAGGGTAACGCTTTTTGAAAACATGTTCTCGATTCCTTTGTGATGGGCTGAAAATATAGGATGGAGTGCTGCGAATTGGTTCAAGATGAACTATTTTTCTTGCATTGTCAACAATTGTGTCGGGTGTTTGGTTTCAGACGGCCTGAGATTGAAGGGTTTATTTGAAAATATCATCTTGTTTTAAATGAAAATCCATTTTTTCCAGAAGCGCGACCAAATCGGCTTCGGCTTGGGCGGCTTTAAGATTTTTTGCCAGTTCTACCAAGGCTACCGCATTTAATCGTTCTTTCTCCAGCCGTAGAGCTTCTTCGCTGAAGATTTTGATATTGTCTGCCGATTCGGCAGCATCTATTTTTTCAAATGGATAAAACGATTCTTCGTGTACGGCCAAACCGTCGGGCAAGGGGGCGGCATGGTTGAAATCGGCATCATTGACCGGCATCCATGAAGGATGGTTTTCAAGCAGGATAAATTGTCCGTCCATGCCGTTGATATGACGGAATAGGGTGGTTCGGCCATTGTGTAAACGCATAAGCCCGATTGTATGCCCAAGTCGGTAAGCCGTCTATAAAGCCGTTTCTTTCTATTTTGGCGCTAACTTATGTTGATATTATTAATTTTGATGTAAAACAGTTTCGACTTAAAAAAGACTGGATAAAACGCCCGTGTTTGTTATAATGAAGCTAAAGATTGATTCGTCCTAGTTTTTGACCGCAGTACTTTTTTATTTAATTAACAAGAGAGGAAAACAAAATGTTTCCAGAATATCGCGATTTGATTTCTAAATTGAAACAAGAAGATGCACACTTTGCCCGTTTGTTTGACGAGCACAATGAGCTGGACGATAAAATCACCGGTTTGGTTAACAACCCTGTTACCAGCGGTGCCGAAGAGATTGAAGAGCTGAAAAAAGCCAAACTCAAACTCAAAGACGAATTGTATGCTCTTCTGCAAAAAGCAGCAGGCAAATAATTAAAAATTGAATAAGGCCGTCTGAACGGTATGATAGGAATCTCGGATTTCGTTTCATACTGGTTCAGACGGCCTTTTTAGTTGTTTGGTATTTGTTATTTTTATTAGCACAATTTAACTTTTAATTGTAAATCACTCTTAATTGCGTTGAAAACTCTGTTAAGGTTATTTAAAATCTCGAATAATTTTTATTTTGATTTTAAACAAACAAAACCAAGAGAAACAATGCAATGAAAACATTCACACTCGCTATTTTGCCTTTGGCGTTAATTAGTGCATTCTCACACGCAGCTGAAGAGAAAGCTGTTGAACAGGCTGAAGTCGATACCGTTTACGTTACTGCCGAGAAGCAGTTGCAACAGTCGCTCGGCGTATCGCGTATTTCTAAAGACGACATCGACAAACGCCCTGCAGCCAATGATATTTCCGAATTTGTCCGCACTATGCCGGGCGTTAACCTGACCGGCAATACGGCGACGGGTCAGCGTGGCAACAAACGCCAAATCGACTTGCGCGGTATGGGCCCTGAAAATACATTGATTTTGATTGACGGCAAGCCGGTTAATTCGCGCCAATCCGAGCGTATTAGTATGCGTGGTGAACGCAATACGCGTGGCGACAGTAACTGGGTGCCGGTTGAAGAGATTGAATCCATTACCGTCTTGCGCGGTCCGGCGGCGACCCGTTACGGCTCTGGCGCGATGGGTGGCGTGGTCAATATTGTTACCAAAAAAGTGTCTAAAGAATTTAAAGGCCAAGTCAATCTTTACGCCAATCAGCCGCAAGACAACAAAGAGGGCGCAACCCGCCGTATCGGCTTTAATTTGAGCGGTCCGATTATCCAAGATACTTTGGGCTTCCGCATTTATGGCAACCTGAATAAAACGGATGCAGATGCTGCCGATATTAATGCCGGACACGGCAATGACAGCGCGGCCGGTGTTGAAGGTGTACGCAATAAAGACATTGCAGGCCGTCTGCAATGGAAAATCAGCCCAGCGCAAACGCTGATTTTGGACAGCAGTTACAGCCGTCAGGGCAATATCTACAACGGCGATACGCAAAACAGCAATCCGCGTTCTGCTTTGGTTAATTCTTTGGCCGACAGCAAAGCCGAAACTGCCCGCTTATACCGTTCCGCTTATTCTTTAACGCATGACGGCGCATGGGAATGGGGCGATACTAAAAACGTGATCAGTTATGAGCGCACAATCAACAGCCACTTGCCTGAAGGTTTGGCCGGTGGTCCGGAAGGCAGCTATACAGGCTTGGATTTTGTTCAAAGCCGTCTGAAAAACCTGCGCTTCAGCAGCGAAGCGAATATTCCGTTCAAACTTGGTGTCGATAACGTGTTGACGGTTGGTGCAGAATTTACTGACAGCAAATTGGACGATCCTGCCTCCAATACTCAGGGATTTAAAGACCAAGGCAAAACCGATGCGTTTAACGGCATCTCCGCAACGCGCGGTGGTAAGGCATCTCAACGCAACTGGGCGGCATACGTTGAAGACAATATTTCATTGACCGACAAAACCCATCTGATTCCGGCCATCCGTTTCGACCACAACAGCGACAGCGGCAGAAATTGGAGTCCGGCTTTGAACTTCTCGCATCAAATCGGCGAAAACTGGTTGGTCAAAGGCGGTATTGCCCGTGCGTATAAAGCGCCAAACCTGTATCAAACCAATCCTGACTTTATCCTGTACACACGCGGTCAAGGCTGTCCGCTCAATGCGCCGAACAGTGTCCGCTGCTACTACATGGGCAATGGCAATTTGAAACCTGAAACCAGTATCAATAAAGAGATTGGTCTTGAATTCAACAAAAACGGCTGGCAGGCTTCGGCGACTTATTTCCACAACGCGTACCGCAATAAAATCGTGATCGGCGACCAGCTCATTGCCACCAGCAATATTGGCAACTGGCTCCTGCAATGGGAAAATACGCCGAAAGCGACTATTTCAGGTATCGAAGGCAACTTGGTGATTCCGTTGCATGACACACTCAAGTGGAGCAACAATTTCACTTATATGCACAAATCTGAAGATTATCAAGGCAATCCATTGTCTTTGGTGCCGAAACATACCATCAACAGCACATTGTCTTGGACGCCGAACGAACGCTTCGATGCCAATCTGACCTTTACCCACTACGGCCGCACCAAGCCGCGCAGCGTGGCAGTCAACCGTTTGGAACAAAACGGCAATCCTCGTGCAGGCGTAGCAGCGTTGTCTTCCGAACACAGCCAAACCCAAGTCGGCTCTTACGGCATTTGGGGCATCAATGCAGGCTACAACTGGAACAAACGCGTGGCCGTCCGTGGCGGTATCAGCAATCTGTTTGACAAAAAACTGTATCGCACAACTGCCGGCGCACAAACTTATAACGAGCATGGCCGTGCTTTCTACGGCAGTTTGAAAGTATCGTTTTAAGTAGAGGCGTATTAAATCAGGCCGTCTGAAACGGTGTGAAATGAAATCTAGGATTTCTGACACATGGTTTCAGACGGCCTTTTTGATTTTAAATTTAGGAGTATTTGTTGTTACGGAATTTGCTTCACTTTTAAGAAAAGTAAAAGGGTGGCATTCGCCGCCCTGAGAATACAAACTACTTATTCGACCCAAGTCACCATTTCTTCAATCGGTTTGCGTGATTTTTTGGTGATTTCTTTGGCTCGATAGCCGAATGTTGCCGCTACGGATACACCCCATTCATTGGCATCAAACAGGCCTTCTGCTGCCAATACTTCGTTCATTTTATCGTAGTTGAAGCCTTCGATTGGACAGGAATCGATGCCGATGGCGGCTGCGCCTGTGAGCATATTGGCCAAAGCAATATAGGTCTGTTTACCGCTCCAGTCGAAGAGTGCGCGTTGGTCGTCGGCAATTTTAATGTCGGTTTCTTGGAAGCTTTTGTATCTTGCCAATGCTTTTTCCAGCTGCTCTCCTTGCAGACCCCTGCGTTCGGCAACACTGCGGAAGAACGGGGTATCGTAACGGGCATTTTTCTTGGCAAGGATAATCACCAGATGGCTGCAGTCGTCCAGTTGGAATTGCATCCCCCAGCTGAAAGGCTTGATTTTCTCACGCAGGGCTTTGTTTTGAATCACCAAGAATTTCCATGGCTCGGAGCCGACAGAGCTGGGCGAGAGGCGGGCAAATTCTAAAATCGCTGCAAAATCTTCTTGGCTGATTTTTTTGTTGGGATCGTAATAACGGGTGGAGCAGCGATTTTCGAATACTTGCAGCATTTGTTCGCGTGTAATTTGATTCATCTGGTTTTCCTAATAAATGAAGATGTTATTCCAATATCCGGTTCCTTTTGAGGCATCATTACCGGCATAACCTTAAGGAGGAAACAGGCTGGGGCAACACCATGTTAAATCAAACCTGACGGTCAGGCTATCTTTTAATTCTGAATTTCGTAAAAAAATTCGATAAATATCAATATCAATATGAAAAGGCCGTCTGAAACTTTAAACGTTTAAAGTTTCAGACGGCCTTTGATTTCAAATCCTAATTACAGATGAGGATTCATCAGGTTTTCAGGGGAGAGGATGCGGTTGAGTTCTTCTTCGCTCAATAAACCGCGCTCCAATACGACTTCGCGCACGCCTTTGCCGGTTTGGGCGCAGATTTTGCCGACCAAGTCGCCATTGCGGTGGCCGATGTATGGGTTCAGATAAGTGACCAAACCGATGGAGTTGAAGACGTAGTGTTCGCAGATTTCGCGGTTGACCGTAATGCCTTTGACGCATTTGTCGGACAGGTTGACCGTGGCGTTGCCCAAGAGGGAAATGGTTTCAAACATACATTGGGCGATTACCGGCTCCATAACGTTCAGCTGCAACTGACCTGCTTCGGCTGCGAAAGTGATGGTGGTGTCGTTGCCGATGACTTTGAAGCAGACTTGGTTGACGACTTCGGGAATCACGGGATTGACTTTGGCGGGCATGATGGAAGAACCGGCCTGCAATTCAGGCAGGTTGATTTCTTTCAAACCGGCGCGCGGACCGGAAGAGAGCAGGCGCAGGTCGTTACAGATTTTGGACAGTTTAACGGCTGTGCGTTTCAATGCGCCGTGTACCATCACATATGCGCCGCAGTCGGAGGTCGCTTCGATCAGGTTTTCAGTCAGTTTGCAAGGCAGGCCGCTGACTTCGGAAAGTTTCTCAACGACCAAAGCCGCATAGCCTTTAGGCGTATTCACGCCCGTACCGATGGCGGTGGCGCCGAGGTTGACTTCAAGCAGCAGGGAGCGGGTGCGGTCGAGGTTGAGGATTTCTTCTTCCAACAACACTTGGAAAGATTGAAACTCTTGGCCGGCAGTCATCGGCACGGCATCTTGAAGCTGGGTGCGGCCCATTTTCAAAACGTCTTTAAATTCTTCGGCTTTGGCGGCAAAGGCGTTTTTCAGGATAGCCAGTTTGTCGAGCAATTCGCCGATGCTGTAATACACGGCAAGGCGGAAGCCGGTAGGGTAGGCGTCGTTGGTGGATTGACTGGCGTTGACATGGTCCATTGGATTGACGATGTCGTAGTGGCCTTTTTCGTGACCCAAGACTTCCAATGCGAGGTTGGCAATGACTTCGTTGGTATTCATGTTGACCGAAGTACCGGCACCGCCTTGATAAACGTCGGACGGGAATTGGTCGAGGCAGCGGCCTTTGACCAATACTTCATCGCAGGCTTTTTCGATGGCTGCTGCGATTTCCGGCTTGATGGCACCCAATGCGCCGTTGGCTTGCGCAGTGGCTTTTTTAACCATGACCATGCTGCGGACAAATTGCGGTACGTCGGAAATTTTTTGTGTGGAAATTTTAAAATTTTCAATGGCGCGCAAAGTATGGATGCCCCAATATACCTCAGCAGGGATCTCGCGGTCGCCCAATAAATCGTGTTCGATTCGTACAGTCATTTCTCTTACCTTCTCGTATAGTTGTGTTGGTGTGCATTATGCGTTTGGAACATTAGCCCAGTTCGGCAAGATTGTCCAGTTAATAAGGCTTAATCGTCAGGATGAAAGCGTGCCGCTTCGCGTTCCTTGGCAACCGTATCTTTGTCTTTCAGCTTTGCGCCCAGACCCAACATTTTTTCGTATTCGGATTGCGGCGTGCCGTCCTCTTGCATACCAAACGCGCTGGCGTTGACCCAGAGGGCGAGTAGGGAAACGATAATGGCGAAAAAGCCGACGATATACCAAAACATTTTTTCTTCCTTATGTGTCTGTGGGTGTAGATTGTTGTGGTTTGTAAAGATGTGAATGTAGCACAAACGCGGTTGGGTTTAAATTCTTCTCCCGCATCCTTTCATTGATTTACCTGTAAGTGTTTAGAAAGGAAAAGGCCGTCTGAAAAGTAAGACTTTTCAGACGGCCTTGAGGCTTTGCCGGGAAGATTAGCCGCCGCATGCGCCGCAGCAACCGCCTTCGCTGTGACCGCCGCGTTTTTCTTCGTTGTTGATAACGGGCAGTTCGGTTTCTTCGGTTTGCTCTTTTTTATCTTCAGGTAAATCGTTTACTTTGATTTTGTTTTCTTCGGCCATGATACATCCTTTCAATGGATTGAGGAGTGGAAAGATTCATAAAGATAGCATCTTGAAGCGGATAAACCAAGCAGCACAAAACTGCCTTGTGATAATGCCATGACTTGGAACAATAAATTTGCTTGTAAAAGCGTTCAGACCGTCTGAAAAAATCCAAAGAGGAGTATTGGTTTTTATGGTTTGAAATGGCAGCAGAAAGATTTAAGAATGCTTGATTTGAAGGGATAAACTGACATTGAATTCAAAAACAATACAATGTTATCATCATCTGGAAACAGCCAATTTATCGGAGTATATATGTATTCACATCACAGCGAACGCCATTTCAGTGACCGCAACAACTGGCTTCGGGCAAGCGTATTGGGTGCCAATGACGGCCTGATTTCCACTGCCTCGCTGTTGACGGGCGTAGCCGCAGCCGCGCCAGATTTCCAAACCCTGCTGTTGACGGGCGTTTCTGCGCTTATTGGGGGCGCGGTGTCAATGGCGGCGGGGGAGTATGTTTCAGTGTCCAGCCAATCGGATACGGAAAAAGCCGATTTGCACAAAGAACGCTACGAATTGGCAAATAATCCTGATGCAGAGTTGGAAGAGCTGACGGAAATTTACCGCCGCCGCGGTTTGTCCGACCCGCTTGCCGCAGAGGTGGCCAAAGCCTTGATGGAACACGATGCACTCGCCGCTCATGCACGTGACGAAATCGGTATTACCGAAATCTCTGCCGCCCAACCCATGCAGGCTGCGCTGGCTTCTGCCGCTTCATTTTGTGCCGGCGCGATTTTGCCTTTACTGGTTGCATTGACGGCTTCTAGTGCCATTGTTCCGGCCTTGGCAGTTTCCACTTTATGCGGACTGGCCGGACTGGGCTATGCCTCCGCCAAACTCGGTGGCGCGCCTGTCGTTCCCGCCGTTTTGCGCGTGTGCTTATGGGGCGTTGCGGCATTGGTGATAACCGGATTTATTGGAAAACTGGCTGGCGTGGCCGTCTGAATGTAAGGCCTTATATTCTTTTAAACCTGTATCCAGTAAAATTGAAAATCTATTTGATCGCTAAAGGCCGTCTGAAAATTTTTCAGACGGCCTATGGTGCTTGTATTTACTTATTACAAACTGTTTTGTCATGACTTATCCGATTCCCAAACCCTGTGAAAAATCCCGTTGGCTCAATCTGTCTCAAGGCTCGCTGCCCTTGGCTTTGGCGCGTTATCTGCCGCATAAGCAGCTCAAGGTTGTCTTGACCCAAGATGCGGAACAGGCGCTACGCCTTCAGACGGCCTGGCTGTTTTTCCGTCCGCACGATACGGCTGTGTTCCTGCCGGACTGGGAAACGCTGCCTTACGAGCGTTTTTCGCCGCATCAGGATTTGGTGTCGGAGCGCTTGTCGGCATTGTGGCAGATTAAAAGCGGCGCGGCGGACGTGTTGTTCGTACCGGTTGCCACGGCGATGCAGAAGCTGCCGCCTGTGCCGTTTCTGGCAGGGCGCACGTTTTGGCTGAAAACAGGGCAGACTTTGGATATAGGCCGTCTGAAAACTGATTTGGTGGATGCGGGCTACAACCATGTGTCTCATGTTGTCGCTGCAGGTGAGTTTGCCGTGCGCGGTGGCATTGTCGATTTGTTCCCTATGGGCAGCGAAATGCCGTACCGCATCGATTTGTTCGACGATGAAATTGACAGCATCAAAACTTTCGATACCGAAACGCAACGCACCATTTCTCCCGTTTCCGAAATCCGCCTGCTACCGGCGCACGAGTTCCCCACCGACAGCGAAGCGCAAAAAATCTTCCGCAGCCGCTTCCGCGAGGAAGTCGATGGCAATCCGAACGATGCCGCAGTGTACAAAGCCGTCAGCAACGGCCATTTCGGCGCAGGCGTGGAATATTATCTGCCGCTGTTTTTTGAAAACGAGTTGGAAACGCTGTTTGACTATATCGGCGAAGATGCGCTGTTTGTTTCATTGGGCGACGTTCACGCCGAAGCAAACCGTTTTTGGAGCGACGTCAAATCGCGTTACACTATGGCGCAGGGCGATGAAACCTATCCGCCTTTGCTTCCACAGCATTTGTATCTCTCTGTCGATGTTTTTGCAGGCCGTCTGAAAAATTATGGTCAGGTATTGCCGGATATTTTTGGTGATGAACATACGTTGCCAAACTTGGCTGTCAACCGCCAAGCAGATGAACCGTTGCAGGCATTGAAGGATTTTCAGACGGCCTTTGACGGACGGATTTTGCTGTGTGCCGAAAGCTTGGGACGGCGCGAAACCATGCTCGGTTTCTTGCAGCAAAACGGTTTGAAAGCCAAAAGTGTGTCCGACTGGCAGGGCTTTTTGTCGGCACATGAGCCGCTGATGATCACAGTGGCGCCGTTGGCTTACGGGTTTAAATTAGAAGATCAAAACATCGCGGTCATTACCGAATCCGATCTTTATCAATATGTTGCCCGCTCGCGCAAACATCATCGTAAGAAACACGCCGCCGTTTCAGACGGCCTGTTGCGCGACCTTGCCGAAATCAATATCGGCGATCCTGTTGTACACGAAGAACACGGCATCGGCAGATATATGGGTTTGGTCACAATGGATTTGGGCGATGAAACCAACGAAATGATGTTGCTCGAATACGCGGGCGAAGCGCAGCTTTATGTACCTGTTTCGCAACTGCATTTAATCAGCCGCTATTCCGGTCAGGCGTATGAAAACGTTACTTTGCACAAGCTCGGCAGCGGTGCGTGGAACAAGGCGAAACGCAAAGCCGCCGAAAAAGCGCGCGACACTGCCGCCGAGTTGCTCAACCTCTACGCCCAACGTGCCGCCCAATCGGGACACAAGTTTGAAATCAACGAGATGGACTATCAGGCGTTTGCCGACGGTTTCGGCTACGAGGAAACCGAAGACCAGGCTGCCGCCATCGCCGCCGTGATTAAAGATTTGACACAAGCGAAGCCGATGGACCGACTCGTGTGCGGCGATGTCGGTTTTGGCAAAACCGAAGTCGCCCTGCGCGCCGCGTTTGTGGCGGTGATGGGTGGCAAACAGGTCGCCGTACTCGCCCCGACCACACTTCTAGTGGAGCAGCACGCGCAAAACTTCGCCGACCGCTTCGCCGATTTCCCCGTGAAAGTCGCCAGCCTTTCGCGTTTCAACAACAGCAAAGCCACCAAAGCCGCACTGGAAGGCATGGCAGACGGCACGGTCGATATCGTTATCGGCACGCACAAATTGGTGCAGGACGACATAAAATTCAAAAACTTAGGTTTAGTCATTATCGACGAAGAACACCGCTTCGGTGTGCGCCAGAAAGAGCAGCTCAAACGCCTGCGCGCCAATGTCGACATCCTTACCATGACCGCCACGCCGATTCCGCGTACCCTCAGCATGGCGCTCGAAGGCCTGCGCGACTTTTCGCTGATTACCACCGCGCCCAGCCGCCGCCTTGCCGTCAAAACCTTTGTCAAACCGTTCAGCGAAGGCAGCGTGCGTGAAGCCGTATTGCGCGAACTCAAACGCGGCGGACAAGTGTTTTTCCTGCACAATGAAGTGGATACGATTGAAAATATGCGCGAGCGGTTGGAAACCCTGCTGCCCGAAGCCCGCATCGGCGTGGCGCACGGGCAACTGCGTGAGCGCGAGCTGGAACAAGTCATGCGCGACTTTTTACAGCAACGATTTAACGTGTTGCTCTGTTCCACCATCATCGAAACCGGTATCGACATTCCCAACGCCAACACCATCATCATCAACCGCGCCGACAAATTCGGGCTGGCGCAACTGCACCAGCTTCGCGGGCGCGTCGGCCGCAGCCACCACCAAGCCTACGCCTACCTGCTCACGCCCGAATACATCACCAAAGACGCAGAAAAACGTCTCGACGCCATCGCGGCGGCAGACGAACTCGGCGCAGGTTTCACCCTTGCCATGCAGGATTTGGAAATCCGCGGCGCAGGCGAAATCCTTGGCGAAGGACAATCCGGCGAAATGATACAGGTCGGCTTCACGCTCTACACCGAAATGCTCAAACAAGCCGTGCGCGACCTCAAAAAAGGCCGCCAACCCGACCTCGACGCGCCATTGGGCATTACCACAGAAATCAAACTGCACAGCCCGGCATTATTGCCAGAAGACTACTGCCCCGACATTCACGAGCGCCTCGTCCTCTACAAACGCCTCGCCGTCTGCGAAACCGTGCAGCAAATCAACGCCATACACGAAGAACTCGTCGACCGCTTCGGCCTTCCCGAACAACCCGTCAAAACCCTCATTGAAAGCCACCACTTACGGCTTGCGGCAAAAGAATTGGGCATTGATGCCATCGATGCGACCAGCGAAGCGGTAACGGTAACCTTTGGCAAAAACAACAATGTCGATCCAACCGAAATCATCCTGCTGATTCAGACAGATAAGAAATATCGGCTGGCAGGGGCAGACAAGTTGAAGTTTACGGCTCAGATGGAGGATGTGGGGACGCGGATTAAGACAGTGAAGAGTGTGTTGAAGACTTTGAAAGAAAGAGTGATAGCAAATTAGGGGCTAGTGAAAAGAGGTCGTCTGAAATTTTGCAGACGACCTGCAATACCATTTATACAGAAAACAGAATATCATTGGTGATGTCTAGAACAAGTTTAGCCTGTATAAGTATAGTATGCACCATGAAGTACACATATAGTTTAAAAATTTCACACAACTATTTTTTAGCAATCTATACTACCAAATTGTCAATCAATTTCAAAATAATTAGCATATAAAATATTAAATTAAAAAGGATACGCAATGCTTCATGCTGTTATACATGGTAAAAGCAGTCGCTGGTTAAAAGATGCTAAAAAGAAATTTTCTACTCAATCTGAAGGTAACCATCAACGCATACCACGAGAAGATGAAATTACATCTACTATTTTTGGAGTCATGAAATATCTTGATTCTAAAGCCATATACCGTTTTTTTCGTCTTTTATCTAGGCAAGATATTCCAAACAATATTCATATTACTCATGAAATTGTTTTTTGGAGCCGCAAACAACATAAATGGAAGGATAAATCAATAAAGATTACTGAGCCAGATTTGTTAGTATCTTTTTGTGTTGATGGAAAAAAGGAAAACTATATTGTTGAACTAAAATGGGGAATCAACTCTCATTTTATGGAAGATCAATTAGAGAGAGAGTGGGAGAATTTCCAAGAGGAGAAAACATGTTTAATTTATATAGCCAGTAGTATTCACCCTAATTTTTATGAAAAAAAGAAAAATTATCCTTGGTATGCAGTTACTTGGTTGCAGTTTTTAGAGATAGTGTTAGCAGAATGCAATAATACTGAATTAAAAAATTATCATATTTATATGAATGATCTAAAATTATTTTTAGAAAAGCTGAATATTAAACGATTTAATTTCTTTCCTTTACTTCATATCCCAAGTTATTTAGTATGGGATAATAAAACATTTGAATTAGTAAATTTTACTAGGATCAATGTTCCTCAATTGAAAAACCAATGGAAGGTTAACAATGGATAATTATTTAGAACAAGGCAGGAACATTACAACTGCATTAAACGAATTGGATAAATTTTTTATAGAAATTAATGCACTAAAGTATCTACTAATCAATACGTTAGATAAATTTCTTGATAGTAGTACAAAATTTAAAGCTTCGAATCATAAAGAAAGTCATCATCTTTCAAATAGCGAGTATTTAGTACCTTGGTGTAATATAAGTATCGCCATATTTGATAAGAAAAGAAGAAAATTAACTGATGATCTAGCTTATAGGTTTATTAACTTCCAATTTTCATTTAGTGATGAAAGTGTTGCAATTCCTAATCAAATAGATAGGCCTTTAATTCATATTAGTTCATCAGGTATAAGGCATGATAGCGAATGGTTTATTAAATATCCAATAGAAGAAATTTTATATTTTGATGAAGAGCCTGGATCATTTTCATTAGAAAATAATGCGATTATTTGGTCAAACTATGACTATGGAGATAAATTTTGGCATTATAGTATCGACTTATTGAAAATAAATTCCCATAACTTCCAAGAACTCTTAATTAACCCCGTATACCGTCTTTTACATGAAGAACCATTGCAGATAGTACCAAACTCCGCCTTGGATAATGCTCTAATTAGATACGAAAACTTGGAAAGCATCATAAAATAATAATGTGAACCTAACTCATTAAAATTATTACCAACAATAAGCCGTAGCCCGCATGAAATCTGCAGGCAGGGTGTGTGCGGTACGCACGCGGGCTTTGAGTGTGATAAAAAAGATCATCTGAAAAAAGTTTCCGTCTTTCAGACGACCTTTTGTCAAATTATTATCGGCAGAGGCTCAATACCAACCTTAAGCCTGATCCGATTTCTTCAGGGCTGTTATCCAATGATAAAATTACATCGTCTGCATCAATGGCATCCCACGTTTCCAGTTTGACATGGCGGCTCGGGCTGATTTTCAGGCAGCCATTGTGCAGCCAAATATCCCCGCTCATCATGTTTTTAAATAGTGCACGTCAAACCTACATACAGGGGAGTGTGCGGCACGCACGCATGCATGCTTTAAGTGTGAATACAGAAGCAGTATAAAAAGGTCATCTGAAAATACCAAAACTGTCAGATTCAATAATCCACTCTACGGCTAATAAATTGATCAGGAAATGATGATGAAAATTAAGGCAACCATGCTGGGGATTACCGGCTTGATATTATCCGGCTGCTTTTTTACCAATGATGAAATCAAGTTGGACGATATTGGGAATTTCAAAATTACAGTCAATGAAGCTGAGGGTTATAGGCAGGTTCATTTGACAGGCTTATTAGGCAATAGTGCAATGGGCATCTCAGATATAAAAACAACTAGCCGCAACGAGGAGCTGAATATTACTTTATTTCAAAAATTAGCAGGTTCGGAATACTCAGGAACATTAGATAAAGAAATTGCTCTTGAAAGCAATATCAAGAAGATTACTTATGGTTCTAAACACGAGATTATATGGCAAGACTAAAAATTATAGTAGAGGCCGTCTGAAAAAGATTCAGACGGCCTTTGAAATTATAAATGGATTGATTTTTTGGCTATCCTATTTCGGCAACATTTCAAGATTTTTCTGCGCAGAAAAAGGAATACAGCAACTGTATCATCTCAGTTACCCTCGGGTCGGCAATGTAATATTGCCGTTCCCGATGGTTCACTTCAAACGATACCAAACCGGCTTCACGCAGTAGCGCTAATTGGCTGGACATTGCCGCTTGCGGCAGTCCGGATGATTCAGCCAACTCGGTTACATTATGCGGCCTTTCATGTAGTTTGCACAATACGGCGAGACGGTTGGGATTGGCCAGAAGTTTGAGAAAAGCGGTGGCTTCTTCGTAGGGCGGTTGATTGTCGGCAATGGTCATTTTTCACGCTTTTCGGCAAATGAGGAGGTCGAATTATCAGTCATAATGGCCTCGGCAGCAACTTTCAGACGGCCTTTGCTTAATGGTTCCATGGCATTTTAGTCAGCAGGCGAGCCATGCCGCAGAATCCGGTTAGTCCGGCCGTTAACAGGCCTGCGCCGACCATCACGTCTATCAGATAAAACCAAGGCGATACCAGCCAACCTGCCAGCATGCCCAACAGAATCAAACTGCCCGCAATGGTTTGCACCTGCCGCATGATATCCGGTGCGGCATGGTCGGCAACAATAGGAAGCCCTGCAGCCTTCCATGCCAGTAAGCCGCCTTCCAGAATATAGCATTCTCGACCTTGGCCAAGCGCAGACAATATTGTTTCTGCCTGTGTTGTACGTTGGCCGCTCAGGCAATAAAAAATCAGGCATGGGGCTGTATCATCGGGCAGTTTGTCTCGCTGCTGTTCAGGCGGAAGGGATAATGCGCCGCCAATATGCCCGCCCCGATATTCGGCTTGGTTTCGGATGTCCACTGCCAACGCGCCCTCACGAATTTTTGCCATTGCTTCGGAAGGCGTGATTCGCGGGAGTTGTCCGACCGTACTCATGTTTTGCCTTCGTTATTTTTTGTTGATGCGGCAGGTGTTGATACCCAATAAGCTGTACAGTGCGCAATTGCCAATCAGTGCTGTACCCAGAGGGATAATGCCCAGCCAACCCCACCAGCCAATTTGTCCGGTAGCGGCTGCAGCAATCAGTGCTACGCCAATAACAATACGGATTACGCGATCCAAAGTACCCAAGTTTCGTTTCATTTTATTGCTCCTTGTTTAAGAATAAATCATCTATAAATAAATATATATAATAAAAATTATATATAAGAAATATTATATCCCTAAAAATGACTTTGTCAAATTATTTGTAACCATGCAGTTTGAAATAGGGATAGGTATTGGTTTGTTAGGTTGGTATAAATGATGGTTTAAGTATTTGATTTAAAATAAAAGAACGATATAATTTCATATATAAAAAAGGCCGTCTGAAAACTGAATTTCAGACGGCCTTTGGTTTTAACAAGCTCGGTTATACAGTTTGTGAGTATGTAAACGAGGGGCTTTTTTATTTGGAAGGTGGTTGGGCATATCCGTTATCGGCTGGAAATGCGTCGGGTTCACTGGTTTTTTGTGTCGGGTCGTACAGTTCAAAAATTGCTGTACCAATTACACCGGTGTTTTTGATGGAGCCTTTATCCGAGTTTGCAGCGTAAGAGTCTTCTGGATTGCTGAATACAAAAGATGCTACAGCATCGTCACTTTTACGGAAACCTTCGATTACCAGCGAATCATGTGGGTACAGAACATAGCCATCTGAGTATCTGCTGGCTGCTTGGCCTGAGACGACATCCAAACCATCTACGCTGGCTACGATTTCCAAAGTTTTATTGCTATTGTTCTTATAAACCAAACGGTATGACTGGCCGTCTTTCCCTTGTAAAAAGTAGTTGCTGCCATCGCGGAAGATCGGAAACAGGTCGCCATTATCAGATTGCACGGATAATTCTACTTTACCTGCGGCTAATGAAATCGAGTTGATTTTTTTACCGCGATAATCTTTAGCAGAATAGTTCAATACGCCTTCTGCCAAAGGGTTTTTAGTAACACGGCGTAAATCTACGGAATGAACGGAAGACTGTACTTCATCTCCCCAACTGGTTCCTAGTTTTTCTGCTGTTTCTACGCTTTGGTTGGCCATTTCTGATTCGGCTGTTGCAGGAGCTTCGGACGAGGGGGATTGTTGAGAACAAGCAGCCAAAATTGCAGCCAACAGCATTGGCAGCCACAATTTAAATTTTATTTTGAACATAATCGCTCCTGAGATAATTTAATGGGTTAACAATTTGAATACGTTAGATAATATGAAAATTATCCGTATTCTATCCTATTAATCCAATTGGGTAGAAAGCCAGGCTGTAAAAACAAGATAAGTTATTTATAGTAATTAAAACATAATGGGATATCTCGAGCCGATTTGAAAATAAACCGGACTTAGATTTTATAAGTTTGTATAGCCGATTAATCTGTTTCCATATAAAAAGGCCGTCTGAAAAGTACTTTTCAGACGGCCTAAATATTTATGTTTTACAACAAAGGACTCATCAGGCGGACGGCATTTTCTACGAGGCCGCGGAGTTTGGAGCGTTGTTGCCATGATTTGATGGCAATGTAGCTGCTGTTTTTAAGGTAGCTGCGCTGTAGGTGGCAGATTTGTTTGGTGGTGTCGCGATCGTAGATGGCGAGGCTGATTTCTAGGTTGAGGAAAAAGCTGCGCATATCCATATTGACTGTGCCGAAGAGGGAGTAGTCTTCGTCAATGGTCATGGTTTTGGCATGTAGAAGACCGCCTTCAAACATGGCGATTTTAACACCGGCTTCCAGCAACATAGGGTAGTAGGCGCGTGAGGCGTAGCAAACCATCAGTGAATCGACTTTGGCAGGCAGTATCAGGGTTACTTTGACGCCGCGTTTGGCGGCAACGGTTAACGCCATGAGAAGCGGCTCGTCAGGGACAAAGTAGGGAGTGGTAATCGTGATTTGTTTGGTGGCGGCATAGATGGCGCTGATGATGGTTTCGTAGATAACGAAGCTGCCTTGCTCGGGGGCGGATGGAATGATTTGGGCAACAATATCGCCTTGCTGCATTTTTTCAGGAAGGATTTGGGGCAGCAGGCTTTGTGCTTGGTTGAGGTATGTTTGTACGTTTTGGAGGTTTTCATCGGTTTCGACGGCGAGGTCGGCGAAGAAGACGGCAGACAGTTCCAAAACCATAGGACCTGTACAGCGCATCATGACATCGACCCATTCTCCGACGCCGGAGTTTTGTTTGAAATAGCGCGGGTCGACGAGGTTGAAGCTGCCGGTATAACCGATTTTGCTATCGATAACGAGGATTTTGCGGTGGTTGCGAAGGTCGGTGCGCGTGAATAATGTACGCCAAATGCCGACAGGCAATGAGGTATGTACTTCAACGCCTGCTTGGCGCAGTATCTCTACCCAATCGCTTTCAAAAAAACTCCTGCTGCCGACGGCGTCGGCCAAAATGGCGCAGTCAACGCCTCGATCTGCAGCCGCAAGAATTTCATTTAGAATTTCTTCGATGCGGCCTTTGGGCTCGATAATGTAAAAGGCTAGCAGGCAGGAATGGGTTGCGGTGCGTATGTCTGCAAGCATGCTGTCGATGATGGCATCGGTGGTCGAGAGCAGGCTCATGGCGTTGCCTTTGGTTGCACCCAGCCCCGTTCCTTTTTCGGCAACTTTACTGATGCCGTGGTAACGTGATTTGACTTGGTCGGCAATGTCGAGATAGATATCGGCCAGATGGGTGGCGGCAAAGTTGCGGTAGAAACGGTTCATTTCGCCGGTACGTTTGGCGCGTGCCGTACCGAGACGAGGCTCTCCGATAAGGATGTAGGCAATGGTTCCGAATACGGGGAAAAGGAATAAGATAATCAGCCAAGCAAAGGTTGAGCCGATGTTTTTTTGTTTGTACAACACGCGCAGCATGCAGACGAGTGCGGCGCAGGTGTGGGCGAAGATGAAAATTTCGGTCCAGGTGATGTCTTTTAAAAAATTCATATTCGGTAGCGGGAGTGGATGTGTTTTTAAGTTTGAAGGTGTCAGCTGATAAGCTTCAGATATTAAGTATATAGAAAAACCGTCTGAAAGCAAAAACACGATTATCGTGTAAATTTGTTTTCAGACGGCCTTTGAGTTGCTTTAATTAACGGTGATACTGACGGGACAGTTCGTGTACGGTATCGACCAAAATTTTGGCGTGTTCCGGATCGGCATGTTGGTTGATGCCGTGTCCGAGGTTGAATACATGGCCGCTGCCGTTGCCGTAGTCGGCAAGGATGCGTGCGACTTCGGTGCGGATAGATTCCGGTGTGCCGAAGAGGGCAAACGGGTCGAAGTTGCCTTGCAAGGCAACTTGTTCGCCGACGCGACGGCGGGCTTCGCCGATGTTGCATGTCCAGTCCAGGCCCAATGCGTCTGCGCCGATTTCTGCCATGCTTTCCAGCCATAAGCCGCCGCCTTTGGCAAATACGATAACAGGCACGCGGCGGCCTTCGCTTTCACGTTTGAGTCCGGCAACGATTTGTCGGATGTACTTCAGGCTGAATTCTTTAAATGTGGCATCGCTCAACACGCCACCCCAAGTGTCGAAAATTTGTACGGCTTGTGCGCCGGCATCGATTTGGGCGTTGAGATAAGCGGTAACGGCTTGGGCATTGGTGTCGAGGATTTTATGCAGCAAATCAGGGCGCGAATACATCATGGTTTTGATGGTGCGGAATTCTTTGCTGCTGCCGCCTTCAACCATGTAGCAGGCGAGTGTGAACGGGCTGCCGGAGAAGCCGATCAGCGGAACTCGGCCGTCCAGTGCTTTACGGATGGAAGTCACTGCATCAAAGACGTATTGCAGTTTTTCCATGTCGGGAACTTGCAGTTTTGCAATGTCGGCTTCGTGTTGCAAGGCGCGTTCAAATTTCGGGCCTTCGCCTTCGGCAAAATACAGTCCCAAACCCATGGCATCTGGAACGGTCAGAATATCGGAAAACAGAATTGCCGCGTCCAGATCAAAACGTTCTAAAGGCTGGATGGTGACTTCGGTTGCCAGCTCGGTGTTTTTGCACAAATCGAGAAAGCTGCCTGCGCGTGCGCGTGTGGCTTTGTATTCAGGCAGATAGCGTCCGGCTTGGCGCATCATCCAGATGGGAGTGTATTCGACAGGTTGTTTGAGCAGGGCGCGGAGGAAAGTGTCGTTTTTCAGAGCAGTCATGATAAATAGGCTTTCTGATTTGGTATGTTGGACAAAGTTCAGACGGCCTTAGATATGTATTGAGGCCGTCTGAAATGATTAAATGGTTGGTTCTGTTGCAGATTTCATATTGTCGCTTAATGCGAAATCAGCACATCAATTTGACTGAGGAAGGGCTGCCGGATGTTCTTCTTCGGCCACGCTTTCCAAAACCAGATTGCGTTGTTCTTGCGCTTTTTGTGGTTGGTCTGTTTCATCAAACACGCGGGCCAAGACCAAATGTGCGGATACGCTGGGTTGCAGGGCGATACTGGCTTCGAGGTAGCCTTGGGCTTTGCCCCAAAGTTTTCGTCCGTAAGCCAGTTGGCCAAGATACATCAACAGCGGTGCATTGTCTGGTTGTTCCTGCAGCCAAGAGTCTGCCAAGTCGATGGCTTTTTGTTGCTCTCGCTCGCTTAGGAAGCGTACGGATTCGACAAATGCTTCCAAAAGCTCAGGCTGGCGGGTTTGCGGATAATGGGTTTTAACCCATTTGACCGCATCGGCATACAAACCCAAACGCTCGTATTTTTCGGCAATCGCGACACACAATTCGCCTGATTTCAAGCTTTCTGGAATGTGTTTCAAACAAGCTTTCAGACTGCGTGCATCGGTTACTTCGCTTAAGAGGCGGCGATATGCCCAATTTTGATACTGTTCGGCTTCGTAATCGTTGATGGCGCCGGCTTTGACCAGTTTTTCCGCTTTTGCCAAGACATCTGCAGCATCGCCGTGATCAAAGGCATAACGCAATTGCAGGCGGACCAAGCGGCTTAAGTTGCTATTGATTTTTGCTGCTGCTTCAAGGTTTTGTGCGGCAGTCGGATAATCGCGGCGGCTCAGTGCAGATTCGGCCAGCAAAAGATGGCGAGAAAGCTGTTGTTTTTGTGGCAGCTGTTCAATTTCGTGTAGGTAGCGGTCGCGCAATTCGAAGTTTTCCATTTGGTCGGCCGCGTGCGCGCCCAACATCAAAGCCAGGGTACGGTTGTCGCCTGCTTCTTTGTTTTGCAAGACTTTGGCAGCTTCTTGTTCGGCTTTTTCAAAACGGCCTTCAAAATACGCCAAACCTGCACTGTTCAAAGAGGCAGAAGCCTGACGGCCTTTGCGAGCGATGCCGAAGCGTTGCATACGCGCCGGAATGTTCAAGAGGCCGAACACGAATTTAATCAGGAAATACAAGACGAATACGCTCAACAGCAGGCCTAAAACAAAGGCATGCAGATTGATACGCAGCATGGTTTGCTCAACCACGACGTACACGTTGCCGGTATAAATGCCGGAAGCCAAGGCTAAACCGACGGCGGCGGCAAACAGAATGACAATCCAAACGACGGTTTTCATGCTTGCTCTCCTTTAATTTTGGCAGCAGGCTTGGTTTGGTTTTGTGGTTTGGCAGCTTCGGCGGCCGGTTCTTTTTTGTTTTCAGACGGCAAAGCAGGTGCTTCCAGAGATTGAGGTGCAGAAGCGGCAGCCGGTGCGGCAGTTGTGGCTTGATCGGTAGCTGCAGCCGGAGCGGAAGCGGTTTGCTCGGCAGCTTGGGTTTGTGCAGCCTCTTCAGTCGTTATTTGTGTACGAGAACCTTCTTGATAAGCGCGAACGGCGCTCAAGCTGGCTTTCAGGCTGTCGTCTGAAATCATGCGGACATCAAGGGCTTTGAGTTCGGCCAACTCTTTCAGCCATGACTGCGTAGCAGGGGATTTGCTGTCGAAGTATTGCTTCACGGTTGCTTCAACGTTGTTCAAATCGCTTTGATACACTTCGCCGTTGTGTTGCAACAGGGCAATGCGCGCATCCAAAAGGCGCAGGCGCAGGTTTTCACGGATGAAGTAGGTTTGATCGGGTGAAATCAACATGGCGTCGTTGCTGTCCAGATGACGGACTTCAACCAAGCCTTTGAGGGCATTGAGGGATTTTTCCCATGTGTTTTCCCACCAAGTTCCTGAATTGGCGGCTTCGACAGGTGCGGCACCTGGTTTCAATACGCCGTCCAAAACCAAAGGCAGGCCTGAAATACCGGTTTCCAGACGGTCGATACGCAAGGCAGTGGCGGAAATATCGACATAAGGACGGTTTTTCAGTGCGGCCAAATCATTGCTGATGGCTTGCTTGATGGGGATAAGCTCAGGCTGTTCAAAACGGCTTAAGCGGCTGTTGATGTGTTCCAATACGCTGACCGCGCCTTGAAGGTTGCCTGACAGCATCAATTGTTGCGAAGCAGTGTTCAACATGGATTCGGCTTCATCAACCAGCCAGTTGATACGGCCTTTGAGTAACTCTTGATAAGCTTTCTGCATTTGCAGGATTTGATCGCTATTGCTTTTTTGACCGTTGTTCAGGCGGTCTAACTCGGCCTGAATAGCGGTTTGGCGGTTGAGGTTGTCTTTTAAAAGGCTGGCGTTTTCAGATTCACCCAACGCAGCTTTGTCGATTTTTTGGTTGAATTCGAGCTCTTGGTTCTTTAAAACATTTTGACCCTGTACAAACAGGAATCCGCTCGCGCCCAAGCCAAGCAGTGCCAAGACGGTCGCACCTGCGGCCAAGGCTTTGCCGCCAGATTGTTTGATGATAACAGGGGCGTTGTTTTGTGGGAGATTGTTGGACTCGGGCATGCTCGCCTCCACTTGCTGAGGTTGGGTAGGTTTGATTTGTTCAGACGGCCTGGTGTTTTCAGAATGTTCAGGCGCCGGAGCTGCCGTATTGGCAACTTGTTGGGTATCTTTATTGTCTTCGACTGGGTTCACTGCTTGGCTCCTTTGTGGTATGGATGAAAGTGCAGCGGATAAAGAAGTGACGGTTTCTACATGTTTGGCGCCGACGATGCGAAGCGCATCGGCAATGCGCGGATGATGGGTAAAGTATAGCAAGGATTCGAAGAATCGGGAAAATTGCGGCGGAATCTGATGGAAAAATTCGCGCGCGAGTTCGCCGGATGTGATGTAGGCGGCGGCGATGTCTTCGGTTTTAAAGTTCTGCCAATCGATGGCGTGTGGCCGTCTGAAATAGATTTCGGCGATGTCGATTTGGAAACCCAGTTCGGTCAGTTTGTCTGCCAGAAAATCACGGCCACCATGGCCTCGAACGATTAGAACTCGGGCGTTGGGCGGCAGGTTTTTCCAAATAGGCATTCTCAAGACGGCTTCGCTGTCGTTGCCGTCTTCGGGAGAGAAGACGGGATAGGGGGAGAATTGTGCCAAAGTATGCTGGCTGGTTTGGCCGACGGTAATGTGTGCTTTGGGGCCGTCTGAAAAGTTCAGATGTGGCGCTGCGGTTTCAATAGCGGTGGGGCTGACCCAAAACACGACATCGGCTTGCTTGAATTGCTCGGGGAGTTTTTTTAATGCCGAATGATCCGCCTCTATTTCAATCGGACTCAATACCTGAGCCTGCCAACCGGCTGCATGGCAGGTTTGGATATCTTGTTGCGGGCGGTTGGACGGACGGATGATGAGTAGAGTAGGCATAATGTGGGATAAATTATTAAGGTTTTAGGCCGTCTGAAAGAAGGGTTTCAGACGGCCTGTTACTAGCACAGCTTATTGATCGACGAATGCGCGCTCAATCAGGTAGTCGCCACGAACGCCGGTTTTCGGAGAAACGATCAGGCCGAATTCGTCCAAGACGCTGCAGGTGTCTTTCAACATGGCAGGGCTGCCGCACAACATAGCACGGTCGTCTTGAGGATTGATTTTAGGCAGGCCGATGTCTTCGAAGAGTTTGTCGCTGCGCATCAAATCGGTCAGACGGCCTTGGTGTACATATTCTTCGCGTGAAACGATCGGGTAGTAAATCAGTTTTTCTTTAACCAGGTCGCCCAAGTATTCGTGTTCGGGCAATTCTTTGGTGAAGCGGTCGTAGTATGCCAAGTCTTTTTTGTAGCGTACGCCGTGAACCAAGATGATTTTTTCAAATTGCTCGTAAACATCAGGGTCTTTGGTAATGCTTAAGAAAGGTGCGATGCCGGTACCGGTGCTCAAGAGGTAGAGGTGTTTGCCCGGATTCAGGTCGCCGGCAACCAATGTGCCGGTCGGTTTTTTACTGATGAGGACATCGTCGCCGACTTTAAGGTGTTGCAGGCGACTGGTCAATGGGCCGTCTTGTACTTTGATACTGAAAAATTCCAGATGTTCTTCCCAGTTGGCAGAAGCCACGCTGTATGCGCGCATCAGCGGTTTGCCGTCTACCATCAGGCCGACCATGACGAATTGGCCGTTTTCAAAGCGCAAAGACTCGTCACGGGTACAGGTGAAAGTGAAGTAAGCGTCGGTCCAGTGGTGTACGGACAAGACTTTCTGGGTGTTGAATGCTGCCATTGATATTTCCTGTCGGATAAGGCCGTCTGAAAAGGATAGGTCGGGGCGGCCAAGGTTAATAAAAAGAATGGAATATAGTGTTCAGCTACTTGCTTGCCGGTTTGGCTGATTTTTCGCTGAGGCTGTGCAGGTCGGAATAGCGTCCGCCTGCGCTAATCAATTCATGGTGCGTGCCTTGTTCGACTACATTGCCTTCATGCATCACAACGATGTTGTCGGCTTTTTCGATGGTCGAAAGTCGGTGGGCAATCACCAATGTGGTACGGTTTTGCATCAGGTTTTCCAATGCGGTTTGTACCAAACGTTCGGATTCATTATCCAATGCACTGGTGGCTTCGTCCAAAATCAAAATCGGTGCATTTTTTAAAAGCGCACGCGCAATGGCGAGGCGTTGACGTTGGCCGCCGGACAGTTTCAAACCGTTTTCACCAACTTCAGTGTGCAAGCCTTGCGGCATTTTTTGGATAAATTCCCAAGCATTGGCTGCTTTTGCAGCATTGATAATTTCTTCTTCGCTGAATTTGTCAGCTTGAGCATAGGCAATGTTTTCAGCAATCGTACCATTAAACAGGACAACGTTTTGGCTGACGAATGCCATGCGACTGCGTAGGCTTTCGAGTGTATATTCATTGATGTTGACGCCGCCAATCAAGACCTTGCCTTCGTCCGGATTGAGGAAGCGCGGCAACATATTGGCCAGGGTGGTTTTACCGCAGCCTGATGCGCCGACCAATGCAGTCACTTTGCCTTGCGGTACAAGCAGGTTAATGTGGTTCAAGCTGTTGCGTTCTGCTTCAGGATAGCGGTGTACAACATCGCAAAATTCGATATCGCCAGGGTTTGGGCTGAGGATCTGTTTGCCTTCGTTGCTTTCTTCGGGTTGATCCAAAAAAGTGAAGACACTTTCTGCCGCCGCCAAACCGCGTTGTAGGGATTGCATCACGCCGGTCATGCGTTTGATGGGGTCAAACATCATGATCATGCTGGACAAAAACGACATAAAATCGCCTGCGCTGAAGCCTGAAAGTCCGGCTTGGCGGGCGGCTGCGTAAATAATTGCGGCCAGTGCAACCGAAGCCATTAATTGCGTAATGCCGGTACCGGCAGAGCTGGCGGAAACTTGTTTGAGCAGGTTGCGGCGCACATCGTTGGCAATACGGTTGAAGCGGCGGTTTTCATAATCCTGACCGCCGTAGATTTTTACAACGCGTTCACCATTAATGCTTTCGCCCAAAACCTGCATCAGCTGGCCAAGATAAATTTGGTTGTTGGCAGACAATTTGCGCAAGCGTTTGCTGACTGTTTGGATACATACGGCGACGACCGGCAAAATAATAAAAGTAATCAGGGTCAAACGCCAGTTTAGATAAGTCAACAAGCCTAACAGACCGACCACGCTCACGCCGTCTTTGGCAATCACGGTAATGACGTTAAATCCTGCATCGGTAATTTGGTTGACGTCGTTTAAAATGCGCGACATCAGACGGCCGCCGGTATTGCTGCTGAAGTACGAAGTCGGCAGGTGCATCATTTTGTTGAACATTTCACCGCGTAAACGCTGCACCAAGTGGCTGGACAGATAAGTCGTGCAATATTCGTTAATGAAGTTGAACAGGCCGCGAACGAAAAACAGCGCCACAATTGCCAGCGGCAACCATGACATGCTTTTCATGTTTTTATCGACAAAACCTTCATTAATCAAAGGCTTGAGCAAGTAACCGAAAGCCGGCATTGTACCGGCGACAATCAGCATGGCCACTACGGAGATGATAAACATCTTCCAATAGCTTTTTAAATATCCAAGCAAACGCTTGTACAGCTCCCAGTTGGATGTGGCTTGTGTTGTCTGCATATCAATCCAGATTTAGAGCAAACATGCAATTCTAAACGAAAATATCTGTCATTACAATGTTTGCAATTGAAAGTCAAAAGGAGTTGGTATTATTTTAACGCCTTGATTTTATAATGAGAACGACTGTGATGCGGTAGGATTGGCAATAATGTTATCCACTTCTCAAACACCGGTTGCGGCCGTCTGAAAAAGTTTCAGACGGCCTCTTCAGTCGTCAAAGACAACCGGTTAAGCCAAAGCTTCCTTAATGATGTCTTTTACTGTCGTTGCGTTATTAGGGACAACACGGACACGTTGCGGCAGATTTTCCAAGCCTTCCAATGCGGCTGGGCGGGGGATGGCAACTTCGCCGACCGCTTCATGGATGGTGGCTTCAAATTTGGCAGCCAACGCGGTTTCGAGGCAGACAATGGTTTCGCCGGCTTCGCGTACTTCACGCGCTACTTTGATGCCATCGGCTGTATGCGGATCAATCAATTCATGGTCTTGTTCGTAAACCTGTTTGATGGTGGCAAGGCGGTTGGCATGGGTCGATTTTCCGGAAACAAAGCCATATTGTTGATGTACTTTGTTTAAGACAAATTCCAAATTGAAACCTTTGCCGGTGCCTACTTCAGCCCATAATGTTTTGATTTCGTCTGCATCGCGGTCCATCAGGTCAAACACAAAACGCTCGAAGTTGGAGGCTTTGGAAATATCCATAGACGGGCTGGAAGTGACGTGGGTATGTTCGCTGCTGCGTGGGCGGTATGCACCGGTTTTGAAAAATTCGTCTAATACGTCGTTTTCATTGGTGGCGACAATCAAGCGGCGGATAGGCAGGCCCATTTGGCGGGCGATATGACCGGCGCAGACATTGCCGAAGTTGCCGCTTGGCACGCAGAAGCTGATTTTTTCGTCATTGCTCGAAGTGGCATTGAAATAACCGGCAAAGTAGTACACGACTTGGGCGACGATGCGGCCCCAGTTGATGGAGTTGACTGTGCCGATGTGGTATTTGGCTTTGAATTCGGCATCGTTTTGTACGGCTTTGACGATGTCTTGGCAGTCGTCAAACATGCCTTCAACAGCGATGTTGTGGATGTTGGCATCTTGCAGGCTGAACATTTGCGCACGTTGGAATGCGCTCATTTTGCCTTCCGGCGACAGCATGAAGACATTGACGCCTTTTTTACCGCGCAGGGCATATTCGGCGGCAGAACCGGTGTCGCCGCTGGTGGCGCCCAAGATATTGAGTTCTTTGCCTTCTTTGTTCAATACATATTCAAACGCATTGCCCAAGAATTGCATGGCCATGTCTTTGAATGCCAAAGTCGGGCCGTTGGAGAGGGCTTGGATTTTGATGCCGTCTGAAAGTGTGCGCACCGGAGTAATGGCTTTGGTACCGAATACTTCTTCGGTATAGGTGCGGTTGATGATGTCGCGTAAATCATCAGCAGGGATGTCGGTGGCAAACAGGCTCATGACTTCAAACGCCAGCTCAGGATAGCTGAGTGTGCGCCATTGGTCTAAGGTAGCACGGTCGATTTGAGGGTATTGCTCAGGCAGCATCAAACCGCCGTCAGGAGCCAAACCCATCAATAAAACTTCGCTGAATTGCTTGCGTGCGGTTGCACCGCGGGTGCTGATGTATTTCATGGTTTCTTCTCTATGTATTTAAAATTCAAATAGAAAGTAAAAACGAATTCAGACGGCCTCGATATTAAAAAAGGCCGTCTGAATGATTATTTGTAGAGTCGTTTGAAGCAGGCGGTAACCGTTTTCGCGGTAACGGAAGCAATGGCCTGCTCGCGGGTTGCCGGGCTCAATACTTGCATCATTTCGGTTGCAGTCAATTGATTTGGCGCTTCTTCGCTGGCGCAGCCGCAGATTTTATTTTCCCATTCGGCTTGTTTTTCCGCGCTCATAGCTAAAGCAATGACGCGCCATTCGTTACGTTTGTTCAATTCGGTACGGCATTGGCTGTCTACCGCCATTTTTACTACGCTGCTGCCGATACCCGTACCACTGCCCAAACCGCCGAAAGAGTCGCCGCCGGTAGCGCATGCACCCAATAAGAAAGCTGATGTAACAGCTGCCAAAAGAGTTTTTGAAGTCATGATGTTTCCTGTAAGCAAGGCCGTCTGAAACGCCCGAAGAGTTCTCAAAATAGCATGTATTATACCGTAATGCGGCCCGATATGTGAGTTTGCGAAACTGCCGTATAATGCTAGCGAGTTTTCTTTTCAATCAGCCAGTACGAAAGCCGCTATGTCCGATCTTTTCGCCCGCCAACCCGAAGCCCCTTTAGCCGAACGCCTGCGCCCGCATTCCCTAGACGATGTCATCGGGCAGCTGCACTTAATCGGCGAAGGTAAACCTTTGCGCGTGGCGGTCGAGGGAGGAAAGCCGCATTCTATGTTGCTATGGGGGCCGCCGGGTGTAGGCAAAACCACGCTGGCACGGATTTTGGCGCAGAGTTTTAATGCCCAGTTTCTGCCGGTTTCCGCCGTATTTTCCGGCGTGAAAGACATACGTGAGGCAATCGACAAGGCTGAAATCGCTTTGCAGCAGGGACGTGCGACGATTTTGTTTGTCGATGAAGTCCACCGGTTCAACAAAGCGCAGCAGGACGCATTTTTGCCTTATGTCGAAAGCGGTTTATTAACCTTTATCGGCGCTACCACAGAAAACCCGTCATTTGAAGTCAATCCGGCATTGCTCAGCCGCGCGCAGGTGTATGTTTTGCAGTCCTTGTCTTCAGACGACCTGAAAAAGCTGATTGCCAAAGTATTGGCTTTACCCGAATACCAAGAGTTTACGATTGAAGCGGATGCGCAAGAATTGCTCGTGAATACCGCCGATGGTGATGCACGCAGATTGTTGAACTTGATCGAGCAACTTTTACGCGCTGCTGATACACGCCGTCTGAAAAACTTAACCGCCGAATTTCTTGCCGATAGTTTGGGTGCGCAAATCCGCCGTTTTGATAAGGGTGGTGAGAGTTTCTACAACCAAATCTCCGCGCTGCACAAATCTGTGCGCGGTTCGCATCCCAATGCGGCATTGTATTGGTTCTGCCGTATGCTCGACGGCGGCACCGACCCGCGTTATCTTGCCCGCCGCATTGTACGAATGGCATGGGAAGACATCGGCTTGGCCGATCCGCGTGCCTTAACGATTGCCAATGATGCCGCCGCTACTTATGAGCGCTTAGGCTCGCCCGAAGGCGAACTTGCGCTGGCACAAGCCGTGCTGTACCTTGCCGCCGCCGCCAAATCCAACGCGGGCTACAAGGCATACAACCAAATGCGCCGTTTTGTCAAAGAAAATGCCAGCGATGAAGTGCCTGTCCACCTGCGCAATGCGCCGACCAAGTTGATGAAAGAATTGGGCTACGGACGCGAATACCGCTATGCCCATGATGAGCCTAACGCCTACGCCGCTGGCGAAAACTATATGCCCGACGGCTTGGACGAACCCGATTTCTACCAACCCGTCCCTCGCGGATTGGAAATTAAAATTGGCGAAAAGCTGAAATGGTTGAAATCCTTGGATGAAGATGCGCTGGATGATTAAAACAATAAATGTACATAATACAAATCTAAGATCAAATTGAATTTTTCAGACGGCCTTTGCTGTTTGAATATTGTTAACCTATACCATACACACATATTTTCATGAATATTTTTGAAGCCTTACTATTATTGTGCCTGCTGATTGTTATTAGCGCGTTTGTGTCCTGTTCCGAACTTGCGCTTGCTTCGGCACGCAAAATCAAATTGCAGGTCATGGCGAAAGACGGCGGCGATACGCGCGCGCTTGACGTAATCAATATGCAGCAGCAACCGGGCAGTTTTATTACCGTTGTCCAAATCGGATTGAACGCCGTCGCTATTCTTGCCGGCATCGTCGGCGAGGCGGCAATACGTCCGTATTTTGGCAAACTTTTGGAGAACGCAGGCAGTTGGGGCAGCACAGTTGCCTCTTTGCTGACTTTCTCGCTGGTTACAGGTAGCTTTATTTTAATTGCCGACCTGATGCCCAAGCGCATGGCGATGACCCATCCCGAAGCGGTAGCGGTACGCATTGTCCGTCCGATGATGTTTTTGATTTTTATCTTAAAACCCCTTGTTTGGGTTTTTGACGGGTTGGCAAACGCAATATTCAAACTCTTCAAAATCTCAACCGTCCGTCAGGAGCAGTTGACCTCGGAAGATATTTATGCCGTTGTTGATGCAGGCGCGCAGGCTGGTGTATTGAAAGAACAAGAACACTATCTGATTGAAAACATTTTCGATATGCAGGAGCGTACGGTTACTTCCACCATGAGTACGCGCGAATATATCGTCTATTTTGACAAACATGATGACAGCGATACCGTATTAGAAATGATGTCGGAAAAACCGCACAACAAATTCCTCGTGTGTGACGGCGACTTGGAACGCGTTATCGGCTATATTGAATCGCATACGCTGCTGACCTTGTTTTTAAAAGAAAAAGATGTCCGCCTGACCGACAAGCGCGTATTGCGCAAAGCCTTGTTTATTCCCGACACGCTGTCACTTTATGATGTATTGGAGACCTTCAAGACTTCCGGCGAAGACTTTGCCGTAGTGGTGAACGAATACGCACTGGTGGTTGGGGTGGTAACGCTGAAAGATGTGATGAGCATTGTGATGGGCGAGCTGGTTAATACCGAAGAAGAGCCGCAAATCATCCGCCGCACCGAAGACACATGGTTGGTAGATGGCGCCACGCCGCTTACCGATGTTATGCGCGCACTGGATATTGAAGAATTTCCCAATTCGGAAAACTACGAAACCATCGCCGGCTTTATGATGTATTCCCTGCGCAAAATCCCGAAGCGTACGGATTTTCTGGTTTATGCCGGTTATAAGTTTGAAATCATCGATACTGAAAATTTGAAAATCGACCAACTTTTGGTTTCCAAACAAGGAAATATGGTGGGGAAAATGTAACAAGTAGCTGGGAACACTTGAAAAGAAAATTAAAAAATAAATAAAAAGGAAAAAATATTATGACGACAACCGAACCTCAAAAATACGCCCGCAGCCTGCACGCGCCCATCAGCCTCGGTACCACCTCTGACGACCGCTTTATGCCGCGCGGCTTTCTTTCATATTTTGCCTCACTGCCGAAATTGGTTTTAACCGAAAAATTAGATGGGCAAAACAACTGCTTTGCTGCGCACGGCCTCTATGCCCGTAGTCATGCTGCGCCTACACAGCATCCGTGGGATAAACCTTTGCTGCAACGATGGCAGCAAATCAAAGATGATTTAGGCGACCTTGAACTTTTTGGCGAGAATATGTATGGCATTCATTCGATTGCCTATTCGCAACTGGAAAGCTATTTTTACCTGTTTGCAGTCCGCCGTGGCGGACATTGGCTTTCATGGGAAGAGGTTAAATTTTATGCGCAGCTGTTTGATTTCCCGACTGTGCCAGAAATCCCCATTATCCAGCCGCTTGCAGATTTCACTCAAAAATACGCCAATGAAGATATTGCTTTAGCGCAATGGCTTGCCGCTAATTTGGGAGAGCCGTGGACGGACAGCGTACAAACTGCCGGCAAGCTTGGCGGCTACGATCCGAACACAGGAGCAGCGTGCAGTGAAGGTTTCGTTATTCGGAACGCCGCTGATTTTGCCACCAACAATGGCAACCTTCCTGTTCAATCCAATGAATTTGATAATCTTTTCAAATTAGTACGAGCCAAACACGTTAAAACTGATGTTCATTGGACGAAAACTTGGAAGCCTGCCCGTCTTATCGATTACGACAAATACCATTGGCAAAGCTGGCAGTTTCAGACGGCCTGAAGTCCAATTATCCAATAATAAGAAAGACAATTATGTGGACATTCCCATATTACATACCCGGCCAACTTCCTGATTGGCAAGCCTTAAAACGTCGTTTCAGTTGGTTTGCCGATATGAAGGACGTTCCGCAAGACCCTGAGTGGCATGCCGAAGGCGATGTATTTACGCATACCAAAATGGTGTGCGAAGCCCTTTTACAACTGCCCGAGTTTCAAGCGCTTGATGAGCAGGAGCAGCATATTTTGTTTGCTGCCGCCATGCTGCATGATGTAGAAAAACGCAGTACGACCAAGCGTGAAATAGAAAACGGCAAAGAGCGGATTGTCTCTCCGCATCACGCAAAAAAAGGCGAACATACCGCCCGTACTTTGCTGTATACCGAACTTGCCGCTCCATTTGTCGTAAGAGAAGCAATCGCCAAACTCGTGCGTTTGCACGGATTGCCCTTATGGGCGATTAACAAGCCTAATCCTGAGCGAGCCGTCATAGCGGCCAGTTTGCAGGTCAACACTTCGCATCTTGCCATGCTTGCTAAAGCCGATGTACTGGGTCGTATATGTTGCGACCAACAGGATATTTTGCTGCGCATTGATTTGTTTCGTGAACTCTGTGAAGAAAATGCTTGTTGGGGTGAGGAACGTACGTTCGCCAGCGGCTACGGACGCTATCTCTATCTTAACGGACGTAGCGAAATGCCGGATTATCAGCCATTTGATGATCAGACCTTTGATGTGTACGCCATGTGTGCCATAGCAGGTAGCGGCAAAGACAGTTACATCAGGCAACATCTTGCCCATCTGCCTATGCTGTCGCTGGATGAGATTCGCCGTGAGCGCAAACTCAATCCCGCAGATTCCAAACATACCGCCGAAGCAGTACGTTTGGGTAAAGAGCAGGCAAAAGAATACCTGCGAGCCCGTACGTCATTTGTCTTCAATGCGACCAATCTTAACCGCGACCTGCGCAGTAAATGGCTGCCGATGTTTGCTGATTACGGCGCACGTGTGCATCTCATTTATTTGGAAGTGCCTTACACGCAATTACTATCGCAAAACCGTAACCGCGAACATTCTGTTCCGAATGATGTGTTGCACCGCATGATAGAAAAGCTGGAAATCCCTGATTACAGTGAAGCGCATACAGTGGATTTTGTGGTTTCTTCTTAATAGGTAAGAACCTTGTAATCAGGCCGTCTGAAACAATCCAATGTTTCAGACGGCCTTTTTATGGAATCAGAAATTGCTAGAGCTAAGACAAAGGTCTTTATTCGCAGCTCAAGTTTTTTGTTTTTTCGGCGAATGTATCCATGGCAATTTGGCACATGCGTTCACGTTGGCCTACGTCGGCGGCAGGCAGGATTTGGCGCAGGTATTTTGTGTTGTCGCGTTGGAACGATGCTTTATCGCCTGCTTTTTGGTAACACGTATCCGCTCGGGTAAAGTATTGCTGGCAGATTTTCGGCAATTCTTCAAAGGATAAAGGTTTGCTTTTGTGCATGCCGTGCGCGGAGACGGATAGGGAGGAAAGGGCACACAGTGCGATGATTAAGGTTTTTGAAATGTTTTTCATGGTAAGCCTGTTTATTGAAGTTGTTTAAATTAATTGTTCGCCCCAGTGCAGCTTTTGGCGCAGGGTTTTGAAGTATTGGTAATCAGTGGGATGGAGGACGCGCAAGGGGTTGTGATAGCGGCGGATAATGATGCGGTCGAAGTTTTGTACGTCGATATGGGATTGTCCGTCAAAGTGTGCGCGTGCGTCACCGCTTTTGGTAATGAGGATTTCGATCACGCTGGTGTCGGAGATGGCAATCGGACGGTTGGTCATGGATTGCGGACAGATAGGCACAAGTGTGAAGGCGTGCAAACCGGCCTGCATGATGGGGCCGCCGGCGGCAAGCGCGTAGGCAGTCGAACCTGTCGGTGTGGAAATAATCAGGCCGTCCGAACGTTGGGTATAGACAAATTCTTGATTGATAAATACTTCAAATTCAATCATTTGTCCTGCGCCGCCACGAGACAGTACGGTGTCGTTGAGGGCGAGGGCGCGTTCGATGGTTTCGCCGTCACGAATGATGCTGGCTTCAATGAGAATACGCTCTTCGGGCAGATATTTGCCTTCCAGTACGGGGCGGATGCCCTCAACCATGGTGTCGCGTGAGATTTGGGTAAGAAAGCCCAAGTGGCCTTGATTGATGCCGATGATGGGGACGGCGCGCGGGGCGACTTCGCGGGCGGCGGAGAGGAAGGTACCGTCGCCGCCGAGTACAACGACGAGGTCGCAATATTTGCCCAGCTGGGCTTTGTTTACGATTTCGCAGTAGGCGGAATCTTGGATATAGACGCAGTGTTCTTCTACGCTCAATTCATCCAGATAGATGGTGAAGCCGTTTTCGCGCAGAAAAGAAACCAATGTGTGGACGGTATCTTGAATTTCGGGCGTATTAGGACGTGTAACGATACCGATGTTTTTAAATGGGCTTTTCATGGTAGTAGGCCGTCTGAAATTAAGTGTCTAATCTATCCAGATATCGCGCTCGAGCCGGTCGAGGCGTTCGTTTAGGCGGGCAACATCGTCACGCAGTTTGTCCACTTCTTCCAACCATTCGGCAAGCGTGGCTTGGTCGATAACAGGGGATTCGGGTTCGCGTGAAAAGTCGCTGATTTGCTCGGCAATGCTTTTGCCGATTTTTTTCATGGTGCGGCCGATATCGCCGGCGCGCGAACTGATGCTTTCTGCGGCTACATGACCGAATACACGCGCTAAATCGTCGCTTGGATAATAGCGCAGTCCACCCAAAATAGGAAGGACGGACATGCCCAATACCAAGTCGCCTTCGAGGCTGATGTCGCCCACGCCGGGCTGGCCGCCCTGGAGGATTTTTTGGATGGCACTGTTGTGGAATGTGATGTTGGTGTCGGCGGTTTCGTTTGCGGTTTCAAGAAAACCTTGTTCGCTGATGCGTCCGGTCAGTCTGAAACCGGTCAGGCTGATGCAGATGATGCTGCCTGCAAATTCAGACAGCTCGCGCTGTTGCTCTGGATTTTGCTGTATCAGGTGATTGATAAAGGGAAAAAGGGCGGACATGGTTTACTCTAAATGCCGTCTGAAACGGATGAATGGATTGAGTCGCAATTTTACAGGCTTAGACCGTCTGCGCAAACGGTATTTACAATTTTGCCGTTGCTTTTGTCATCAACGATGAAATCAGGAGCTGGTAGGCCGAGTTTGGCCGCTTCGGCAGTATAAAATTCGGCTCGGCTTGGGTGGCGGGGTTCGACAATATTGCGGATACGCTTGCCGTCAGCTTGGCAGGCCGTCTGAAAAAGGATTTGGACGGCCAAGTCTTTATGAAGAATATTGACGAGTTGATTGCCGCCTTGAATGCGTGTTTTTTGAACCAGCTTGGTAACAGGATGACGGTCGGCAGAATAAAGTCCGCCCAGTCGCAGTATGTCGATATGGGGGACGGCGCTTTCAAACAAGGCTTGTTCAATCTCGAGGATTTGATGGGCGGATTCGGTTTGCGGATCGGGCGGCGTGGTTTCATCGCATATGCGTGCTTGGTCGCCATACACGCTGGTGCTGCTGGTGAAGATGATGTGTTGTACCTTGGACTGCTCGGCAAGTTGAATCCATTTTTTCAGGGTATCGGCGTAATGGTTTAATGACGAAGGCGGAAGCAGGCAGAACCATGTCGGCTTGTTGATATGGTTTTGCCACAAGGCCGAACTGTAAAAAATATCGTCTTGATTCAAATCGATAATGTCGAGTTCAATCGGTAGATTGATGTCGTCAGAGGTCAGGTTGCGTTTGATGGCGGCTACCTGACTGCCTTGCTCATAAAATTTCTGCGCCAGAGGCAGGCCGAGGTAACCTAGGCCGAGAATGGAAATATCGGGAAGGTGCATAAATAAAGCATCCGAAAATTAACAGGCCGTCTGAAAATAGCTTTAACTTGGTTAAAGCCACGTTTTCAGACGGCCTTTGTATGGAAAAATTAATGGTCGCTGCCGATTTTTCGGTCGAATTCGGCACGGTGTTCCGGCAGGAGGTAAGGGCGCAACAGGCTGAGTGTGCGGCTGATGCCCCGTACTTTGGAGTCTTCGGTCAACTTGGCGCGGCCGCGCAGGGAGCTGTCGAAGTCGAACCAGTATTTCGTCACCATCCACATATTGACGGCAAGGTCGTTCATGGCAGTTTGGTCTGCGCTGATGATGTTCAGGCCGTTGAGCTGGGTCAGCAGATTGACCAACAGCGGGGAAACTTTGGCTTGGGTAAAGGTATTGTGTTCGCCCAATAATTCGGCACTGCGGGCAAGCAGGGTGTTCACATCGCTGAAAAGGAAACGGTATTCCCACATCACATCATAAATACCGGCCATGTAGTTGATGGAATCTTCCACATTAGACGGCAATACGGCTTCGTTAAGATAGGCAAGCAGGGCTTCGCTGTAACGCTTAAACAATTGGACGATGATTTCGTCTTTGTTGCGGAAATGGTAGTAGAGGTTGCCCGGGCTGATGCCTAAGTGGGCGGCAATATGGTTGGTGCTGATATTGCGCTCGCCTTCTTCGTTGAACAAGGCGAGGCTGGCATTGATGATTCGTGTGTAAGTGTTGACTTTAGCAATGCGCGGCATGGGATACACTCCTTTGTTTTATAGGCTGTATGAAGTCGGCAGCCAGTTGGGTTCTGCGTGTAATTCTACCTGAAATTGAGTAAATACTGTATTACAAACATATTGTGCCAGCTGGTGGACATCTTGTGCGGATGCATTGTTTTTATTCACCAAAACCAAAGCCTGTCTGTCATGCACTGCCGCACCGCCGATCTGATGGCCTTTCAGACGGCATTGGTCAATCAGCCAGCCGGCCGCGAGTTTGACCGAACCGTCAGGCTGCGGATAGCGTGGCATATTAGGGTATTGCTGCAACAAATCGGCAGCTTTTTCAGCGCTGACAACAGGGTTTTTAAAGAAACTTCCGACATTACCAAGTACGTTAGGATTAGGTAGTTTACTGTTGCGGATTGCACACACTGCATCGGAAACATCTTTGGCCGTCGCCTCACGGCCTTGGCTCAGTTCGGCAACCGCTGCCGCCAAATCGCCATAGCCCAAGTTCGGCACAAAATGCTCTTTCAACGCAAAGACAACCGAAACAATCACATAACGTCCCTTGCCTTCCTGTTTGAACAGGCTTTCACGATAGGCAAAGTCACAGTCGGCATTGGAAAGCTCGACAAAGGTTTCCGTATCCAAATCAAAGCAGCGTACGCTATGGATAACATCTTTCGCTTCAACACCATATGCACCGATGTTTTGTACCGGAGACGCGCCGGCCGTACCCGGAATCAGGCTCAGGTTTTCCAGCCCGCTTAAACCCAGCCCAACCGTATGCAAAACAAAATCATGCCAAATTTCCCCGGCCTGAGCTTCGATATAAACCAGGTCGTCTGAACGCTCAATTTCACGAATTCCCTTGTTTTCCATATGAACAACCAGACCGGCATAGTCTTCCATCAAAAGGATATTGCTGCCGCCGCCGAGCCATAACACAGTATCTCGGTCGAACTCGGGCAGCCGGACGATGTCGCGCAACTCGTCGGCATGTTTGAGTGCAACAAATGCTTGGGCTTGGGCTTTCAGGCCGAAAGTGTTGTAAGGGGTAAGGTCGGTTTGGTATTGGATGGGTTGCATGATGATTTATAATTTCGTGGATTTCAGGTCATCTGAAAATTTACTGTTTAACAATTACGATAGGTAATGGGGTTTTGGGGGGCTTTATAGTTTTCTTGGGAAGAATAGGTCAGCTTGTCCACGATTTCTTGATAAATGTCGGACTCTTTTGGCAACGGCTTGCCTTCAAACATCCAGCGACCTTGAATAATATCATCGGCAGAAACCCATCTTTCGATTTCATATACTGCTAATGTCCAGCCGCGATAGACTGCAACTGCATATTTTGCTTTTTCACGTCGGCTTCCGATTTTCCAATATTTCCGTGTGCGTTCGTAAATTTCCTTATCCCTATTGGCTTCAGGAATATTCCCAGATCTAATGTCTTTTTTCAGTTTCTCGTATTCGTTATTAATCGTAATTAAAACAATGGGTTTATCAGTTTTTAATTCTTGAGCATCATACTTTCGTTTTAATTCCGACAAACTCATTAATCCTACTTCTGAAGAATGCGCACCCCCTTGAATATTAGTCAGCGGCTGCTGGCTCGGCTTGACTAGGGAGAGTAGGTCTATTGCCATTGCCTCATATTCAAAAGCCTGTTTGTCTGTTTGGATGTTGTGCCGCAGAATGTAATACACGGGCTGGTTTCCGCTTTTATGTATTTCCCTAATCAAAGCAATTTTATCACTTGGCGTTTCTGTTTCTTGTAATGAACCTAGGGCATGATGGAAAACGCGATTGCCCACGCCTTTACCTACATAAAAAATATTGCCGTCTCTAGGGTCAATCAAGCAATAAACATAGTAAGCAAGTTTTTCTATAGTGGAAGTTGAAAACATTTTTTCCCTTAAAAGTGAATAAGCCGTAAATGAAATATCAATGGAGGTCGTCTGAAAGAAATTTCAGACGGCCTTGTGCGATCTGACCATCTCCCTGCTGCACAATTCCAAGCACCACACCAAGGCGATGGCGGCAATCGTTAGTGAAGCGGTCAGCGCGGTCCAAAAGCCGTAAATGCCCATATCGACATGATAGGCAAGCAGGTAGCCGGGCAGCAGGCCGCAACCCCAGAAAGCCACGGCATGGATGAACATCGGCATTTTGGTCACTTTATAGCCGCGCAGCGCATATGAAGCGATACATTGGGTGGCGTCTGCCAGTTGGAATAGGGAGGCGAAAAATAAAACAGTCGCGGCAATGCCTAATACTGCCGCATCGTTGGTGTACATACTGGCCAACTGAAAGCGAAAGACGACCAAGAGCAGCGCGGTGCAGGTGGCAAGTACCCAGCCTAACACCAGCGAAACGCCTGAAATATAACGCGCCCGCAAAAACTCGCGTCGTCCGAGCGAAAAGCCTACGCGCACCGTGCTTGCAGAACCGACGCTTTGCGGAACCATATACAAGATGCCCGACAGGCTGATGACGACTTGTTGGGCGGCGACATAATCCTCGCCGAATGGCGCCACCAAAAAGACGATAAACGAAAATGCGCTGGCTTCTAGAAAATAAGACAAGCCGATGGGTGCGCCGATTTTCCAAATCTGTTTGAAAGCCGCCCAATCGGGTTTGCCGATTTTTGCCGTCAAACCAAACGGACGGAAGAATTTTTCTTTGGCGATATAAAGCCACAAAGCCAATGCGCTGAACCAAAATACCGCCGCCGTTGCCACGCCGCAACCTGCGCCGCCCAAAGCAGGCATACCGAATTTGCCGTAAACAAACACATAGTTCAGCGGCACATTCAACACAAACGCCGCAAAGCTGACCAACATAATCACGCGCGGACGGTTCAAGCTGGAGGCATAAGCGTGCAGGGCGCGGTGTATCATGGCGGCCGGCATTGCCAAGCTGGTAAAGAACATATATTGCGCCATCGTGTCTTCGACATAATCGCTCAATGTCAGCCAATGACGGAAAGGCATAATCATCGCCCACATCAACAGCATGCCGAATACGCCCAAACACAAGCCAAACCAAATGCCCTGCATTCCAGTTTTGCCGACTTCTTCGGTTTTACCTGCGCCGTACAGTTGGGCAATCATCGGGTTCAACGCCGCCATCACGCCCATAAAGGTAATGTAAATCGTGGAAAACGCGCTGCTGCCCAAAGCCACCGCGGCCAAATCTTCCTTACCTGCGCCACCGGCCATCACCGTATCGACAAAACCAATGCCAACTTGCGCCACTTGCGCCAACAGCATAGGCAGGGCGAGGGCAGTAAGCAGGCGGGTTTCTTTTAAGAAAACAGGAAAGGCAAAGCGGTTGAGGTTCAGTAGCATAATTGTGTGTGGATTGAGGATAAAGGCCGTCTGAAACGAAAACTTAAAATTATAAAGGGTAATGCTGATAAGCAGGCGATATGTTGTTTAATCGCGAAATTTTTCAGACGGCCTTAAATGTCGGATGTCTTTTGACGGCTTCCAACCAGCTGTCCGGCGTTTGAAACTGCATCAGGCCGTCTGAAAGCGAAACCGCGGCTTGGGTAGTCGAAGCGCGGGTCAGTTTTTCGTTGGTTTCAGCATCGTAAATGGTGTAATCGATACGCAGGCAGCTTTCGATTTCGACAATGTCCATATCAACGCGGATTTTTTGGCCGAAACGGGCAGGGCGGATGTATTTGAGGTTCATCTGCACAATCGGCCAGCTGTACCCTTGTCGCCCCATTTCGTTGTAGTCGTAACCGATGGAAGACAGAAAAGCACAACGTGCGGTTTCAAGGTATTTGACATAGTTGCCGTGCCACACGATGTGCATGGCATCTACGTCAAAAAAAGGAACTTCGGTTTCAAAGCTGTGTTGGCAGTAGATGTGTTTTTTCATGGTTTAAAAAAGTGAATGTAATGGTTTCAGACGGCGTCTTCGCCCCAAAAATCATAAAAATTGAACCATTGTAGCGGATTTTGCGCACATTCTTGCGCCAAAATGTCGGCAAAACCCTGCATCGCGTCTTTGACGGCAACCTCGCGGTTGCCGCGTTTCCAGCTGGAAGTATCGGTAAAGCGGCGCAGTTTTAAATGATAGCGGCCGTTTTGTTTGACACAAAACAGCGTGTTTACCTGCGTTTTTAAAAGCGCAGCCAACAGCCATGCGCCTTGCGGCATAGGGGCGGTATGGCCTAAGAAATTAATGTCGGCGGTTTTCTCGCCGCGTACAGGAACGCGGTCGGCCGCGATGGCAATCCATTCGCCGTTCTCGATACGGCGGTTTAATTCCATCATCAGGGTGGTGTCCAAATCTGTCACCTGAATCAGACGGATATGATCTGCGCCGGCTTTTTGCAATGCCTCGTTAAATGCCTGCGCGTGTTTGCTGTGTACCAATACATTGAGTCTGAAATTTTTATGGTGCGACACCAGCGCACGGCAAACTTCGGTATTGCCCAAGTGCGAACAGGCAAAAATCTGGCCGCGTTCGTTGCGCTTGACTTGCGAATAGATATCGTCCGGATCTTCAATCACCAAATCTTCATAACGGATTTTGCGTTGCCACACGGCAAAACGGTCGCAAACTGCTTCGCCAAATGCGACGAATTGTTTGAATACGCTGTGTTTCGGCAGGACAGTATGGGGAAAGGCAGTCTGAAGACGGGTTTGATAGCGTAAGACATGACGGCGCGGTTTGGGCGCGGTTGCATAAAAATACAGCACCACAAACCAAATGCACGGCCTCATGAAAAAAGCCGGCAGATAGCGCACCATCAATGTGGTCAGAGTGAGAAACAGGCGGCTGCCGCGTTCGGGCTGCGCCGCCCAATGGGTTTGTTTATTATCGGTCATGGTTTCAGACGGCCTTTCCGAAAACTTTACCCAATCGGTGTTTCAACATGCCGAAAAACAGCCGTGTGTGCATTTTGCTGATGCGGACATTGTCGGCAAAGGCATCGAAGTGAGACACGCCGTCGGCGGCATATTGGACAGGCGTTTTAATCCAAACCGGTTTGACATCGCGCCAGTAGAGGTGGATAAGGATTTCCGTATCGAAGTCCATGCGGTCGCCTACGGTTTCTTCGCGGACGACGGATAGCGCGGGTGCAAGCGGATAGAGGCGGAAGCCGCACATGCCGTCTTTGATGTCGCATGACCAAGTGTGCAGCATATTCCAGAAATCGGTAATTTTGCGTCCGTAAAGCCGTGCTTTGGGCGCGTCATCGCCGTATTGCGGCCAGCCGCAAACAACGGCTTCGGGGTTTTGTTCTGCTGCTGCGAGGAGTTTGGGTGTGTCGCTCAAGCAATGCTGGCCGTCTGCATCAACCTGCAAGACGTGGGTATAACCATGTTCTTGAGCGTATTCCAAACCGGTTTTGACCGCTGCACCTTTGCCGCCGTTGATGGGGCGGTAAAGGATATCAATGCCGTCTGAAACCAGAGCCTGCAATACAGGTTTGCATTCTTCGCGTGAACCGTCGTCCACAATTAAAACGTTTAAACCGAAGCCGCGCATGGTTTGGGCAACGTGGCTGATGGTGGTCGGATGGTTGTAATGTGGAATAAGGGCCAGGGTTTTCATAAATATTTTTTAGACGACGTTAACACAATGCAGAGTATAGCAAATAAACATGCCATAGCGTTTGAAAAGGCCGTCTGAAACGGCGAGGACAAAATCGTTTGATTTCGTTTTTCACTGTTTCAGACGGCCTTTGGTATGCCATTAATTCAGCATTGTACATGACCGACATCGAGGCATAAATCATGGAACTCGTTGAGCGTGCTGCGGTGGCCGATGCTGATGATGATGCTGTCGGGCAGTTTTTGCTTTAAGGCGCGGTAGAGCATGGCTTCGGTCGGTTCGTCCAGGGCGGCGGTGGCTTCATCGAGCAAGATGACTTTGGGCTGCGAGAGCAGGGCGCGGACGAAGGCAACACGTTGCAGTTCGCCCGGGGAGAGTTTGTGTTGCCAGTCATCGGTTTTATCTAATTTATCAACCAGATAACCTAATCGGCAGGTATTCATGGCTTCGATCAGTTCCGGATGTTGTTTGTCGATGGCAGGGTAACAAATCGCATCGCGCAGACTGCCTTGTGCCGTGTACGGACGTTGCGGCAGGAAGAGAATTTCTTGATGCGGCGGATGGCTGACTTTACCGCTGCTGCCGAAAGGCCAAAGCCCTGCCAGCGCGCGCAGCAACGAAGTTTTGCCGCAACCGCTCGGGCCGCGTATCAGCAGGGAATTGCCGCTTTTGAGGTTGATATTGATACCGTCTAATAAAACTTCGCCGTTGTGGCGGTATAGGGCAACGTTTTCCAAGATCAGGCCGTCTGAAACTTCGGTAAGGTCGGGTTGTCGTGCGGTGTGTTTTTCTTCCGTGCTCAGCAAAAAGCCGTACAGACGCTCCAGTCGGGCGCGGTAGGCAGTGAATTTGTTGTAGAACATTCGGAAGAAAGACAGCGCGTTTTGCAGTCGTGCGAAGGCTTGGACGGTCTGCTGAATGTCGCCGATTTTGATTTGTCCGGCAAACAGGCGCGGAGCTTGCAAAATAATGGGGAAGAGTTTAATGCCGTTGGTGAACATGTCGTTAAAGCCGCTCAGGCAGACGCTTTGTCGCGCAATGCGCCAACGGTTGCGGATGATGGCTTTGAAACGGTCGGAAAGCTGGTCGTGCTCGTGTTTTTCGCCGCTGTAAAATGCCACGCTTTCGGCGTGGTCGCGTACGCGGATAAGGGAATAACGGTAGTCGCCGTTGAGCTTTTCGTTTTCATAGTTGTAACGAATCAACGGGTTGCCTATCCACATGGCGATAAAGGTCGCCAAAATTACAAACATATAGACAAACCAAACAATGCCGTGCGGAATGTCAAAGCCAAACACGGTCAGGATGCCTGCCAAGCCCCACAAAACAACGGCAAATTCCAGCGAGGTAACAACTGAATTGACCATGCCGCGCACAAATTCGATGGTCGAGGCGATGAAATCCTGCGCGTCCTGTTGGATACGCTGGTCGATGTTGTCCGGCGCATGGCGGCGCATTTGCAGGCGGTAGTAGTTTTTGTCGGCAAGCCAGCGCGAAGTTAAAACTTCATTGAGCCGCTCCGACCATTTAATCGCCAAGCCTTGATCGAGAAAGTCGTTGACGACGTTGTTAAACGCCCGTATCAACACCACGCCCGCGTTCATCGCTGCAAACATCCAAAACGCGGAGGCGTTCAAATCCTGCATCGAGTCGTAAAGCCCTTTGGACATAAAGGTACTCAACACATTCAGCCGTACTTCGGTTAACAGCAGCGTAATCATCGCCGTAATCAGCAGCAATACTTTAACTGCACTTTTCGGCGTCAGACACAGCCGCAGGATATAGCTAAACTCGCGCCCGAAGCGTGTGTTGCGTGCAAAAAACAGAATGACCGTCGAGGCTGCAGCGACCATCAATAAGGTCTGCAATAGCCAAGACGGCGTGGAATAAAGCTCGATTTGCCATTTTTGCATGGAGTGTTCTCTGAAAGGATGTAAAGGCCGTCTGAAAGGACGGCAAATTTATTTGACTATGGTAACTGTAATAATAGTTTTCTGAACTGTTGTATTTTTTGTATGTACAAACAGTTCTTATTTGTTTTTGTGGAAGGCGGAAATCTTATCAAATATAATCGCAAAACCAAATTACTTTGTAATTTTTTACTCGATATAAGAATTATTAATATTTCAAACCAGAAGGTATTTTATGAACAGCAAATTAGCCCTGATGCCGCTTGTGGTTGCAAGCGCATTCGCCTACGCCGCCGATGAAGCCACTTCTGCTCCCGAAGCATATGCGGAAGTGCAGGAAGTCAAAGTCCAAGCCAACGCCAAACGCGTGAAGGCCGCGCGCTCGTATTCCATCGCCAGTGACGGCGATATGCGCGACCGTGTGAATTTGGGTGTGTTGGGCAAAGCCAATGCCTTTACCGCCCCGATTACCGTGGTCAATTACGACGAAAAAGCCCTCAACAATACCGAAGCGCGTACTTTGGTGGATGCCGTAGCCAAAAAAGACGCATCCGTTTGGCAGTTCGGCGGCGAAAGCAATACGCTGACCGGCTTGTATTTCCGCGGTTATCAGCTTGACGCGCGCCAATTCAGCGTCAACGGTTTGGCAGGTATGTACGGCACACAAGGCACGGCCAGCGTGCAAGTCGGCTCTGCGCAGCTGATTAAAGGCGCGTCCACCGCCGTAAACGGCATGGACCCTGAAGGCGCGGTATCTGGTTCCGTCAATATTGAGACCAAAAAAGCTGCCGATGAAGGCAACCGCAAAATTGGTTTGGGCTGGTTTAGCAACAACCGCGCCCAAGGCACATTCGATTTAGGTCAACGCTTCGGCGAAAATAAAGAATTCGGCGTGCGCGCCAACGGCAAACTGCGCCACGGCGATACTCCGCGCCACGGTTACAGCGAGGACAACAAAGAATTTGCTTTGAATGCAGATTATCACGGAGAAAAACTGCGCGTAGCGCTCGACTCTATCTACGCAAAACGTAAAACCAACGGCGGCCGCGCGCGTATGCAGGATATTCAAAACGCTGATGGTCGTTTGTTTGATGCGCCTGATGGTAAAGTGAATTTGCTACCAAGTTGGAACTGGCAAAATACCGTCGGCCAAACCAATATGCTGACCTTTGAATGGGATGCGTTTGAAAATGCCCAAATTACCGGCGGTATCGGCAACAACAAAGCGCGTTATTACGGCACGCTGATTTCTCCGACTATATGCGGTAAAAATGGGGCAAGCAGCCAGACTGCAACCTGCTCAAGTGCCGACCAATACCACACCGGCACGGCCCGTCTGACCGACCAATATTTCCGTACTTTGAGTATGAATTTATCCGCACGCGGCGAATTTGAAACCGGCCCGGTAACGCATAACTGGAGTACTGCTTTTGACCGTATCATTCGTCAGCGTGCGACTGTCCGTGGTTTGGCTGCAGGTAAAAGCCGCGTTGAGGTTGATGCAAACGGCAATATTGAAAATCAACTGGCTTCTTTTGTTCCTAATTACGCGACAGGCTGGGAAAGCTCAGCAAACTTGGATGCCAATATCAAAGTCAACAGCTTGGCCTTGTCCGACACACTGGGCTTTGCCGACAACAAATACCGTCTGACTTTGGGCGGTCGTTTCCAAGCGGTTGAATATACCGATAAAAAAGAAGGTAAAAGCGGGGATTCCAAACGCTTCAGCCCGATGCTAATGGCCGCTTGGGTACCGCAGCCTGATTTGGTCGTTTACGGCAACTACATGGAAGACTTAGAGCCTGCGGATATCAAAACCGACGATGACGGCAATACCACCATGTCCAAACCGCGTGTCAGCCGTCAGTTTGAAGTGGGCGTGCGTAAAAACTGGGGCAATTTCGTGACGACCCTGAATGCGTTCCAAATCAAACGCCCGGGTTACTGGCGCGGTTCTACCACCAGCAAAACAGACTTCGCGGCGTATAAAGCCTTGGGCGGTTCAGCCGGAGATGAACAAGGCATGGAGCGCAGCCGCGGTATTGAGTTCAACACCTACGCGAACTTGCTCAACAATACTTTGCGTCCGACTTTGGGCCTGATGTATCTGCAATCGACAGTGAAAGACTACCCAAATTCACGCGATATGCTGGTTAACGGCGTACAAGTCGCCAATCCTCGCGTGATTGCCAAAGCAGGCGTGGAATGGGACACACCGTTTGCCAAAGGTCTGACCTTGAACGGCAACGTTTCGTACTTCGGTAAATCCTACCAAGACACGCAAAAACAATACGCCTTCCCTTCCTACACTTTGGTTGACGTAGGCGCGCGCTACAAAACCAAACTCGGCAAAAATACTTTAACTGTCAGCAGCTCGGTAGAAAACCTGTTCAACAAAAACTACTGGCAGGTACAGCGCGGCCAATACGACCGCAGCTTCGCCGTCGTCGGCATGCCGCGCACTTATTGGCTGAAAGCGGAATTGGATTTCTAATCTGATTTCGGTTTGACCGTAATAGCAGGCCGTCTGAAAGGGAATGATAAAGAGCAAGAATTTGGTTTTTATCCCTTTTCAGACGGCCTGATTTGATTGCCTTATATTTTTCGCTTGAAAAATCTTACATGTTTTTTATGGATTTCACGCGAAACAAGGTTAATATTCCATTTTCACAATACATCATTCGAGAAGACATATGAAAAAATCCATCAAACTGACCCTGTGCGCCCTCGCACTCTCACTTTCCGTGCAAGCACAAGCAGTTACCCATGCCGTGATTGAAACCAATATGGGCAACATCCAACTGGAGCTGGATGAAGTCAAAGCGCCGAAAACCGTGGCAAACTTTGTCAATTACGCCAAAAAAGGTTTTTACGACAACACGATTTTCCACCGCGTTATCGACAATTTTATGATTCAAGGCGGCGGATTTACCGAGAATATGGTTCAAAAACCCACCGATAAAGCCATCACCAACGAAGCATACAACGGCTTGAAAAATAATGTCGGCACCATCGCCATGGCACGCACCGGCGATCCGAATTCAGCAACCAGCCAGTTCTTTATCAACACAGCCGACAATGACTTTTTGAATTTCAAAAGCAAAACCCCTCAAGGCTACGGCTATGCTGTTTTCGGTAAAGTTACTTCCGGCATGGACGTCGTCCGTAAAATCAGCAAAGTAAAAACAGCGACACGCGGCTTCCACCAAGACGTTCCAACTGAAGCCGTGATTATCCGCAAAGTCAGCATCAAATAATTTTGATTGTTTGAACCTAAACAACAGGCCGTCTGAAAAATTCAGACGGCCTGAATTTATTTATTTGATAATAAGTAGCAATTTGGGCGATAATTCAGCATCTACAATTTAAGGAGTCGATTATGCAAACCCGCCTGCCTTTTTTCAGCGTTGTCCGTGTCAGCGGCGAAGACAGAGCTTCATTTCTTCATGGTCAATTATCCAATGATATTAATAATTTAGCTATCGGTCAGGCATGTTACGCCACATACAATACGCCTAAAGGCCGTGTGTTGGCGAATATGTTGGTCGTCAATCGCGGAGAAGATTTACTGTTGGTCATGGCTCAAGATTTGACCGAAGCCATCGTCAAACGCCTGAGAATGTTTGTCTTGCGTGCAAAGGTCGTCTTCGAGCTGATGCCCGATTTAGCAGTCAGCGGCGAGTTGGCAGACAATGCAGAACCTCATCCTGCTACCGAACCACAACTGTCTTTTTCAGCCCAAATTCAAGAAAACACCGTGGAAATTACCTTGCCGCACACAGGCCGTCTGAAAATTTCAGCAGCCGAAAATGCAGCCGAATATCAAGCAGGAGCCGAAAACGCGTGGAACCTACACGAAATCCGCAGCGGCTATCCGTGGATTTGCACCGCAACCAAAGAAGCGGCTGTTGCCCAAATGCTCAACCAACATATCATCGGCGCAGTCCATTTCCGTAAAGGCTGCTACCCCGGCCAAGAAATCATCGCCCGCGCCCAATACCGAGGCCAAGTCAAACGCGGTCTGGCCGTATTAAGCGGAGATTCTTTAGAAGCCGCCGGTATTGCCGTCAAAGTCGGCGAGGAAGAAGCAGGCGTCATCCTCAACACGGCACTGACTGAACAAGGTAGCCTCAGCCTCGCCGTTATCAAGTTTTCCGCAGCAGAAGCAGCATTGACCGATGCAGACGGTAATGCTTTGAAACAGGAAGCACTGTTTTTTACGGTTGAGAAAGATTGATTGTCAAATGATTGAACAAAAACTTAAATTTAAGCATTAATCAGTTTGAAATGAAAACAGAAAGGCCGTCTGAAAATTATTTTTCAGACGGCCTGAGACCTTTGCAAAAAAGCCTTTCCTCCAACAGCCGAAATCCAAACACAGGTTTTCGGCTGTTTTTGTTTCAAATAT